>JBCQUZ010000088.1:0-8558 GCA_047173645.1 Rikenellaceae bacterium
TTGAGCAACCACCTCCTGCCCCTCGCTCTGCTCTTGTTGTGCGCCATCCTTTTGGGGTGTGAGCGAAAGTTGAATTTTGCGCTCCAGCGATGCAGCCTCAGCTTTGAGTTGCTTTAGCTCCTCCTCTTTTTTCCATACGCCCGACACCACCTCTTTGAGGATTGGGATGTCTCGCTCATACTGCGCATTGCCTTTGCTGTACTGCTCTATTGTCGTAGGTATCTTCTCCAATGCTTTTAGAAAGTTTGCAGCTGCTACTTTGGTGTCTGCCATTGCGATCTGACCATTGTTGTAGCTGTATCGGTATTCGCCCTCGACAAAAAAGCGGTTTTCCTTTTTCTCGCCACTAATGGTTAAGTTGCGCTCGGTCTTTACCACCAACTTGAAACCATATACCTCTCCGATTGGCTCGTAAACTCCTTGTGTATCTACTCGCTTGGCGATGTCCTGCAACTTTGCGCCTATGCGCTTGATGTCGGTGGTGGCGAGACCATCTAACTTGATTGCATTGATGATATTGCCATCTTTGTCTCGCTGTGTCGCAGCTACGAATTTACCATAATCGCTACTCATCTTGGCGATAGTTGTGTTGTTGCTCTCGACCGTTTGCAGAGCATAATCCAACTTTTTTGAGGAGCTTGCTCTATCCTTGTTGAACGACTTGCGCTCACCCTCCAACGACGCTATTCGCTTATCTAACTTCGCCTTGTCCAGAAGGTCGGTGTTGCCCGATAGAATCGCCATATACTCCGAAAAATTCATTCCCGATTTCTCGTCCATCGAACCCTCGTCGATGGTTCTTGCACCCATAGCTCCACTCTTTAGCTGCGAGATAAATGTCTGCTTGCAGTGGAGTAGGTTGAACTTGTAGCTATCCAGTGATTTTTCAACTGCATATAGAATTACATCTACCTTATTACCAGCAAAATACTTCGCTATCTCATTGCCTTTTCTCACAGCTCTTCCATCTCGCTGGGATAGGTCGCTCGGACGCCACGGAGCCTCTAAATGATGCACCGCAACGGCTCTCTTTTGAGCGTTTACACCAGTGCCAAGCATTGAGGTTGAGCCAAACAAAACTCGGATTTTACCCTCATTCATAGCGTCAATGACCGACTTACGAGCCTTCTCAGTTTTGCACTCTTGAATAAACCTCACCTCATTAGCAGGGATACCATAATCATCCATCAACTTACGCTTAATCTCTGAGTAGATATTCCACTCGCCTGACTTGTATGTGCCGAGGTCGGAGAATACAAACTGTGTCCCCTTTTGGTCGTGATAGTTAGCGTAGTACTCTGCGATTTTGTCGGCACATTGAGATGCTTTGTTGTTGGGGTGATCCTCATCCTGTCGCCATCAATCATTCGCATATCGAGAGCCATTTTGCGAGCGTAGTCGGTGGCAATCAACATCTTCGCCTTCTCCTCCGTTGCTGATAATGGTTCACGCCCCAATATCGTGGCATCGCCATTCTGGGCAAACCTCATTAACTTTTCGATGAACTCCTCCTGTTCGGGCGTAGGTGGGATATTATGCAAGATTTCATTCTTCGCAGGTCTATCCACACCCACATCCTCAGTTGTGCGGTAGTCAGTAATCTCGTTGTAGAACGCTGCCAACTCAGGCACTTTGATGAAGTAGCGGAATCGCTCCTTGTTGACAATGTTATTCGTCACCGAGAACTCAAAGTCAGTGGTTTTCTTTGCGAAGATTGCTGCCCACGCATCGAAGCACTTGATGTTCTGTCGCTCAAGCTCCTTTGGCCGAAGATACTTGAACAGCAAATACAGCTCAGTGAGCGAGTTTGAGATAGTAGTACCACTCAAAAAGGTTGCTCCCAGATCCTGCACTAAAAATGCAGTTTGAGGAGTTTTAGCGTAACTTATTGATATTGCGTGTAGTATGCGGTAGAATGTGGTTGGTTGGATTAGTGAAAAGTGCAGTTTGTACGCTATTTACGCATTGCTTCCGTTACGAATCCATTACCTACTTTTGGTTATGTAACTTGGTGCTGATTGGAGAAATGCAGAAAAGGAATCTTCGGGTTCTTTTGCGCTGGTTTGCAGTGGGTTATATTCGTCTCTTTGCTCAAATATCTGTAATTTTGCGACCCGCAAAATTACGGACAAATTAAAACTAAAAATACAAGAATATGAGCAAAGAGCTAAAAGTAAGTTTCTACCTCCGCCACAAGGAGCTACGAAAAGATGGTACAGTGCCGATAATGGGACGTATCACCATTGGAAAAAGTATGGCACAATTTAGTGCTAAATGTTATGTCGTTGAGAAAATTTGGGATACCAAAGCGGCAAGAGCCATCGGCAAAAGTCGCATTGCAAAAGAGCTAAACGCAACTCTTGATAGAATCAACCTTGCGATCCACTCGCTACACGATGAGCTATTGAGCCGAAAGGTCGATGTTGTCGCCACGGAGGTAAAGACACTATTTCAAGGTATAGCATCGGAGCAAGAGAGCCTGATGAGCTACTGCGACAAGCTGCACGAACAACTAAAACCTCGTATTGGAATCAACTTGACAATATACACCTATAAACGTTATGGCATAGCGTTCAACCATATTAAGCGATTTTTGAAAGTGAGATATAACCTCACCGACATCTCTCTGCAAGCGATTGATTTCTCTTTCATTACAAACTTCGAGCACTACCTACAAATAGATTTGGGATTAAAGACGAGCACGATGGAGGGGATAATTGTAAAATTAAAGTGTGCTGTGCGTAAAGCTGTAAATGAGGGTCTTATCTCACGAAATCCATTTGCAGGGTATCAATTTCAGAGTGAGCCAATCAAGCCACGTTCGATAACTAAAGATGAGTTGCAGAGGGTTCTGACGACACCTCTTAATAATGAAATTCTGTATTGGGTGCGAGATATGTATATCTTTTCAGCGTTCACGGGTATCGCCTACGGAGATATGAAAGCATTGACATTCGATAAGTTGGCAAAAGCGGAAGATGGCACATGGTGGATTCACGCCAAGAGGCGTAAGACTGGTGTTGCATTTGATGTACCACTCTTAGAGCCAGCACTCCAGATCATAGATAAATATAGAGGACGATATACGGAGAACAAGATGTTTAAGATGCCAAGTGATTCAAAGATTGGAAAGTATCTACGAACGATAGCTGAAATATGTGGCGTTGAGACTAAAATGAATTTTCACACCGCACGTCACTGCTATGCCTCGGTAGTTACTCTATCTCAGGGTGTTCCGATAGAGACTGTTAGCCAAATGTTGGGTCATAGCGATATGCGAGCCACACGTATATATGCACATATTTCAACGGAGAAGATAAATAGTGATATGGCGGAGTTAGAGATAAGATTAGCAGGAAAATATAAATTAGCGTAATGGAAAAGAAGAAATACAGCACCTTTGCGGTGATATTCTACATCAATAAAGGCAAGGTTAAAAAGAGTGGACAAACCACAATTATGGGTCGCATATCTATCAATGGTGAGATTGCACAATTCTCGACAAAAATAGATGTAGAGCCACAGCAGTGGGACGCAAAAATATACCGACTAAAGGGGCGAGGGCAAGCAGTGGTGCAGACGAACCAGAAGTTAGAGGAGCTAACAAAAAAGATCACGGAGTACCACGCTGAGCTACTAAAGCAGTACAACTATGTTACAGCGGAGCAGATTAAGAATATGGTTTTGGGCATTGGTCAAAAGCAAACTACGCTTCTTACTCTGCTATCTGAACATAATGAACAGTATCGTAAGATGATCGGTATAACACGCGTGGCGGAGAGTATTAAGGTCTATGAAGATGCTTACAATCTGCTAAGTGAGTTTATCCAAAAGCGATACCACCGTGACGATATAGAGCTAAAGGAGTTAAACTACTCATTCATCGAGAAGTTCGACTACTATATGCGTATCAACAGAGGTTACTCGCCAAATACAGTGCGTAAGATTATCATTATCCCCAAGAAGATGGGGCGATTGGCAGTCGATCAAGGACTACTTCGATTCAACCCCTTCGCAGAATTTATAGCCGAGCGACCACCTAAGAAACATCGACATATGACAGCCGAGGAGTTTGCCAAAATGGTATCTACACCGATTGATTGCCCGATGACTCGCCACACACGTGATATGTTTGTATTCTCGACATTCAGTGGGGTTAGTTTCGTGGATATGATAGCTCTTACAGAGGAGAATATCAAGATGGAGGGCGATGTTGCGTGGCTCAATTTCAAGAGGCAAAAGACAGGTACGGAGTGTCATATTCGACTACTTGATATTGCACGTGAGATTCTCGGAAAGTATAGATCGGAGCGAAAAGATGGTAGGTTATTTAATATAATGAGGTATGGCAAAACGGATATTTACCTCAAAAAAGCGGCTAAACTTTGCGGTATAGAGAACAACATAACTTATCATCAAAGCAGACATAACTTCGCCACAATCATAACGTTATCTAATGGCGTACCACTCGAAACCGTTAGCAGGATGATGGGGCACACCGATATTCGGACAACACAACTGTATGCTCGACTAACCAATCAGAAAATTGACGAGGATATGAAGATATTGTCTAAAAGTATCAAGGGGGATTTTAAGATTTACAACGATAAAAATATAGGATTAACTAAACAAGCATAGATTATGGAGAGTAGAGTGATAACGATTAGTGATAGCGGTGCGGTGAATGTGCCAGCGAATGTAAAGATGACAGATTATGAAATTGCTCGGTTGTTGGGCATAATGGTTTCGACTGTTAAGGGTAAGATTAAGACGTTGCTTAAATCTCGTCAGTTTCGAGATTGTGGCGATGGCGGTGTAGTTTGTCGGAATGGTTCGATTGTTCCCGATTATTTTGGGTTGGAGATGGTGATTGCTGTTGCTTTTCAGGTTGATGGCTATGAGGCTGATATTTTTCGCAAATGGGTAATTCGTAGATTAACACAATCCAACCCCAAGCAACCGATATATGTTCAGATGAATAGTAGAGATAGTGTTTATAGCTAATCCCCTCAGTCATTATCGTTACAGTGGCAAATGTAGCTTTAGAACGTGGAGATATTCAACACCAAGCCTTGCGGTTACTCCTTGCAGTCGTAAGTATTGCCTATTTCCACTCTCTACGCAGGAGAGCCACTGCAACGATAACGACTGAGGCGAAGATAAAGCATAAAAAAGCGATAACCGCATAGGTGAGATTAACTTCACCTGTGTGGTTATCGCTTTTAACGTTTAATGTGCAACTCTAACTCCTTTAGCTCTGAACAGCATAGAGCTATCGCCAAGCCTTCTGAAAGTGCTTATCTAATAGTCGTTGAATTGCCGACTCAGCATAAATTACTTTGCCCCTAAATTTGATGTAGTCAATAATTCCCTTACTGCGCCAATCTTGCAAAGTACGCTCACTGATTTTCAGGCGTTCTGAAACCTCTTTATCTGTAAGGTAGCTCTCGCCATTAAGTGTCGGCTTGCAATTTAGTGTCATCGTCTCTAAGCTCTCCTGTAGGCTATCAAGCGTGTCGACAAACCTTGTCACCTGCTCGCTATCGTGTGTTATAATCTCACCCATCGTTACGCAGCATTTAGAAGGTTCAACACATCCGCGGCACGGTAGTAGATCTTATTCCCGATCTTCGTAAATCCGATTGCGCCACTATCTCGATAACTTTGCAGAGTACGAGGTTTGATGTTGAGCATCGTGCACACATCTTGGTTGTCAAGCCACTCATCGAGTTGCTTGTTACTATTCGTTTGACAAATACGTTCCACCGCTTGGGTGAAGTCATTGAAGCGAGCCATCATCTTTTCGTAGGCACGCTCCTCGATATTTATTATTTTCATTAAGTTTTTCTTTTGTTTAGTTACATAAATCGTGTGCGAGCCATGATGCATCTCGCACTTATGCACTTCTCCAAAACCCAAAAGTAAAAACAGTTATTATTTTGAAGCCCCTACTACTTGTTGTACCCACCTTATCCAAGGGTGAGTTTCAAGACTTCGAGACAAATATAAGGATCATTTTCTAAAAAAACGAATGTTGCAATAGTGATGTATCATTATGCACTAAATTGCCCCATTCTGCACAGTTTGTTTACTTGACTATCTATAAGCTATTGCCGCATTCAGCCTACTTGCCAAATTCACAACACCAACTTATCACATCCGCAAAATAGCGCATCCTAAACCGAGTCTAACGCCTTAGCATAGTGCAGTCTAAAGCATTACTACGCAACGTTATCCAACTCGGCTAATTTGCTTGTTTATATCAAATTAACTCACTTATTTTGTTCTCGACAGCGTGTAAATACGACAAAGTTTACACACAAATAGTAGTAATCAAAAAGAGAGAATTATGTTAGAAGAGAATGCAGCAGTGGCTGCACAAACCGAGTACACTGAGCAGAGTGAGCAACCTAAGCGCACCACTCCGAAACAACGTAGAGCATCGATGGAGGAGTATCGAGATAGATACTTATATGCGCCTAAGATTATTGATAGGCAGACCATATTTATCAGTCGAGATGAGCGTGATAGGATTGATAGAATTGTTCGTCAACTTGGGGATAGAAAACTGAGTGTATCTGGATTTGTGCAGAATGTTTTGAGTCATCATTTGGAGATGTATGCAGAGGATGTTGAGCAGTGGCGAAAGTTATAGTAATTGCTGAATGGAGTGCAGCGGGTATAGTTGATATACCTGTTGCATTCTATCTACCAATCAATAATTCTTGTTTCCAATATGTCTTGGAAACTTGGAAACTTGTTTCCTTGTTTTCAAGTTTTCATATTTCCAAATTTTCAAGAATGCTAGAACTCTTGGAATCAGAGAGTCGAGAATGATTGAATGCGTGATTGAAAGATTGATTCCTCGATTAGTTGAGTGAATGAATGATTGAATAACTGAATGTTTGAATGACTGAATGATTGCAAGCCATCAAACATTCAGATTCAGATATTCCCAAAGCTATTTAAAGTTTAATAGGCGAGGTAATGTTTCGGGAGACCCGAAACGTTTTGAGTTACCTCAACCACCGAACGAAGCAGGAGCAGAGGGAGCTCGCTCACTATGCCCTGCAAGGAGGTGGAAGACAAGCGTAGCGCAGTCAAAACCTCGCCCAAACACTGTTGTGATTTGGGGGTAAACTCCGCTCCTGATAGTCGCAGAGTTTTAAAAATGTATATAATGAAAGTGAAAAAGGTGGGCAGACCGCCCAAACTAAGAGATAAATTAACACGCTCCATCAATCTGAAATTATCAGAGATGGACTACGTGAATATACTAACCAAGGCTGAAAGGCTCAAGCTTTCACCCACTGCATACGCTCGTCAGATGGCTGTGAATGGGTGTGTGAAAGCTCCATTTACTGCCGAGCATTTGGATCTTATGCGCAAGTTGGCAGGTGAGGCGAACAACCTAAACCAGATAGCCAAGCACCTCAATGAGGGGCAAGGTTCATACAAATTGTACGCCTGTGGCTTGATTGGAAAACTGAAAGAGATAGTCGATGATAGCAAAAAATATTAAGGCGCAGTCGTTCGCAGGGTGCGTGAGGTACGTGATGAAAAGCGATGTTGAGGTGCTAAAAGCGGAGGGTGTGATGGCGATGAGTAAGGAGGATATGATAACCTCTTTCGAGCTACAACGCTCAGTTCGCAGTGAAATAAAAAGCCCAGCAGGACACATCCCAATATCATTCGCCCCCGAAGACCGAGAGCGAATGACAAACGATTTTATGACTAAATTAGCAGAGGAGTATATGCAAAATATGGGCATCAAAGATACCCAATACATCATCGTGCGCCACCACGATGCAGACAACGAGCACGTGCATATCATCTACAATCGCATCGACAACAACGGCAAACTCATCACCGACAAGAACGATTATAAGCGCAATGTTGCGACCTGCAAGAAGATAAAAGACAAGTATAACCTAACCTATGGAGTAGATAAATCAAGGGTCAAAAGGCACAAATTAAAGGGCTCAGAAAAGACTAAATATGAGATACACGATGCTATTATGGCATCACTACCATATACTAAAACCATTGACGAATTGGGGCAGAAATTATCAAAAGAGGGCGTGAATATGGAGTTGAAATATCGCAGAGGGACAAACGATGTGCAGGGTATTTCGTTCGCAAAAGATGACCATAGGTTCAAAGGATCACAAATTGACCGCTCATTTAGCTATGGGTATTTAGTGCAGGTTATCAAGGGTGTAGCCGAAGTGATGTCTCAAAGAGAGGCGGCAGAGCGCAAGGCAGCTGAGGCGAAACACACAATTACGATGAGCGGCAAGATGCTGACACCAGACCAAAAACGTCGTTTTCTCAATGGCGAAAAGGTGTGGATTGAGGGTATGACGAACAAGAGTGGTGAGCTATTTAACAGCTTTGTCAAGCTGAGCGAAGATAGAAAGACGGTGCGATATTCGAAACAAAATATCCCATTCAAGTTGGGCAACATCAATTTGAGCGAGAGCCAACGTGCCACGCTCGATGATGGCAAAACACTACTTATACCCGATGTAGTTCTGAAAGATGGCGAGCGACTCGAC
>JBCQUZ010000014.1:0-40998 GCA_047173645.1 Rikenellaceae bacterium
AAATGCTCTAAAATTCCTTCGGGTAGAAGGATGCTTATGGGATCTAAATTCTCTTTCATGGCACAAAGCTAAAAAATATTTATTATTTCTCTCCACTGGAATTTCAGATTGATCCAAAATTATATTGGATCAATCCGAAATTCCAGTGGAGTGATAACGCTTATTAAAATATAAATTCTAAGTATGTCATTGCGGACTTGATCCGCAATCTCATAAGTATTTGTATATGATAAGATTGCGGATCAAATCCGCAATGACATACTTAGAAATTACTCTATTTTAGCTCCTCGATACGAGCTACGGGAGCTACATCGAGCGGAGAGGTTAACCCTTCGAGATAGCGGAAATATCCTGTTATGGCGATCATTGCGGCGTTGTCGGTGGTGAATTTTAGTTCGGGGAGGAATGTGCGCCATCCGCGCTTTTTGCCCTCCGCCTCGATTGCACTGCGCAACCCCGAGTTTGCCGACACTCCACCTGCAATTGCAATATCCTTTATGCCCGTTTGTTTGGCAGCAAGGATAAGTTTATGGAGCAAAATATCTATTATTGTCGATTGCAATGATGCGCACAAATCAGCCTTGTTCTTTTCGATAAACTCCCCATCCAGAGCCATCGCATCGCGAAGCGTATAGAGAAACGAAGTCTTGAGCCCCGAGAATGAATAATCATATCCCGACACTTGTGGTTTTGCGAATTTAAACGCCTTAGGATCACCCTCCTTAGCGAGTCTATCTATCACTGGACCTCCAGGGTATGGCAACCCCATAACCTTGGCACATTTGTCGAATGCTTCGCCCGCCGCATCGTCGATTGTCGATCCGATGATCTCCATTTCGAGAGGCGATGTAACCTTCACAATTTGGCTATGTCCTCCACTCACGAGTAGCGACAAGAATGGAAAATCGGGGTGTGGAAGTTCGCGATCTGGAAGATCCAAAAAGTGCGAAAGGATATGCCCTTGAAGGTGGTTAACCTCGACCATTGGGATGTCGTGCGCCAACGATAAACCCTTGGTAAAAGAGACTCCAACGAGTAAACTTCCGACCAAACCTGGCCCACGCGTGAAGGCTATGGCATCGAGTTTGTCGGGTGTAATACCTGCCTCTTTGAGGGCGGTGTCGACCACGGGGATTATGTTTTGTTGGTGGGCACGCGAGGCGAGTTCGGGGATCACGCCGCCATACTTCACATGCACCGCTTGCGAAGCGATGACATTCGAAAGTAGAGTGGTGTTGCGGATTACCGCTGCCGAGGTGTCGTCGCACGATGACTCAATTCCTAAAATGGTGATGTCCATATATAATTTTGGGTATAAATTTTGGGGTTAAAAAACTATTTTTAATATAAAAAACGTTACATTTGTAGTTTGTAGCCACTTACCCTACAAATAGGCAAATGGCTTAATACAAAAACTAACTGTGCGCAAAGTTATAAAAATATTATTAAAGCTCATACCAACATTCATATTGTTGTTGATTTTTGTGCCTTTAATGTTGTCGGTTCTGCTAACTATACCAGCTATTCAGAGCCGACTGGTTGACTATGCAACAAACTTTGCATCAGAGTATCTGGATTCTAGGGTGACTATAAGCAAATTGAGTGTTGGGGCATTGGGTCGCTTTTCGATTGGCGATGTTTATGTAGAGGATGTAAATCGCGACACGCTCCTTTATGCCCAACGTATAGATCTCAACATCATGAGAATTGGTATCTCTTCGCGCGAAGTGAAGCTAGGATCGTGCACCGTGTCGAATGGAGGGATCTATTTGCGCCAAGATGCTGATTCGGTGATGAATATAAAATATCTGATCGAAAAGCTAACACCCAAAGTGCCAGCTCAAAAGGGTACGGTAATATCATTTGATGCCCTAGAGGTTAGAAATTTTGATGTTAAGATTGATCTGCTCAACCATCGCTACCCCACCTATGGAGTCGACTATGGCGATATGCAGATGTTGGGTATGAATGCCAAAATTGATGATTTTATTATTGATGGGCCCGCTATCTCTGCCCAAATCAAACACCTCTCGTGCACCGAACAGAGTGGATTCGAAGTTGTCGATTTTAGCGGTCAACTATATCTTTCGATCGGAGTTGTAAGTTTGATGGATGCCTCTATCGAGAGTCGACACAGCTATATGAAGTTCCCTTATTTGAGCGTGGTGGGAGCATCGTGGAGCGACTATAGAAACTTTGTCGAGATGGTCGATGTGTCGGGGCAAGTTGTGCACTCTACCCTGTCGAGCGACGATGTGGCATATTTTGCCCCTCGTTTAAGAGATTGGGGGGTGACTGTTTCGTCGTTAGATGCTGTTGTCGAGGGTGAAATAGATGATTTTACGATAAATATCGAGGGTGCGAGATTTGAGGAGCGAAGCTCTGTTGTGGCGGAACTTCATATTTCGGGACTTCCCGATATTGAGAATAGTCACTTCGAGGCTCAAATAAATGAGTTGATAACAACCCCTGCCGATATATCGAAACTCTCGGAGGGTGTTGTAAATAAAACTCTTTCGCCACAAACAAAGGCGGTGTTAAACAAAGCAAAGGAGCTAAAGTGTAGTGCGAAATTAGAGGGTACATTATCGAACTTTTCGACATCCTTTACAGCGTCAACAGCTGTGGGTGGCGCAAAATCGTCGCTCACAATGACAACTCACAGCGGCGATAATAGAGTGGTCGAGGGCGATGTTTCGATCGAAGGGTTGAGGCTGGGTAGATTGTTAAACTCAAACGAGATAGGCTCCATAACTTTAACATCGAAGATCAAGGGTAACCTCAACGATATATACTCATCGAGCTTTGCCAATGGAATAATCGCGAAGGTTGATTTGCGTGGCGAATCATACCACAACATCTCTTATGGAGGTGTTGTTGAAAATGGTGAGTTCCTAGGGCGTTTGGCATCGCCCAACGAGGGGTTAGATCTAGAAGCGTCGGCAGATATTGACTTCAACAACGAACAACTAGAGTACAACTTCGACCTTCACCTTCACGATATAGATCTCAAAAAATTAAAGGTCAACAAGCGAGACTCCGTGTCGCGACTCTCGACCCATATCGCAATCCAAGGGCGAGGAAATTCGATAGACAAGGCGGTGGGTGATGTGACAGTTGTTAGGGGCGAATATTACTACAACGCCGATATGTTGAAGGGCGAAAATATAGTTCTGCATGCAAACAACAATGCAAACCTCAAAACCTTCGAAATAGAGTCCGAATATGCCGATGTGAGTTATAGTTCGCCAGATAGTTACGCTATGTCGTGGGATTATCTGCGCAATTCATTGGGTAGATACCTCCCATCGTTGTATGATTCATTGGGTGATGATGTCGTTGGCAATTTTGTAGATTCTAAAAATAGTTTCTCTAGACTGATGGTTAAAGCCAAAGATCTAACCCCTTTGATTAATACATTTGCTAGCAATGTGCAACTATCCAAAGGTAGCGACATCGACCTAATGTATAACTCTTCGACAGAGGATCTATCTTTAGCGATCAAATCGCCATACATGGAGTTTAATTCGGTACTCGCCATAAACATAGATATGGGAGCTACAAATTTGAGCGATTCACTTTCGGTGTATGGATCTATCAAGGAGCTTTTGGTGGGCACACGCCAATTCGACAATCTAGCGTTCGAAGGTGGAGCGGTCGACGATAGAGTGCGTTTCACGGCGGGGTACAACGACACTGGAGATGCGTCGTCTGCCACGATTACCGCAATTGCTGCAATAAATCGAGATCCACTGCGTGGACGTATGGCAAAGGTGAATCTCCTCCCATCGCACTTTACACATGGAGATCAAATGTGGGATGTTAAAGCTCAGAGCATCGAGATCGACAGAGCTGGATTGCTGATAGATGATTTCAAAATCCGCAACGATCAACAAGAGCTACAGATCGAAGGTCTCGCTTCGAGGTCGACAAATGACACTCTGCGAATTGATATGCAGAACTTCGACCTCTCGATATTGTCGAGCATAACCGAGGCGTTGGGCTACAATGTCGAGGGTGTGACCAATGGCGATGTTGCAGTTAGTTCGGCTCTCTACAACATGAGAGTCGAAGCAAATGTACTTCTCGATTCGGTAAGTGTCAACGAATTACCAGCTCCCCCGATGAATATTCGTGCTGCATGGGATAGTGAGATGAACCAAGCAGAGGTATCGGTGACAAATCGAATTAAGGGGGATACCCTTGTGCGTGGATATTATATCCCATCGAAGGTTAAATATTATGGTAGCTTGGATGTCGATAGCCTCCATATGGGGTTGTTAAATGCCCCTTTGAAGGGGATTATATCGGGGACAAAGGGTTATGCCGATGCTCGTTTGACAATTAGTGGCGAGCGACGTAATGCGGTGTTGGAGGGGTATGTCGATATTGTAGATATGGAGGCAAAGGTAGATTATACCAATGTCGCATATAAACTCCCCAAGGCTCGTATCGAAGTTAACGACAATAAGTTAACATGTCAAAATGTGGAGATCTACGACCCTCTAGGCAACCAAGGAACGATGACCATGAGTGTCGATTTACAACATCTATCCAATATCGAATATCGGGTGCGCCTCAATGTCACAGATTTCTTGGCGCTCAACACCACACTTGCCGATAATGATCTGTTTTATGGCAAAATGTTCACATCGGGAGTTATTGACTTGATGGGAAATAAGGTGGTTGTGAATATGGATATTACCGCCACTACGCGCGATAATTCGGAATTTTTCATGCCTCTGTTGGGTAAATCAGATATTTCGACCGCTGAGTTTATAACATTTGTGACCCCTAAACAACAGATCGACACAACAGATATTTCGACCATAAAGCGTCGTTTCTTCGAGAGCGAAAAGCGCAATAAAACCACAGGTGGAAGTAGCCTAAACATAAACTTGGCGCTTAATGTCACCCCCGATGCGGAGTTCCAATTGGTTATCGACCCCACAGTGGGCGATATTATAAAGGGGCGCGGCGAGGGGCGTATCAACATAAGAGTAAACCCCAAATCAAATGTTTTTGATATGTATGGAGATTATACTATCACCGAGGGTAGTTACCTTTTTACACTCCGAAATATCATTAACAAACGATTTGTTATTAACCCAGGATCGACAATTCAGTGGAGCGGAGACCCTCTAGATGCTCGACTCGACATCGAGGCGGTCTATAAACTCAAGACATCTTTACAACCGATCATGTCGGACGAATCGACTCGTTCGGTGCCTGTGGATTGTACGATCTATTTGACCGATAGATTGATGCAACCCGATGTTTCGTTTGCAGTTTCGTTGCCCACGGGAGATCCCGAACAACAAGCGGTGCTTGCCAACCTGCTCAATGATCAAGAGACTATATCGCGCCAATTCTTCTATTTGATGTTGGCAAATAGCTTTATTTCGGATAGTGCAACGGGGGCAACCTCCGATTTGGGAATCTCTACTTCGGCGGCAACAGGATTTGAGTTGTTGACAAATCAGTTGAGTAACTGGCTATCGTCGAGCAACTATAATGTCGTGATACGTTATCGTCCCGAATCGGATCTTACGGGCGATGAGTTAGATTTTGGAATATCGAGATCTCTAATCAATAATCGCCTATTGGTCGAGGTTGAGGGTAACTACACCAACAACGATATTTCGTCGTCGGGCGAAACCGATAGCGAGGCATCATCTAACTTTGCAGGCGAAGCGTATGTCACATGGCTTATAGATCGTTCGGGAGCGCTGAAACTTAAGGGTTTCACCCAAACAATCGATACATATGATGAGAACCAAGGTCTCCAAGAGACAGGTGTCGGTATATATTACAAAGAGAGTTTCGACAATTTCAAGGATCTTAAGGCTAGAGTAAAATCGCGATTTAGTCGCAAAGGGATAGGTGTTAAGAACCAAGATTAGGAGAGAGAAAAATATTATTAAAGCAAAATAAAAACAAATATAAAAAATAAAAACTCAAACAAATGATTAATTTTTTGCAGGCGGCAGCTCAAGAGGTCGCAACAACACAGGAGAGTCAAATGGGGCTTTGGGAGCTTTTTTCGAAGGGAGGATGGTTGATGTGGCCGCTCGTAGCGTTGGGAGGGGTTACGATCTTCATATTTGTCGAGAGATATATGGCAATCCGCAAAGCGTCGAAAATAGATGCTAACTTTATGAATCGCATCAGAGATTTTATATACGAAGGCAAGGTGAAGGCGGCAATTGATATGTGCCGAAGCAACGACACCCCCATTGCGCGTATGATCGAGAAGGGAATCGTGCGCATTGGTCGCCCTATGGGTGACATCCAAAACGCAATCGAGAATGTAGCGAACCTCGAAGTGTCGAAATTGGAGAGCAACCTCCCCGCTTTGGCAACTATCGCTGGAGGAGCTCCAATGATTGGATTTTTGGGTACCGTGTTGGGAATGGTGCGTACATTTATGGATATGGCAGCTGGTGGCGGTACGGTCGATATGGCGATCTTGGCAGGAGGTATGTATGTTGCGATGGTGACAACTGTTGCGGGACTTATTGTTGGTATCCCTGCATATTTCGGATATAACTACTTGGTGGTTCGTATCGAAAAGTTGGTCTTCAGAATGGAGGCTAACTCTATTGCATTTATGGATATTTTGAACCAACCTGTTCACTCGAACTCTAAACAATCGTAAGCGTATGGCTATCAAGAGAGGATCCAAGGTAGATAAATCATTCTCGTCGGCTTCGATGACCGATTTGATGTTTCTGTTGCTCCTATTTTTGTTGATCGCAACGACTCTGATTAACCCCAACGCCCTAAAGTTGATGTTGCCCAGAAGCGCCAATCAACTCAAAGATAAGGCTATCACCACGGTGTCGATCCAAGACCTCGGGGGCAACTATCGCTACTATGTCGATGGCAATGTAGTCGAAGGAGTTGGAGGGGTCGAGAGTGCACTAAAAAACGAATTGGAGGGGCAAGAGGAGCCTACCATATCGTTGCATTGCGACAAAACTGTGCCCATCGACGAGGCGGTTCAGATCATGAATATATCGAAGAGGAACAACTATAAATTAATTTTGGCAACTTCACCCAACTAACACACTCAAATATAATGAACTACTACAAACAAGATGATAACTCCTCGCGCAGGTGGGGCGTTGTTGCGATGCTACTCTACTTTGTGGGTGTGGTATGCTTGTTGCTGTTTGTGAAGTTTGGGTTCGAAAACGAAGAGCTTGAGCAAGAGGGGATTTTAATAAACTTTGGAGTGAGCGACACAGGTTCGGGGGTTCGCGATCTTGCTGCAACAGATGTTGTGGCACCCACACCCCAAACCACCTCAAAGGCAAACGATGAGATGCTCACCGACGAGAGTAGCGATGTGGAGCTTCCAGCCCCCACACCCTCGCCAACACCCACCCCCGAAGAGGTTGTCGAACAACCCCAAACAGTCAATAAACGAGCTCTGTTCCCTGGACGCACAGAGTCGAGCAACGCCACGTCGCAGGGTGATTCACAAACCCCTCAACAAGGCAACCAAGGCGATAAGAGTGGCACACCCGATGGTGCGTCGACAGGATCATCGAACGAAGGACTCTCGGGCGATAGCTATAACCTCGAAGGTCGTTCGTTGGTCGGAACCCTTCCCAAACCTGCCTACAACGATAATAGTAGCGGAAAGGTTGTTATAGAGGTTGTGGTCAACGACGAAGGGTCGGTTACAAGTGCTTCATATAGAGCCCAAGGATCGACAACAAATAGTTCGACTTTGATTGATGCTGCACGCAAAGCGGCGATGAATGCGAAATTTTCGAAAAGCGATGCTGCGATGCAGTCGGGAACTATAACTTATGTGTTTAAAATGGAGTAGATGTGTAAATATATATTATCAATTATAGCGACACTATTAATGTGTGTAGGGGCTTTTGCTAGCAAACCAACCCCATCGGGAGCACTCATTAAAATAGATAGCGTGTCGCATGATTTTGGGCGAGTTAGTCGCAAAGGCAACGCTTTGAGCCATACCTTTATAGCAACAAATATCGGGTCGGCACCTTTGGTTATCACCGAAGGCTCCACAACATGTAGCTGCATAAAGGTGAAACACCCCAAACGCCCTATTGCCCCTCAAGAGAGCGCCTCAATAGAGGTTAAATATGAGTTGGAGCGCAAGGAGGTGGGAACATTTCACAAGGTGATAAAGATCTTTTCGAACAGTACGGATGGCGGATGCCAAGTGCTTACCATACATGGAGTTGCACTAAATGAATAGTTATAAACAACAAAAAGCTAAATGAAAGTTATGAGCAACAAAATATTATATAACGCCAAGATTCTCACGATGCTTTCGCCCGAGATTGTGGAGTGCGGAGCGGTGATCATCGAAGGAGATCGTATCGCGAAGATCATCACCAACCAAGAGGATGCGAAGAGCTACATATCGCAAACTCCCGATGTTGAGGCTCCCGATGTTGAGGCTCCCGATGTTGAGGCTATTGATTGCCAAGGTCGACTTATCATGCCTGGACTCATCAACACCCACACCCACGCCTCGATGACCCTTATGCGTAACCTCTACGAAGATATGGATCTTATGACATGGCTCAACGACCATGTCTGGAAGTTTGAGGCTCTACAAAACGACGACGATATAGAGGCTGGAGCGCGTCTTTCGATTGGCGAAATGTTGCTCGGTGGCACCACGACATTTATCGATATGTACTTCTCGATGGCACGCGTGGCGCGCGCGGCAAAGGATATGGGTATGCGTGCACTATTGACCGAGACGGTGATTGTGGGGCGCGAAGAGATATTCTCCAAAAACCTCAAAGAGCTTGTCGACGAGGTTGAGGGGTGCAATCTTGTGAGTGCTGGTGTGGCTCCACATGCTCCATATACGGTTCCACCTGCGACAGCACAAGTGGCTATCAACGAAGCTAATAGATATTCATTGCCGATAAATACCCACTTGTGGGAAGCGCCCTCCGAAGAGGCGATAATTAGAGATAGCTATGGAGCAACCCCAGCGGAGTATTTCGACGACTGCAAACTCCTAAAGGGTGATACAATACTCGCACACTGCGTACACTTAACCCCCGAAGCGATAGATCTCATAAAGAGTCGCGGATGTTCGGTGGCACATTGCCCCGAAAGTAACATGAAACTAGCAAGCGGAATAGCCCCTTTGGTTGCGATGTATCGCGCAGGGGTAAATTGCACAATAGCTACCGATGGCGTATGTTCCAACAACGACCTCGATATGTGGGGCGAGATGCGCACAGCATCGCTTCTGCAACGTGTAGCGACGATGGATCCTATTGCAATTCCAGCTTACGAGATATTAAAGATGGCAACTGTAAATGGAGCCAAGGCGATAGGCATGGAGGGTAAATTGGGGGTTATAAAGGAGGGGGCGATAGCGGATATAATCGTTGTCGACACCTCGAAACCACACCATCGTCCCAACCATAATCTAATATCGTCGTTGATATTTTGCGCCAAAGGTTCGGATGTTGCATTGACGATGGTCGGAGGCAATATTGTAGCGCGCGATGGGCAGTTGACAAATCATGATATGAAGTCAATCTGCGACGATGTGGAGCAACGTAGTCAAGCGATTATCTCGCGACTTTCGTGCTGCTAAAGTTATTCTATTTATAAGGCTTATGTAATATCACTGATTAGGTTGTTGCAAATCTTCGATTTGCCGCCCTCCTGCGCATTTTTTTGCAAAAATGCTTTTTTAGGAGGGGAGGGCGAGTGAGGGGACTGCCCTTTTGCTGGGCAGGCAGTGCGTAGCCGCACGGGCTAGCGGAAACTTCGTTTCCTTGAAGGTTTCGTGTGAGGTTACAAATTGCGTGAACCTCGGGTGGGCTATCAAACCGTTGGTTTGATAGCAAAAAATATGAGTTGCGTTTGACGCTGAGAGTTCACTCTCATAAGTCAAACACAACTCATATTTTTTGTCGAAATGCCAAAGGCATTACGATACCCACTCCGCTATACAAAAATCAGCTCAGCGGGGAGCACCCCGCCCGACGGAGTCAGCCCAGCCTTAACCCATATAAAAAATCAATACCTAAAACTACTTCCCCCAATAAACTCCCTAAGCAGAGATGTTTTAGGGATCTCCTCATCGGGAATATCGACGAAGTGGTCTAGGAATTTGAGGAGTCTACGAGCCTCCTCTCTCTCGACAGTTGTGTTGGGTACGCTACGTAGTATGGGGGCGACATATTTTTTTAGCACAGGTATCTCGTAGAAGAGCGATGTGTTGAACATAACATCTGCATTCTCTTGATATGGGAATATATGACGCTCCTCGCCACGTCGCACGCTCTCCCATCGTTTGAGGGTTGCTAGAGCGTTGGTGCCACGCGTCATAAAATCGCGAGTCAAGCGACGCAACAATCTATTGTCGGAGGTCGATATTCGCGATGTGTTATCCATCGACATCGTTGTAAAGCACGACACATAGACCTTGAACTTCAGTGACTCCTCGATAAGGGGTGTGAGGCGAGGATTTAGACCATGAATACCCTCGATTATGATTATCGACTTATCGTCGAGTCGAAGAGGTATAGGGTGGTTTGTGTGGCGACCCGTGATAAAATCATAGCGCGGAATATCGACACTCTCACCCGCCAACAGTCGTTGAAGATGGTCGTTGAACATCGCAATATCTATCGCTTCGAGGCACTCAAAATCATACTCTCCATTTTCATCCTTCGGGGTGAGTTCACGATCTATGAAGTAGTCGTCGAGCGAGATCATCACAGGGTTGTAGCCCAATATTCGGAGCTGAATGCCCAACTTTTTGCATGTTGTAGTTTTGCCACTCGACGATGGTCCCGAGATCATAACCATGCGTCGCCCCTGCTTCTGCACCGCAAAGGTGACAATATCGGCAAGTTTGGCGAGTTCGCGTTCGTGCAGAGCCTCCCCTATTTGGATAAGTTCGCTGGTGTCACCCTCCAAAACCTTGGCATTGAGGGCTCCGACATTGGGCACCCCCATCAAATCTATCCATCGTTGATACTCCTGAAAAATCTCGAACATCTTCTCTTGGCGTGGCGATGTATTGAGCTTCGAGGGGTCATCGCGTCTAGGCAATGCCACATAAAAGCCCCTGTAATACCCCTTGATTTTAAATAGGTGTACGAGTCCAGTGGAGGGAGCCAACGAGCCATAGAAGTATCCCATGGTGTTTTCTAGCCAATATATCTCGCTATATAATCGAGGTCGAGTGTCGAGAAGTTGGATTTTGTCTGTGTAGCCACGTTGCGCATATAGTTCGCGCACTTCGGATGTGAGTAGCTTTTCGCGAACGATTGCAACATCCGCTCCAATTATCTCATTCATCTTAGTCGATATAGCGTCACACTCCTCATCCGAAAATCGCGATATACCCTCTACTTCGCAATAGAATCCATTTTGCCCCATAGAGTGGCGCACATGAAGTTTATTATTTGGGAATAGCTCCTCAACCGCCTTTTGGAGAATCAGAAATACGGTGCGATGATATGTTCGCACCCCAGCAAAGGAGGTGTAATCGACATATCGGATCGTTGAGTTGGTGTAGATTCTATATCCTAATTCGCGGATACAATTATTGACATATGCCGCAAGCAACGGATATTCGCATTGAACGCCTAATACTTCGGCTATCTCACGAAGGGTACTTCCAGATGGCACCTCACATTGCGACGGGATATTTTCGATTATGATCTTTACGCTCTTCTCGTTCATATGGTATGAAGGTTTAGGGTGGTGGTTGAGCTAAAGATACGATAATAATCTAGATATTCCAAATATTTATGTGGCTAATAATCTGTTCTTTTTGGGTTTTTGGGGAACCACCCCTTTTTGACTCTGTCGCGTTGTTCGAAGATTTCGAGTATCGACCACAAACATGTGATGCCCAACACACCAACTATCATCGACACATATGTATTTTCAATAAATAGTGAGGTTGCCAACGCGACAACTCCTGCCACCAGAAATCCCCACCAACACTTCACGCCCCAATAATATTCGGACTTGATGACAATAGGGTGAAAGAGCCCTATAATAAGAAATGTCGCAACGGCGATTATGATTCCTGTAAAGTTCATTTTTTATAGTTTTGAATACAAATCTACAAAAAAATAATTATTAATCGCGACTTTCCTAAGAGACAATAATTATTTGGAGTGCGATTATATTATAAATAAGACCCTATAAATTACCAAACGGTTGAGATATGAGATTTAACTCATACCCCAACCGCTCGGTAATTCAGCTCTACTAGTGAGCGCTCTACAGCATACTCTATAATGTGCTCTTTGATTCGAGAGTAACCTCCGAACTAACCTTTTTGATAAGTCCTTGAAGCACTGCACCTGGGCCTAATTCGGTAAACGAAGTCACTCCATCGGCAATCATGTTTTGCGCTATTTGAGTCCAACGCACAGGAGCTGTGAGTTGTGCTATAAGATTCTCCTTGATCTTTGCAGGGTCTGTATATGGCTTAGCATCAACATTTTGATATATCGGACACGAAGGCGTAGCAAATGGAGCCTCCGCAATAGCTGCCGCCAACTCTTCGCGCGCTGGAGCCATAAGTGGCGAGTGGAAAGCACCGCCTACAGGCAATTTAAGAGCACGCTTTGCGCCAGCCTCTTTAGCCGCCACGCACGCTGCATCTATAGCCTCCACAGCACCCGAAATCACAAGTTGCCCTGGGCAGTTATAGTTTGCCGCCACAACAACCCCCTCGGTTGCTTCGCAGATCCCCTCGACTACATCGTCGGCAAGACCAAGCACCGCTGCCATAGTTCCAGGCACCGCCTCGCAAGCTGCTTGCATCGCCTGAGCACGCTTCGATACGAGTGTCAATCCATCCTCAAACGACAATACTCCAGCCACTACAAGAGCTGAAAATTCGCCCAAAGAGTGTCCAGCCACAGCGTCGGGATTTACACCCAAAGCCTTTGCCATAATCACCGAGTGGAGGAATACGGCAGGTTGCGTTACATTTGTCTGCTTAAGCTCCTCGTTGGTTCCTTCGAACATAATATCTGTGATACGAAATCCTAGAACTTCGTTTGCTCTCTCGAAGAGCGCCTTTGCCTCAGCATTGTTGTCGTAGAGGTCTTTACCCATGCCAATAGACTGCGCGCCTTGACCAGGGAATACATAACCGTTTTTCATACTTTTAACCCTATTTTTTGGTTTGATTTGCCACAAATGTAGCATTTTTTTCTTAAAAACAAAAAGATTATTTTATGGAGTAACTCTTTAGCTCCTTGCTGAGCAGTTTCTCTTTGCCCGAAACGATAGAGTTTACGAGAGCGTGAAACTCTGCCGAATGGTTGAAATGGATGGTGTGACAAAGCTCGTGAACTATCACAAAATCAATAAGATGACGAGGCAATGACATAAGATATAGGCTCAGCGATATATTTTTCTGCGACGAACACGAACCCCACTTACTTTGCGTGGGGCGAATTGTGAGGCGATTATATGTGAGTCCCGTGATCTTCGAAATTTCCGCTACTCTTTGGGGTAGATACTCCATCGCTCTGCGTCTAAGCTCCGCAGGGTCATATTGGGTTGCAGGGGGATTTTTAGCGCGCCTCTGCTCCAAACTCTTTTGAGCTGCAAGGATCCAATCAACCTTTGTTTCGAGACACTCCAAAGCCTTGGCGGTGGAGATACTCTTGGGGTAAGAAAGACGCACGATGCCCGAAGTGAGCACCGTGATTGATAGACGGCGTGCACGCGACGATTGGTTGAGGAGAATCTCGCCTAAGCGAGGATCTATGTGTCGATGTGTTGCCATATTATCTACGTCTGGTTTACATACATACATATATTATTACTCCATATATTTATTACTCCATAGCCCCTCCAATACGTTGACGCACAACCTCAAATAGCATGATTGCCGCCGCTGCCGATACGTTGAGTGACTCGATATGACCAATGAGCGGAATAGCCAACTGCTCGTCGCATAGCTTCAATATCTCCTTCGATATACCCTTATCTTCGGATCCCATAACAATTACCGTTGGGCGTTTGAAGTCGGCATCATATATTAGTTTGGTGCTCTTCTCCGTAGCTGCAACTATTTGGTAACCTTCGGCTTGTAGAGCTATAAGAGTTGTGCGGATTGATCCAACACGACACACAGGGATCGCCGTTAGAGCTCCTGCCGAAGCCTTCATTGCATCGGCATTTACGGGCGCTGAATTTTTAAGCGGAGTGATAAGTCCGTGAGCTCCAGCACACTCTGCGCTACGTGCAATGCCTCCGAAGTTGCGCACATCCGTAACTCCGTCGAAAGCCACGATAAGTGGTGTTTCATCTTCGGGTACACGCTCCAAAATATCCTCTATATCGACATACGAGATAGCTGAAATTTGCGCCACCACGCCTTGGTGATTTCCGCGTGTGAGGCGTGCTAATTTCTCGATAGGCACCTCTTGGATGCGTAGGCGGTGGCGGAAACATAGATCCCTAAGTTCTGTCATTAGCTGACCTTCAGCCCCCTTCTTGATAAAGATCTTCTCGATCTGCTTGCCCGACTCGATAGCTTCGACCACGGGGCGTATTCCAAATACTATATTCTCCATTATTTTTGTTCCTCCATTATTTCGACCTCGCAGGATAGTTCTTCCCACTGGGTCATTAATTTTTCATATTTTGACTTGAGTTCGCCATACTCCTTGTAATCTGATTCACAGTAGTTTGTCGCCATACGACTATCTAAGTCGGCTATTTTTAGCTCCACTTCGGCAAGTTCCTTTTCGACTGCCTCGACCGCCTTGCGAGCTTTGCGCAACTGCTTCTCCTGCTCCTTGCGCTGTTCGTAGGATAGTTTTCCTGTTGTTGGTTCCGATGAGGATGAAGATGCCGATGAAGATGATGATCGCTCCTTACGCTCAATATCCTGCATAGACTCCACTTTTCGCTTTTCGAGGAAGTAATATATTCCACCCAAATATTCGCGCACTCCGCCATCCCTAAATTCATAGATCCTATCTACCAAACCATCCAAAAAGTCACGATCGTGCGACACCAAAACTACCGTGCCATCGAATTTATTGAGCGCCTCTTTGAGAATATCTTTCGAACGCATATCCATATGGTTGGTCGGCTCATCGAGGATCAACAGATTGTAGGGCTCCAACATCAACCTCGCCATTGCCAAGCGCGAACGCTCGCCTCCCGACAACACCTTAACCTTCTTATCTATATCCTCGCCCTTGAACAGAAACGCGCCCAAAATATCTCTAAGTCGTGTGCGCACATCCCCCACAGCGACTCGATCCAAGGTGTCGAACACCGTAAACTCCCCATCCATCAAATCATCTTGATTTTGGGCAAAATATCCGATATTTACATTTGCACCCAACTTAATAGACCCCTCGGTGGGCTCTAGTTCATGGAGCAACATCTTAGCTAAGGTACTCTTACCCTCGCCATTACGCCCCACAAGTGCGATTTTTTGACCCTTCTCGATTATGAGATTCGCATCCGAAAATACCCTCTTCGCCCCGAAGCTCTTGCCCACCTCCTTGATCTCCGCCACGATTTGACCCGAGCGCGGAGCTGGTGGGAATTTGATATTGAGGCGTGATAGATCCTCCTCCTCCATCTCGATGCGATCCAACTTTTCGAGCTGCTTGATGCGTGATTGCACCTGGTTCGATTTGGTGGGTTTGTATCTAAACTTCTCGATAAACTCCTCATTCTTCTCGATCAGGCGTTGTTGATTTTCGTATGCTGCCATCTGTTGCTCACGACGCTCGGCACGCAACTCCACATATTTGGAGTATGACACCTTATAATCATACGAACGCCCAAGCAATATCTCGACCGTGCGAGTGGTGACATTATCCAAAAATGCGCGGTCGTGCGAGATCAACAACACCGCACCGCTATATGATTTGAGGTAATCCTCCAACCACTGAATACTCTCGATGTCTAGGTGGTTGGTCGGCTCATCCAACAAAAATATCGAAGGTCGGCGCAACAATAACTTTGCAAGTTCGATTCGCATGCGCCATCCGCCCGAAAATTCACTCGTCGCACGCCCGAAATCTTCGCGTTTGAATCCCAAACCTAGCAGAGTCTTTTCGATGTCGGCATCGCGAGTGTCGCCACCTAAGATATGATAATGGTCGTTGGCATCGCCCAACTGATGTATTAGCTTTGCGTATGCTTCGCTCTCGTAATCGGTGCGCTCCGCGATCTGGGCTGTGAGGCTCTCGATCTGCTTTTCGATTTTGATGACCTCCTCGAATGCCTTAGCAGTCTCGTCGACAAGGGTTGTGGTATTTGCCACGCGCATCTGTTGCGGCAAGTAACCCAATGTACAACTTCCGCTCACCGACACAACACCTTCGGAGGGTTGCTGTTCGCCCATAATGATACGCAACAGGGTGGTTTTACCCGCTCCGTTGCGCCCCACCAAACCTATACGATCTTTGGGGTTTATCATAAAGGATATGTCATCGAAGAGTTGTGTGCCTCCATAGCTCACACTCACACCATCTAACGAAATCAAAATATATACGAGTTTAAAATTATGAGTTTAAAATTTCAACAATCGCCGCGTGGGGATCCTCCGCGCCAAATACCGCACTTCCTGCAACTATGACATCGACCCCAGCATCGAACACTTCGCGTGCATTCTTTGATGTGATTCCGCCATCCATCTCGATCAAAACATCGGCTCCGCACTCATCGATCATGCTCTTTAGTTCGCGAGTTTTGGTGAGCGCACCCCTCATAAAGAGTTGCCCTCCAAATCCTGGTTCAACGCTCATGATTAAGACCATATCTATGTATGGCAACAGATCACGAAGCACTTCGACATCCGTAGCTGGCTTGATCGAGATACCCACCTTGGCACCTGCCGACCTAATGATCTGGATACACTCCATAGGCTTATCCGTAGCCTCGATATGGAATGTAACATAATCAGCCCCTGCGTCGATAAATTTGCGCAGATAATTTTCGGGATTCATAATCATCAAGTGCACATCCATCACAAGACTCTGCGAACAGCTCTTGATAGCCTTGAGCACAGGGAAACCGAACGAAATATTGGGCACAAAGACTCCATCCATAACATCAAAGTGGAGCCATTCAGCGGCGCTGGATTCCAACATTTCGACCTCTCTCTCTAAATTCCGAAAATCGGCTGCCAATACAGATGGCGAAATAATACGCATATTTATAAAATTCTTTTAATTACACTACAAAGTTACGCAAAAAAAGTGAGATTGGGAAATAAAATAACTACCTTTGTCCTCATGGATCTAATACTTAAATATTTCCCCGATCTAAGCGATCGTCAAAAGGAACAATTCGACGCTCTATATGGAGTATATGCCGAGTGGAATGCAAAGATAAATGTCGTGTCGCGCAAAGATTTCGACCAACTATATCTACGCCATGTGTTACACTCGTTGGCGATAGCTAAGGTGTGTAGTTTCGACGCTGGAGCGAGGATCGTAGATGTCGGATGTGGAGGTGGATTTCCATCTATCCCACTAGCTATAATGTTTCCCAATGTAGAGTTTACAGCTGTAGACTCCATAGGCAAGAAAATCACTGTGGTTAAGGGAGTTGCCGAGGCGTTGGGTATCGAGAATCTAACGGCACGCAACTGCCGAGTGGAGAGTGTAAACGCTAAATTCGACTATGCAGTGTCGCGCGCGGTGACCGATATGTCGACATATGTAGGTTGGGTGTGGAACAAACTCGAAAAGGGGCAACATGGCTCACTACGCAACGGTATAATCTACCTCAAGGGGGGAGAGCTAGCAGAGGAGCTTGCACTCACCAAAAAGAGGTGGAACTTATACTCCATATCGGAATTTTTCGACGAGGAGTTCTTCGAAACCAAAAAGGTGGTCTATACTCAACGATAATCAAATAGTCAATTAGCCATGAAGAGCATAATCATCGTCGGAGCATCATCGGGCATCGGAGCCGAATTAGCACGTCAATTCATAGGATTGGGGTGGAGAGTCGGCATCGCAAGTAGACGCACTGAGCCACTCATGCAGATCGCAAAGTTAGCACCCGATAGAGTGTTTACCGCCCAAATAGATGTATGCGATGAGGATGCTCCACAACACTTTAAATCGTTGATTGACAAGATGGGAGGCATAGATGTCTATCTTCATAGCACGGGAATTGGTCACCAAAACAAGGAGCTCACACCTCAAATCGAGATCGACACTCTACGCACCAATGGCGAAGGCTTCGTGAGGATGATAACCGCGGCGTTTAACTACTTCAGGGAGCGCGGTGAGGGTGGTCACATCGCCGCCATAACATCCGTAGCAGGTACGCGAGGCGGAGGCAACGCTCCAGCATATTCGGCAACCAAGGCGATGCAATCGACATACTTACAGGGGTTGGCTCAACTTTCTAACACAGAGGGGTTGAAGATCTCGATAACTGATATTTTGCCAGGTTTTGTGGCGACACCCTTAATTGGCGATTGCCCCTATCCGATGGTGATGGGGGTGGAGCCCGTGAGTCGCAAGATTGTGCGTGCGATATTGTCCCGACGCAGACGTGTGGTCATAGATTGGCGATATGCAATGCTTATTGCGGTGTGGAAACTAATACCTAGATGTGTGTGGGAACGTATGAAATTATAGCAATAAGTAGGTATTTTGCACCTCAGATATAGCTATAATTATGTAATGCAGATAAAAATTCATATATTTGCCTCCGCATGAAAAAAATTGAATTACTACATAAAGAGCGAATGAGATCCTTTATTGCAACCATATTGCTTGCAATAATCTCTCTCTACTATGTTAATTCAACAATGTTTAGCCACGTCCATGTGATCGATGGGGCAACGATAATCCACTCCCATTTCTATGGAGCCGACCACATAGGGGGTAACACATGTGACACAAGTGACACAGGGAGCGACACAGAGGGCGACACAAGCGAAGGTGATGATTCAGCTCATACAGAAGGTGAACTAACTCTGATTCAGCATCTTAATAATATCATCCTTCTAAAAAGTGATATTACATACTCCGCGGAACTTACTCCCGTGGAGGAGAACGCACTCTACATTCCGACATCAATACATCTTATTTCGCAAGGTGTAATTGGTCTAAGCTCGCCACGAGCTCCTCCAGTTGTGTAATAATCGTTGCGTAATAAATAATAATACGTAAGGGTTAAATCCGATCTATCGCGGAGAGCACTCCGCACAATAAATATACCCTTTACACAAGGGGTAAATCCATATACATATTAACAATATAAATAATAATAAATGAAATTCGTAAAATTTTGTTTGCTATTGCTATGTGCAGCAGTGGCAATTACCCCATCATTTGCACAAAAATCTGACGCAGTGATCGTTGGACACATCGTAGACGCGGAGACAGGCAAGCACCTCCCATACATCACCGTTTCGATCGAGGGAACAACCGTTGGTTGCGTGAGCGACGCTACGGGTCACTATCGCATGGTAAATGTCCCAGTTGGCGAACTTACAGTTGTAGCTTCGGCAATGGGTTATACGTCGCAAGAGATGACTGTTACAATGGCAAAAAATAAGACTGTGGAGTGTAACTTCTCGATCACCGAGCAATCAATAAATGTAGATCAAGTTGTTGTTTCGTCGACTCGTAACGCTACAAACAAGAAGAGCAGCGCGACGATTGTAAACGTGGTGTCGCAAAACTTGTTCGATGGCATCGCATCGGCAACTTTGAGCGAGACTATCCCCTATCAACCAGGTTTGCGTTTCGAGACAACATGTGGAAACTGTGGATCTTCGGAGCTTAGAATCAACGGTTTGGGAGGTCAATATTCGCAAATTTTGTTGGATAGTCGTCCAATCTTTAGCTCTCTAGCTGGAGTATATGGTTTGGAGATGTTGCCTGTGTCGATGATCGAGAGAGTGGAGGTAATCCGCGGTGGAGGTTCGGCATTGTATGGTTCGAGCGCTATTGGTGGTGTGGTGAATATCATCACAAAGGAGCCACTTCGTAGCTCTGTTACGCTTCAAAATGTGACAAATATCCTTAAGGATGGTACACCAGATGTTACAACGTCGATCAACGCTTCGTATGTAACGGATGACAACCGCGCTGGAGCCTATATCTTTGGTATGATGCGCGATAAGGGCGCTTACGACCGTAATGGCGATGGATACTCAGAGACATCGAAGATGGATGCTCAAACAATCGGTTTCAACTCATTCTTCAAGCCAACAAACTACTCGAAGATCACCGCTGAGTATCACTACATCTCGGAGTTCCGTCGTGGTGGCGAGATCGAGGATGAGGATGGCAACAACGTATTGGATATGCCAGTTATTTTGTCTGAGACAACCGAGCAATTGGAGCACGCGATACATGGCGGTAGCTTGACATACGACTACTTGTCACCAAACAAAAAGAGTAAATTTAAACTCTACGCATCGGCTCAATCTATCCACCGTGATAGCTACTTCGGAGCAGATCTATATAGCGCGGAGGATGGGTTCTCGGGTGAGTTGTTCGATGATGTTACGGCATTCCCTTATGGAGTGACTCGCGATTTGACAATTGCCGCTGGAGGTCAATATACATATAGCTATGGCGATGGATTCTTGGCTCCAGGTAACCTCACTGTGGGTGCGGAGTATACGATGAACAACCTCGACGAAATCCTTTTTGCTGACCTTCCAGAGATCAAACAAGATGTTGATACTTATGGTGCATATGTTCAAAATGAGTGGACTTCGGATAAGGTAAACTTCGTTGTTGGAGGTCGCTTGGAGGGTTACGAGATCAACGATATTGTGAATGGAACATCGGTTAGCGGAGTGGAGTTTATGCCACGTGCTAGTTTGCGTTATAGCCCAATCCCAAGTGTAGGTCTTAGAGCAAGTTATTCGAGCGGTTATCGTGCTCCTCAAGCATATAGCGAGGATTTGCATATCGAATCTGTAGGTGGTGCGGTGTCGTACATCATCATGGATCCAGATTTAAGACCTGAGTATTCGCACTCTATAAGTATGTCGACAGACCTCTACAAATCATTTGGTAGAGTTGAGACTAACTTGCTTGTTGAGGGATTCTATACATCGTTGAAGGATGCCTTTTTGTTGGAGGAGACCGATGATGCAGGTGTTTGGTTGCGTACAAATGAGCCAGGTGGAGCCTATGTCGGTGGTGTTAGTGCCGACCTTAGAATCGGTATCCCTAAGAAGTTTGATGTTCAATTGGGTTACACATTCCAAAAGAGCCGCTACAACGAAACTGTTGAGTATATCACATCTGAGGATGGCGAAGTATTCGAGGGTAAGGATATGCTACGCTCTCCAGACCATTATGGTTACTTCACATTTAACTACGATGTGACTAGCAACTTCCAAACATCGCTCTTTGGTAACTACACAGGCAAAATGGAGGTTATGAACGAGGCTGAGGAGTTTGTTAAGACATCGCAAGATTTCTTTGATATGGGATTGAAGTTTGCATATAACTTCCCTATCACTAAGCTATTCAATGCTGAGGTTAGCGCTGGAGTAAAGAATATCTTTGATGCTTACCAAGATGACCTAGGTATTCGTTACGATCGCGATCCAGGATATATCTATGGTCCAACACTTCCACGTACATACTTCGTTGGCGTGAAGTTGGCATTCTAATTCTAGAAGTAGACACTCTAAAATTATAGGGAGAAATTAGAGCTCCCACTCCTGACTATTTTTCAGATAAAAGTATATAATATTTTATTTTATATACTTTTATCTGAATTATTTTATTAAATTTGTTGTCGTTGAAAATAACTAAAAACCACCACCACTATGAAGAAGATTTTACCTATTTTACTACTTCTGCTAACTGTAACGACAACCACAACTCAAGCAAAGAAGGAGAAGGAGAAAAAGCTATCTAAAAAGGAGCTAATAGCCCTCAATACCACAACTATGCCCATAGAGTTGATTGGCGCTAATAACTACCCCACAACAAGCATCTGGTCTATAAAGGGCAACACCGACAACTTCGAAGATCTCCGCGATGCACTCGAAGCGGCATCTATGGAGAATAGAACCATCGAGCTTGTGTTAGAGAATGTCACCATGATCCCCGACGAAGCATTTATGAATTGCCAATCGTTGGTAACGCTTAGCTGCCCATCGGCAAGTAGCGTGGGGCGAAATGCCTTTGCAAATTGTCGTACATTGACAACTATTGCCCTTCCAGTTGCTGGATATATCGGAGAATCAGCCTTTAGTGCATGTTCGACTCTCACCTCTTTGAACCTCCCCTCGGCAATGACAATCAAGGGCACGGCATTTATATATTGCGAATCTCTCACATCTCTCGAACTTGGAACCGATGGCGCAGGAGTATCTGATCTAGGGCAAGATTCGTTTGATGGTTTCTCGACAGGATCATGCGATTTGACCATTAAGTCGGGAATCGTTGAGGTCGATGAGGATGAAGAGAATATCTTAACAGTTCAAGGTTCGGCAACCTACACATTCTCTACAATCAGCCTTCAATAGGCAACTTTTAATAGAATATAACGGGGCGGAGCTCTTTCATTGTGAGGGCTCTGTTTGTCGTATATAAATAAGATATTGGGGCTAAAGGTGCTATTTTTTTGGTAAGAAATAAAAAAATAGTACCTTTAGCCCCAATAAAAAATCAGACCCCCAAAACAATGAAAAATCCACAAACCCCACTCATGGGGATTCTCATATCGTTGAGCATATGTCACTGCTGCAACGATGCTCTTCAAGCTGTTGTCAACTCATTATATCCGATGATTAAAGATGATTTGGCTCTCAGCTTTGTTCAAATCGGAATCGTAACCCTCGCCTATCAAATGTCAGCATCGGTGCTACAACCCATCATGGGGTCATATCTCGATAGACGACCAAACCCATATTTTATAACCTTAGCGGCACTATTAACATTTAGCGGATTGGCATCCCTCGCGTTTGCAAATAGCTTTGAGTGGGTTATAGCATCGGTGATGTTGGTGGGGTGTGGATCATCTATCGTCCACCCCGAAGCGTCGCGCATGACATCCATCGCCTCGGCAGGGCGCAAAGGGTTGGCGCAATCTATATTTCAGGTAGGTGGTAATTTAGGTGGTTCGTTGGGTCCTCTATTGGCGGCATTTGTTATTGCCCCTTATGGTCGTCACAACACGTTGCTTGTGGCTCTACTGTCGGTTGTGGGAATAACCGCAAGCCTTATTGTTGCGAAGTGGTACAAAGGAATTTTGGCTCAAAGAGAGGCTTCGGGCGAGATCCATAACTCCAAAAATATGGTTCTCAAACCAGGCGACGAGGGGTGGATTCCTCGTCCATACACCAATCGTCGTACCTATTTCTACATCGGAGTGTTATTGGTGTTGATATTTTCGAAATATGCCTATATGGCGAGCATGAGTAGCTACTATACATTCTACACCATCGATAAATTTGGCATCACAGTGCAACAATCGCAATACGCCCTATTTATATTTGTATTTGCAACAGCTCTAGGAACCCTCTTTGGTGGGCCTATAGGTGACCGCATAGGGCGAAAATATGTGATTTGGGCATCTATCCTGGGGGCAACACCCTTCTCGCTCGCAATGCCTCATATGGGGTTGTGGGGGACAATAATATTTAGTTTCTGCGCTGGATTTATGCTTGCATCGGCATTTCCTGCAATTGTGATATTTGCACAAGAGCTTCTGCCCAATAGGTTAGGTATGATCTCGGGGCTCTTCTTTGGTTTCGCATTTGGTATAGCAGGCATAGCGGCAGCATTTTGGGGTAGCTATGCCGAATCTCACGGCATCGAGGCTGTGTTTAATCTCTCCGCATATTTGCCACTGCTGGGTGTAGTCGCAATATTATTACCTAAAAGGTAGAGGCTGTTGCCACATAAATAAAAGGTTCAATATCTTGGTCAAATTGATTTAAACCTAGATATTGAACCTTTTATTTGTAGAGCTATAAGCCCCTAATTAATTGGCAACCTACTCTACGATGATGCACCATCCGTGAGTATCCTCCGCGCGACCATATTGAATATCGCGAAGGCGGTCATACATCTCGTGCGAGATTGCGCCAACCTCCGATCCATAGTTGATGTGTGTGTCGCTCTCGGGATCATAAATATCGCCAATTGGCGAGATCACAGCTGCTGTTCCACACGCTCCGCACTCTTCGAATGACGATAGCTCATCCAACGATACTTTGCGTTGATCTATCTTAAGACCCATATCCTCAGCGATTTGGCGAAGGCTCATATTGGTGATAGACGGAAGTATAGAGTTTGACTTAGGTGTTATATATGTGCCATCCTTGATTCCAAAGAAGTTTGCCGAACCGCACTCCTCGACATATTTACGCTCCGTAGCATCTACATACAACACATCGGCATATCCTGCGCCATGTGCCTTTTCGCCCGAATAGATACTTGCTGCATAGTTACCTCCGCACTTCACATGACCTGTTCCACATGGTGCAGCGCGGTCGTGATATTTGTCGATGATGATATTCATAGGCGACAATTTACCAGGGAAATATGCTCCAACAGGCGATACAAAGATCACAAACATATACTCCTTACCTGGCTTTACACCCAACACCGCATCGGAGCCAATCAACAACGGACGGATATACAACGATGCACCCAATCCATAAGGGGGCACAAATTCGATATTAGCCTTCACTACATCAACCACCGCCTTAACGAACATCTCCTCTGGGATCTCAGCCATACAGATTTGGCGAGCCGAAGAGTTCATACGGCGAGCGTTGTCGTAGGGTCTAAAAATACGCACCTTACCATCCACACCCATAAAAGCTTTGAGACCCTCAAATGCCTGAGTGCCATAGTGTAGTGATGGTGCCGACATATGTACTGGAATATATTCATTGTCGGTTAGTTGTGGTTCGCTCCACGCTCCGTCTTTGTAGTAAGCACGGATATTTGCGTTACATTTTCTGTATCCGAACCCCTTAAGTTCAGACCAATCAATATTTTGCATAGTTGTATGTAGTTTATTTTGTTGTTATTTTTTGTTACTCTACCCCTTGATTCTACCCCTTGGTTCTACCCCTTGGTTATCCAACCATCGCTCCATTTATTGTCGCTTCGTTGGGACTAAGCAATCTAAGTTTGCCTCCAGCATCCTCCGCCATTAGGATCATACCCTTCGACTCGATGCCTTTGAGTGCGCGAGGTGCCAAATTCACAAGCACCAAAACTTGCTTGCCCACAAGCTCTTCGGGGGTGTAATGTTCCGCAATTCCCGACACAATGGTGCGAGTGTCGATTCCCGTGTCGACGGTGAGTTTAAGGAGTTTCTTGGTCTTGGCAACCTTCTCGGCAGCTACCACTGTCGATACTCTGATGTCCATCTTCGTGAAATCATCGAAAGAGATCTCCTCCTTTTGCTCCTCCACATTTTGGCTCGCCTCGGCAGCCATTATCGCCTCCTTGGCTGTAGCTAGCTTTTGGAGTTGAGCCCCCACGACGCTATCTTCGATCTTCTCGAATAGAAGTGTCGCTTCCGATATTGTGTGACCTGCCACCACTAGATCCATCGCTCCCAAACGCTCCCAGTTATATTTGTCTACGCCCAACATCGTGAGGATCTTTTGTGCGGTGAATGGCATAAATGGCTCCACTGCGATTGTGATGTTGGCTGTGATTTGAAGTGCAATATTTAGGATCGTCTCCACTCGCTTTGGGTCGGTTTTGATAACCTTCCACGCCTCTGTATCTGCCAAATATTTGTTACCTATGCGCGCTACATTCATCGCATCCTTCAAAGCCTCGCGGAATTTATACGCCTCGATATTTGCCTCCAACGACGCTTTGATTGTCGCGATCTCCGCAATCGTGTCGCGGTCATAATCCGTAAGCTCTCCACACTCGGGCACCACGCCATTGTAATATTTCTTGGTGAGCACCAACGCACGATTCACGAAGTTTCCAAGGATCGCCACCAATTCGTTGTTGTTGCGCGCCTGGAAATCCTTCCACGTGAAGTCATTATCCTTACTCTCTGGAGCATTTGCGCAGAGCACATATCTCAACACATCCTCCTTGCCTGGGAACTCCTCCAAATATTCGTGCAACCACACAGCCCAACCTCTCGAAGTTGAGATCTTATCACCCTCCAAATTCAAGAACTCATTGGCAGGGACATTCTCTGGCAAGATATAATCGCCATGCGCCTTGAGCATCGACGGGAACACGATGCAGTGGAACACGATATTATCCTTACCGATAAAGTGCACCATCTTCGTATCCTCATCCTTCCAATACTTCTCCCATTCGGGCGTTGCATCCTTCGTCGCCGATATATAACCAATCGGTGCATCGAACCACACATACAACACTTTACCCTCGGCACCCTCCACAGGCACAGGGATTCCCCAATCCAAATCGCGACTCACCGCGCGAGGCATCAAACCGCCATCAATCCAACTCTTGCATTGACCGTAGACGTTTGATTTCCACTCCTTGTGACCCTCCAAGATCCACTCCTTCAAGAATGGCTCATATTGATCCAAAGGCAAGTACCAGTGTGTTGTCTCCTTTTTGATCGGCACCGAACCCGACAATGCACTATGTGGGTTGATGAGTTCGTCGGGCGAGAGTGTCGATCCGCACTTTTCGCACTGATCGCCATATGCCTTTTCGTTTTGACAACGTGGACAAGTACCTGTGATATATCTATCCGCCAAGTAGGTTTGAGCCTCCTCGTCGAAGAATTGCTCTGTTGTGCGCTCTATAAACTTACCATCGTCGTACAACTTCTTGAAGAACTCCGACGCTGTCACAGCGTGCGTTGGCGACGATGTGCGCGAGTAGATGTCGAACGACATACCTAACTTCTCGAATGACTCCTTGATGATGTTATGGTATCTATCGACCACCTGTTGGGGAGTTATACCCTCGTTCTTCGCCTTGATTGTGATCGGCACTCCATGCTCATCACTTCCACACACCGAGATCACTTCGCGACCGCGCAGGCGCAAATAACGTGTATAGATGTCCGACGGAACATAGACTCCAGCCAGGTGACCAATATGCAGAGGACCATTGGCATAAGGCAATGCCGAGGTTACGAGATAGCGTTTATAGTTGTTGCTCATATAATTGTTTAATTGTGATAACATTTTAAATTCAACCTACAAAAGTAATAAAAAATTCTTTATTATTAATGTAATTTTGTCGAATTATGGTACGTAGGATGATCTATTTTTTTGTGATCTAGCTCTAAAGCTACTATTTCGATTAATTGAAGATGATTTTTTTGTGATTTATATCTCTTTGATTTTAGGGTTGTTAGATTTTATTGATATATTTTTTTTGATTTTTTTGTCGAAAAATTTTGCAAATTAAAAATTTCGCCTTATATTTGCACTCGCAATCGGGTAATAACGACTGCAATGTTCAAACAACAAATTGCGAAAATAGCTCAGTTGGTAGAGCACAACCTTGCCAAGGTTGGGGTCGCGAGTTCGAGTCTCGTTTTTCGCTCACAAAGCATCTAACTTTAATATAGTTGGATGCTTTTTTTATCTCTTTATACCCATTATACCCAATATTCAGTTTCGGGTTGATCCAAGAGTTGCGATAGCTTCGCGCCCCTCATTTCCGAGTGCGAGCGAATATTCATTTACGAAGAGTGCAATGTGTGAATCAATCACTTCATCTTCCAACTCTTGGGCATGAGATTTTATATAATCGCGTGATGCTAAAGGGTTTGCAAAGGCATACTCTATGGAGCTCCTAAGCAAGCGTTCAAATTTTTCGCGTACCTCGACATCTAAATCCCTACGCACGACAATCGCACCAAGAGGCAACGGCAACCCCATGCGCTCCTCCCATAGCAACCCCAAATCAGCCACCAACTCCAAATCGCGTTTCTGATATACGAACCGCCCCTCATGAATCAAAACCCCACCGTCAAAATCTCCACGCTCGACACTCTCGGCAATTTGCGAAAAAAGCATTGGCACACGCTCCTCAATCTCGAGAAATAATCTACCAATCAACGCATTAGCTGTCGTATATTCGCCAGGTACAGCAACTCGCCTAAGTGGCGATAACTCCCCCCTACGTCTAACCAATAGAGGTCCATTTCCACGCCCAAGCGCTGCGCCACTTTCGCACACTACATAGTTATCTGCAAGGTGAGGCAACACCGCGCAACTAAGTTTCGAGATGTGAGCTTCGCCCTCTAAGGCGCGTCTGTTGAGCTCCTCAATATCGTGATACTCAACGTCGAAGCTCAACCCTTGGGTGTCGATACGTCCATTAACCAATGCGTCGAACATAAAGGTGTCATTGGGGCAAGGCGATATATATAATTTGAGATTCATAGCTCTATGAGTTAGATATTTCTATTAATTTTTCGGTCAATGCGTCGAGTGCACCATCAATATTCCACTCCGCAAATGGATCACCTACGCGGTTCGATATGGCGCGAATTTGCGAACATCGCACACCCAAAGCCTCACATATAGCAAAGAGCGATGCCCCCTCCATATTTTCGATTTGCGCAGTGCAAGAGCTATGTCCCGAACCACTTACCGAATTGGAAATAACCCCTTTAAGATCACCAAAAAGAGGCTCGTTTACATATCTCTTTGCATATTTTTCGGGTAACTCCTCGATCGACTCCTCGCACACCTCGACCACTTCGCACAGAGCGACACCATTCAAATCATACGACCCTGCAATGCCTGCAAGGATCAACGCGTCGTGAGGATTTTCGCTGGCAATTTGTGCAACCTTTGCTCCACAAGCCGCCATTCCAACCCCCGAAATTTCGACCCTAGAAATGGGTGATCTCTCTATAAATAGCTGAGCCTCAAGCTCTGTGGGGAATACAAATATCATAGAAATAGATTAAATTTTAATTATTTTGCGCCATAAACTCCTCGATCTCCTCTACGCTTTTGGGTATTGGATTCTCCGCGCCAATTTGCCTGCACCCCTCATCCAAAATCAAGAGGTCATCTTCGATCCGAACACCTCCGAAATCGCACATCGCCAACGCCTTATCATAATCCACAACGCGCGAATATAACCCCTCGCGTCGAGATTTTTCGATCAGCGGAGCTATAAAATAGATCCCAGGCTCGTTGGTGATAACCGCCCCTGTGCGCAATCGCCACGCATCGCGAAAGATGCACGTTGCCGACTGGCGAGCGCGCTCCACATACTCCGAATAGTCGAAACTACGCTCTCCAAATGCCTCACAATCATGTACATCCATTCCCAAACCGTGGCTCGTTCCATGGGGCATAAACAGTCTCATGGCACCCGATGCCATCACAATATCGACCGATCCGCGCAACAACCCAAAATCGAGTAACCCCTCCGCCAATTTGCGATATGTCGCGCGATGCAGATCACCGTAGAGCATCCCTGCATGGGCTGTCTCCGCCACATGATTATGCGCCGAGAGCACTATATTATATATGTCGCGTTGTTGTGCAGAGAACTTTCCACTGACTGGATATGTACGCGTATGATCTGAGCAATAGCCACTTAAGCTCTCCGCTCCAGCATCGCACAACACCAACCTTCCGTCGGTGAGCACCCCATCTTGCGATATATTATGAAGTATTTCGCCATGTTGTGTATAGATCGTCGGGAATGAAACCCCTGCTCCATTTCGGCGCGCAATTCCATCCAATACCCCCGACACTTCGCGCTCTATGGCTCCAGCACGCGTAAGGCGCATCGCTGTTGTGTGCATCTCATAACCAATCTCATAGGCTCTCTCCATCTCCTCGATCTCCTCCGCGCTCTTCACTTCGCGAAGCTCCGCCATTGCGAAGATTAAATCTGCGGAGTGATATTTTTTGACCCCTTCGGGCGAGCAGTCAAAAAGCTCTGCGAGTTGTAATTTCGTCTCGCCACGGTAGGGTGGCAATATATGAATCTCGCGCCCTAAGCTCTTAGCCTTAGCGACATATGCCGATAACTCCGCCAAAGATCCCGATTTGGTGATGCCATATCTATGCGCCACCTCCTCGACTTTGGGGAGCACTCCCGTCCATATCAAATCATCAATGGTAGGGTTGTCGCCAAATAAAATCGACACCCCCTCATCAATATCCATAACTCCTATATAATCAGGCGAATTTGCACCAAAAAGGTATCTAAACGAGCTATCTTGCCTAAAGTAATAACTATTGTTGGGGTATGAATTTGGTGAATTTCGATTGGCTGGGATAATCACAACACCACTCTTTACGGCATCATCGTTTACAACCCCACTCTTCATGAGCGTGCATAAACGCTCGCGCCTGTTTATATATGTATTGGTCGAGAAACTCATTTTTCGGAAGCTACCATTTTGTATAATTTATCGCCACGGCGCACAATCTCTGCCGTTTTGACCGAACATTTCACCCCCTGCTCAACGCTCTCCGCCGCGCGGTCATCGACCATCACGACATCGACCATATGCTCCACTACACCCGTCGTCTCGCCCATAAACAGCGCCTCATCGCCAACATTCAGTGGAGTCGCCTCGATTAATATCTCCGCAACAGATAACCTCGAGAAGAAGTTCGTCACCTTACCCACATATACTTTGCGATGAGTTGCCGACGAACCATAAGATTTCGTCTGCTCCGCAACAGGTTTGCCAGCGTAATATCCGCCCCAAAAACCTCTATTAAAAACTGTTGCCAATCGCTCTTTGAGCTCCGCGGCATACTCCACCGTGTACTCACCGCGTTCCATAGAGCGCAATGCAGCATCGTAACACTCCACAACTCGTTTGACATATTCGCCTCCACGTGCGCGCCCCTCGATTTTGAGAACTCGCACACCTGCGTTGATAAATTTATCGAGAAAGTCGATAGTACACAGATCTTTGGGCGACAATATATATTGACCATCCATATCCAACATCTCGCCCGTTTGGGTGTCGGTTATGGTATATTTACGACGGCAAATTTGTCTGCAGGCACCTCGATTTGCCGAATGGTCGCATTCGTGTTGACTAAGGTAGCATTTGCCCGAAATCGACATGCACAATGCACCATGTGCAAACATCTCGATCTCGACCAATTCGCCACGAGGACCTCTGATATTGCGCTCCACGATCTGTTCACTAATCTGTGCAACTTGTTCTAAACTAAGCTCGCGCGCCAATACAACGACATCTGCCCATTGCGAAAAGAACTCCACAGCGTCGATATTCGAAATATTGCTTTGGGTCGAAATATGCACCTCAACCCCCACACTTCGCGCATACAATATCGCGGCGAAATCGGTTGCAATAATGGCATCGACACCCTCCGCCTTGGCACGATCTACGATCATCTTCATCGTCTCGATCTCGCCACCATATATTGCGATATTTACGGTGAGATATGTCTTCACCCCATGCTCCTTACAAAGCGATACAATCTTGGTTAGATCTTGGTCGAGTGTGAAATTAGCCGACGATTTAGCACGCATATTCAACTGCTCCACCCCAAAATATATGGAATCTGCCCCTGCATTTATCGCGGCATGCAACGATTCGTAGGAACCCACAGGTGCCATTATCTCTATCTCTGATCTCTTCATTTTTACTTTTTACGATTAACTAAACTCTTGGCATATGCGCGTATATCCTCTAATTTAGAGGGCTCTATATCCAAACTATCCAACACCTCTAGTGCGCAGTCAAACTTCTCGCCAATCTTTTCGAGTGTCAAACGAGGGATCTCCAACGCATCGAAGATAGATTTCACCTCTTTGATCTTTTGCTCATCACTCTTCGCCTCATCTTTGTATATTGTTTGGAGCTTTTGGCTCTGCTTGTCATCTGCACGATTTAGGGCTGTAATCATCAAAAAGGTCTTTTTGCCCTCCAAAATATCGCCTCCGATACTTTTGCCTAACTCCACATCGCCATACGAATCGAGATAATCATCCTGGAGTTGAAACGCCAAGCCAAGCTCCGTCGCAAATCTCTCCAATTTATCGCACTGCTCAGCAGAGCCACCTCCCAAAATTGCACCAATAACTGTTGCGCCACCCAACAAAACCGATGTTTTGAGCTCAATCATACGCATATACTCCTCAATCGAAACATCCGCACGACTCTCAAAATCCATATCATATTGTTGACCTTCGCACACCTCCGTAGCAAAGTGGTTGAATCTATCCAACACCGCAGGAAGATACTCAGCAGGCACACCACACAGGAGCTTGTATGCCAAAATCATCATCACATCGCCCGACAAGATCGCAACATTTTGACCCCATGAGGCGTGCACCGTAGGTTTATTGCGACGCAGTGGCGCATTATCCATAATATCGTCATGCAGAAGCGTGAAGTTGTGAAACACCTCGATAGCCGCCGCCGCGGGAAGAGCCACCGAATCATCTGTACGGAAAATTCCACACGCGAGCATCGTGAGCATCGGGCGCAGACGCTTACCACCCCCTTCGAGGGTATAGGTTATAGGCTGATATAGGCGCGAAGGTTGCTCGGGCAGAGCAATTTGCGAAATGTAACTCTCTATGCGCGAGAGAAGTGTTTGGGTCGATTCCATGACGAAAATGTTTTAAGTTCCAAAATTATGAAAAATGTTTTGAAGTTGCTACTTTTTAGCCTATAATTATTGAATCCACACTAATTAAATTGAACTAATATAATCAGTATAGGTTATAATTTCGAAATGATTTTTATCTTTATCACTAGAAATTTAAATAGATTCTTATACAACTTTATTTACTTGTCGATGATTTTACTCAACTTTTTTGCATAAAAAAGTAGCATTTTAGTAAAAAAAATACATATCTTTGCCCCAGATACAGCTTAGAACTACATATAGGGCATATTTTTGATGATGCCTTGACTCAATATTTAATCAAAAAATATAAGAAATGAAATCTTTTAAAATTGGAAGCCTTGAGGTTAAACTACCTATCGTTCAGGGAGGTATGGGTGTTGGTATCTCGCTTTCGAAATTAGCATCTGCCGTAGCAAACCAAGGTGGTGTGGGCGTAATTAGCTCCGCAGGTTTGGGGGTGATCTACAATGAATACTCTAAAGATTATAACGAAGCGAGCATCTTTGGACTCAAAGAGGAGCTTCGCAAAGCACGCGAAGCGACAAAGGGGGTGATCGGTGTAAATGTGATGGTCGTAATGTCGAACTTCGCCGATATGGTCAAAACAGCAATTGCCGAAAAGGCAGATATTATCTTCTCGGGAGCGGGTCTACCCCTCTCGTTGCCATCATTTTTGTCGGCAGATAGCGTGACAAAGTTGGTGCCTATAGTATCTTCGGCGCGTGCAGCAAAGGTGTTGTGCGAAAAGTGGAAGGCAAACTACAACTATGTGCCCGATGCAATCGTCGTGGAGGGACCAAAGGCTGGAGGTCACCTAGGATACCAAGCCGATCAACTCGACGAGAAGGAGTTTTCGTTGGAGACCATACTCCCCGAAGTGGTCGAGACAGTGCGCGAATTTGAACAAAAGAACAACTGCACAATTCCAATCATCGCAGGTGGCGGAGTATATACAGGTGCCGACATCAACAACATCCTTTCGCTCGGAGCCTCTGCCGTACAGATGGGAACCCGATTTGTAGCCACCGAGGAGTGCGATGCTGCCGACGCATTTAAACAAAGCTATGTCGATGCCCACGAAGAGGATGTCGAGATCATCCTTAGCCCCGTAGGAATGCCTGGACGTGCGATACATAATGGATTCCTCGAACGTGTGAAATCGGGTCTCACACAACCCAAAGCGTGCCCATTCAACTGCATCAAAAGTTGCAAGGTGGAGCGCAGTCCATATTGCATTATGCTCGCCCTATACAACGCATTCAAAGGCAAACTAAATAGCGGATACGCATTTGCTGGGGCAAACGCATGGAGAGTAGAAAAAATAGAATCCGTGAAAGAGCTAATCTCATCCCTCAAAAAAGAGTACGATGAGGCGGTTGGTGAATTGTTAGGTAAGTAAATGGTTCTTGAAGGCTGGACTGCCTTCGGCGAGCGGAGTGCTCTCCGCTGAGCTGATTTTTATATAGCGGAGTGGGTATCGTAATGCCTTTGGCATTTCGACAAAAAATATGAGTTGTGTTTGACTTATGAGAGTGAACTCTCAGCGTCAAACGCAACTCATATTTTTTGCTATCAAACCGTTGGTTTGATAGCCCACCCGAGGTTCACATCATTTGTAACCCCACACAAAACGAAACCTCTTTTCAAGGAAACGAAGTTTCCGCCAGCCCGTGTGGCTACGCACTGCCCGCCCGGCAAAAGGGCAGTCCAGTCTCTGACCCCAACATGTTTTCGCCCTCCCCTCCTGCGCATTTTTTGCAAAAATGCGCAGGAGGGCGGCAAATCGAAGATTTGCAACACCCCAATCTATTCAATCCTCAAAGTGATATATTTGTATTAATGAATGGTTAGTTTCGATGTCTGAAGGTAGAATGTAGTAGCCTGATAATCCAGGGAATAGGGCATATGTACGATTTCCGTTAGATATATCGATCCCTGTTGTTAGGAAACTACGCCACACAAGTTCGGAGCAATATTGCGAGCTATCATCTTCGAGATCATATTCGTGGTCAAAGGGGGTGTTGAGCGAGAGTTGTTGTAGAGCATATTGGCGAATTGTTGCGCGATGAATGGAGTCCAACCCCTCGAAACGATATATAGCTCCTGAGATAGCTTTGTTGGAGTCGAAGAATTTGTCGACCTCTTCGCAATAGATCTTGTCGTCGGCTGTTGTGCGCCCCTCATAGGGTACTTCGTGGATCACGCACCATCTATCGTTGACCTTGGCAATCACTCCAACATGGGAGTATCGCCCTTTGGGATTTGCGGCAATAACCATTTTGCTCATAAATCCCGAACCACAACGAAACGCAATATCGCCATCGTGAAATTCGATGGCGATATTGCGGTTTTCGATATTCATGCCGATATTCATGCGTTGTGTTGCCAAGTCGCAAGAAAAAAAAGCTAGCGTCACAAAAGATAACGCTAGCAGTGTGTATAGTCTAAAATTCATGTTATCAATTGATTGCAAGGGTGATAACTATCTTATAAACTCTTATTATTACTTTAAATTCTTATGAAACCACTATAGGTCTAAGACTACTAGAATACTCCAGTGTAGCTTTGAGGTGTTACGCTTCTAAGCTCCGCTTTAACCTCTTCAGTTACATCCAATTCGTTGATAAACTCCGCGATAGACTCCGCTGTGATATGGCTATTAGTGCGTGTTAGAGCCTTCAATGCCTCATATGGCGAAGGGTATCCCGTGCGACGAAGAACCGTTTGGATTCCCTCTGCAACAACTGCCCAGTTAGCCTCCAAATCGGCATCTATAGCCGCTTGGTTCAAGATCACCTTGCCCATGCCCTTAAGAAGAGATCTAAGACCGATAACTGCGTGCGAAATAGGTACTCCAATGTTGCGCAACACTGTAGAATCTGTAAGGTCACGTTGCAGACGCGAAACAGGGAGTTTCGATGCCAAGTGCTCATAAATCGCATTTGCGATGCCGAAGTTACCCTCCGCATTCTCGAAGTCTATAGGGTTCACCTTGTGAGGCATAGCGCTCGATCCCACCTCTCCAGCTTTGATCTTTTGTTTGAAATACTCCATCGAGATATAGCTCCACATATCTCTCGACAGGTCGATCATAATTGTGTCGATACGCTTGAGGTTATCGAACAGAGCTGCCATCATGTCGTAGTGCTCGATTTGAGTTGTATATTGCGAACGATTAAGTCCCAAAGTGTCGTTAACAAACGAGTTAGCAAACTCCACCCAGTCGATGTGACCATATGCGATATTGTGCGCATTGAAGTTACCCGTAGCGCCACCAAACTTTGCGGCATAGGGCAAAGACTCCAACATTGTGAGTTGCTTTGTGAGGCGCTCCACATATACCAAGATCTCTTTGCCAAGGCGTGTTGGCGATGCAGGTTGACCATGTGTGCGAGCGAGCATTGATACTCCGCGCCAATCCTCAGCCATTGAGCTTAGTTTGTCGATAAGTTCCTTTAGGGTAGGGATATATACCTCTGCTACAGCCTCTTTGAGTGACAATGGGATAGATGTGTTGTTGACATCTTGCGACGTTAGACCGAAGTGTACGAACTCCTTATACTCCGAAAGTCCGAGTCCATCCATCTTCTCTTTGATGATATACTCAATCGCCTTCACATCGTGATTTGTAACCGACTCGATCTCCTTTACGCGCACAGCGTCCTCAATCGAAAAGTCGGTATATAATTTGCGAAGATCCTCAAAAGCTGAAGGGTTTATCGTCGAAAGCTCAGGTAGAGGGAGTTGGCAAAGTGAAATGAAATACTCCACCTCCACACGAATACGGTAGCGAATAAGTGCCGCTTCAGAGAAATAATCTCCGAGCTTCTCCGTTACATTACGATAGCGACCATCAATTGGCGAGATTGCCGAAAGTTTGTTAACCATAGCGTTGAAATTTATATATTTGAATTTGAGATCAAAAGTAGTGCTTTTTATCGAATTAGACAATTTTTTTTTATCTTTGTGAAATATTAACCATTTATTTGTAGAACTATGTTTGATATGATTAAATCAAATCCACTATTGTGGATAATTATTTTTTTAGCTGTTGTAGCACCTTCGTTTCTGTTTGGAGCGATGAAGGTTGTGATATATATTATATTAGGAATCATTCTGCTTTTTGTTATCTTGTCGGCAATCTTTAGTTTCAAGATCCAAACCATGCGCTCCAAAATAGAGGATCAAATGAGAGGCGGAGCAGGGAATAGTAGTCAAAATCCGTTCGGTCAAAACTCTTCTGCACAAAATCCTTTTGGTCAAAATAAATCCTCGCGAGGTGGCGCTAAGCGTCAAAACAACGAAGGCGATGTAAAGATCTATGCCTCATCACAATCCCAAGAGAAAAAGGTGAGCAAAGATGTGGGCGATTACGTTGATTTCGAAGAGATTAAAAAATAAACCTAACCATGCTAACCCAACTTTTTGAAACCATAGGTCAATACTTCATCCTTCTGCGCAAGGTCTTCGCGCGTCCCGAAAAGGGGTCGATATATCGTCGTCGCATATTGTTCGAAACAATGGCTCTTGGTATGAACTCCATTGGTCTCACCGCTATCATCTCGATATTTATCGGGGCGGTTATCACCCTCCAAATGGCTATCAACCTCGGAGGTGGATTTATCCCCCCCTCGCTTATTGGTTATGCCACGCGTGAGACTATGATTTTGGAGTTTTCGTCGACAGTAATAGCGCTGATATTATCGGGAAAGGTTGGGTCGAATATAGCATCCGAGATTGGAACAATGCGCATAACCGAGCAAATCGACGCTCTCGAAATCATGGGCGTTAACTCCGCATCGTATCTTATTTTGCCAAAGGTTATAGCTACGGTTTTCTTCTTCCCATTGCTCACTATTCTAAGTATTTTGATCGGTATATATGGCGGATATTTGATCTGCTCGTTGACCTATATTATCATCCCTGCGGATTATATCGAGGGTCTGCTAATCGAATTTAAACCCTTCTCTATCACCTATTCGCTAATCAAAAGCGCTGTGTTTGCATTTATAATAACCACTGTTTCAGCCTTTTTTGGCTACAATGCCAACGGAAACTCATTGGAAGTGGGGCGTGCATCTACTCGCGCGGTGGTGGTGAGTTCGGTTGTTGTTATGATCTTTAACCTTATCCTAACCCAGCTTTTGCTGATATAATCTAACCTCTGCTGATATGATAAAGTGTCAAAATATATTTAAATCGTTCAAAGGCAATGATGTGCTTAAGGATGTGAGCGTTCAATTCGACGCAGGCAAAACAAACCTTATAATCGGTAAGAGTGGATCGGGTAAAACGGTGTTGCTAAAATGTTTGGTGGGTCTATACGAGATTGATCGAGGCGATATTTATTATGACAATACCCACTTCTCGTCGCTCGATTTTAGAGCCAAAAAGGCGGTGCGTAAGGATATAGGTATGATCTTCCAGGGGGGCGCTCTGCTCGACTCATCAACCGTGGTAGATAATGTAAAGCTACCCTTAGATCTGTTCACCGACCAAAGCGAGGAGGAGAAGATGGAGCGTGTGAACTTCTGTTTGAGCCGTGTGAATTTGGCTCATGCACACTCTCGATACCCAGCTGAGTTAAGTGGCGGAATGATTAAACGTGTGGCAATAGCGCGCGCGATAGTGCTCAACCCTAAATATCTTTTTTGCGACGAACCTAATTCGGGACTAGATCCTCAAACCTCGATTGTGATCGACAATTTGATCCACGACATCACCGAAGAGTACAATATAACGACGATAATTAATACCCACGATATGAACTCCGTGATGGAGATTGGCGATAAAATTGCATATATCCACGAAGGAAATAAATGGTGGGAGGGGGACAAAAACGATGTTCTCAATGCCGATAATCGCGAACTCAACGACTTCGTATTTGCATCGGCAATGGCGAAAAGAGCCAAGGGGGTGAGATAATTTTTTTGATCTACACACCAAAATGGCAGTCATAATTAGCCAATAAATATCAACACAGCTAATATTATGGCGCATTATTCGTTAAATATAAATAAAAAAAAGTATATTTGTCTTTATAAAATTTAAAAATTTACGATTATGAGTAATTCCGACGAACAACAACAAATACCAAATATCCCAAATTTCGACCCTTCGGAGTTTGAAGATTATAACGATCAAGAACCAACTCCAGATAACTCCATTCGCGGTTATCGAATTGTGATCTCGATACTAGTGGTTATCCTAACCGCTTTGTCGGTGCTATATTTTAATATTCACCGCCAACAAGCGGCAGATTATGACTTATTGACCATAGATCGCGACTCTATTCAATCGAACCTTATGGAGCTGATCGAAGATTTCGACGACCTAGAGGTTCAAAACGATAGTTTGAAGTTGAGTATGGATATTGAGCGTCATCGCGCCGATTCGATCATCAACCAACTCAAACGCGAAAGATCATTCAACTACGCGAAGCTCAAACAATATGAAAAAGAGGTGGGAACACTACGCACAATTATGCGTGGCTATCTTCAACAAATAGACTCGCTCAACACCCTCAATAAGCAACTTATAGATGAAAATGTTTCGTACCGCAAACAAATTTCAACCGTAGAGCTACGCGCCGAGATTGCGGAGGAGCAAGCTCAAGAGCTAAAAAACAAGGTGCGCCAAGGATCTGTGGTTAAAGCGACGGGTATCACAATGACCACACTCAACTCTCGCGATCGCGAAGTGTCGAGGGTGCGCAATGCAGATCGACTAAGGGTCGACTTTATGTTGGCAGCCAACGAACTCACAAACCCAGGCAATAAAGAGATATTTGTACGTATAATATCGCCCGATGGTTATATCCTAGCTACTGATGCACTCCCCACATTTGAATATGAGGGCGAAAGAATCACCTACTCTGCATCGCGCGAAGTGGAGTATCAAAACCAAGATTTGAGCGTCAGCATATTCTATACAGGGGCTGGATTCACAAGCGGACTCTACAAAATCGAACTCTACACCGAGGGTTATTTGATTGGTGTGGCACAGGTTGAAATGAAATAATTATTGTTGTGTAAGGCTGGTCTGCCTTCGGCGAGTGGGGTGCTCCCCGCGGAGCTGATTTATATTGCGGAGTGGGTATCGTAATGCCTTTGGCATTTCGACAAAAAATATGAGTTGTGTTTGACTTATGAGAGTGAACTCTCAGCGTCAAACGCAACTCATATTTTTTGCTATCAAACCAAAGGTTTGATAGCCCACCCGAGGTTCACGTCTTTGTAACCTCACACGAAACCCTTCAAGGAAACGAAGTTTCCGCCAGCCCGTGCGGCTACGCACTGCCTGCCCGGCACAAGGGCAGTCCCCTCACTGACTCCAACATGTTTTCGCCCTCCCCTCCTAAAAAAGCACTTTTTTGCAAAAAAAGTGCGCAAGAGGGCGGCAAATCAAAGATTTGCAACAACCTAATCAAATAATTATAAATGAACAGCGCAAGGAACCACCCTTGCGCCGCCATGGGTTAAGTTTCACCCTAACCAACTAACCAACTAAAATAAACTAACCTGTTTTTCTTTACTCTTCAACCCTCGATTCAAAAAGTTCGCCTAAGCAACAATGCAAAAAATATAGATCTGAATCATCTTTAATCACTTCGTTCATCATAAGCTCTTCATCGCTGTGTGAGTTGAAATTTGTAGTAGTATCAATATCCTCCATAGGCTTTGATTAAGGGTTTAAATTGTTTCTTTGGTAATATAACGCAGGGGATTATATGGATATTGTGTGAAGGTAAAAAAAATATTTTGAGAGATGAAAAGAGGAGTCAAAACCTATCTTTTTTGCCCTATAGGTATAAGCGCTTAAACCGCACAGTTTGTTGAGAAATTACTACCTTTGCAAAATGGGTAGAGAAAATATATTTAGAGGAGTGAACTCGATCAAATTCAATCGCTATTTTCAGAGCGATGACGATTGTTACCAGTACTTGGCTGATGTTAAGTGGGCGGATGGTTATGTTTGTAAACGATGTGCAAATACAAAGTATTGCAAGGGAATCAAGCCACATTCTCGACGTTGCATCAAATGCAGATACGACGAAAGTCCAACTGCTGGGACGATGTTCGACAAGTGTAAATTTTCATTGTTGACAGCCTTTCATATTGCGTTTAAGATCTCAACGAAAAAGAAAGGTATGTCGTCATTGGAACTTTCACACGAATTTGAGCTAAGACAAATGACTTGTTGGTCGTTTAAATGTAAAATCCAACAAGCAATGCAAAGCTCTAAGCTATACCCACTTAGTGGTACCGTATGTGTTGATGAGTTTTTTGTCGGTGGCGAAGAAGAGGGCGTAAGAGGTCGTCAAAGAGGCAAAAAGAAACTTGTTGTTGTAGCCGTTGAAATTGTAGGCAAAAACAATGAGACACCAGGAATTGGTCGAGCGTATGCCCGAGTAATACCAGATGCTTCAAGCAAATCATTTA
>JBCQUZ010000089.1:0-8348 GCA_047173645.1 Rikenellaceae bacterium
AAGGTCAAAGTTTTCAGATCTCAACTACGTGGGGTGAGGGATATACCTTTCTTTATTTTTAGACTAACTAAACTTTTTGCTTAAAATATTTTTCTCCACTGGAATTTCGGATTGATCCGTAATTAGGGCTATGCAGAACAATTATGCTTCCGTATGCAACTACTTTGTGAATCGTGCAACAAATGCTGCTGCGGAATCTTTTAATGCAAAGGTCAAAGTTTTCAGATCTCAACTACGTGGGGTGAGGGATATACCTTTCTTTATTTTTAGACTAACTAAACTTTTTGCTTAAAATATTTTTCTCCACTGGAATTTCGGATTGATCCAACATTTTGGGAACATTTAATATACTAAAAAATCGTTAAGAGTTGAATTTCAACTACTTAGCGATTCTTCTAGTACCCCCTCACGGGCTCGAACCGTGGACCCCAACATTAAGAGTGTCGTGCTCTACCAACTGAGCTAAAGAGGCGTTTGCGATTGCAAAGGTAGCTAAAAAAGTTTTATCTCCAAATTTTTTTATGATTATTTTTCAAATATTTTTACTCGAAAATAGTTAATTTACTATTATTCAATCAATTACAACCAAAAGTGTAAAATTCGATATTTTCATACTTTTATACCTCGTACAAGAAAATCAACAAAAATTCGACATTTCTACAAAAGAATCGCTATCTTTGCACGATTAAAAACGAAAAATTTAAAATAGACAATATATATGGCTCTTCAATGTGGTATCGTAGGTCTACCCAATGTCGGTAAATCTACTCTTTTCAACTGTTTGTCGAACGCTAAGGCACAGGCGGCAAATTTTCCATTCTGTACTATCGAACCCAATGTGGGCGTTATCACCGTTCCCGATGAAAGACTTATCAATTTGGCAAAGATCGACAAGCCAAAGAAGATTATCCCCACGACAATCGAGATTGTCGACATCGCAGGTCTAGTTAAGGGTGCTTCGAAGGGCGAAGGTTTGGGTAACAAATTCTTGGGCAACATCCGCAACACCAATGCTATTATCCACGTGCTAAGATGTTTCGAGGATGGTAACATCACCCACGTCGATGGATCGGTAGACCCTGTGCGCGATAAGGGTGTGATCGACACGGAGCTTCAGCTCAAAGATTTGGAGTCGGTTGAGAGTCGCATGAGCAAGTGTCAAAAACAAGCAGCTGGAGGCGATAAGCAAGCGAAGAGATTGTATGAGATTTTGGTGCAATACAAAGAGATCCTAGAGCAAGGCAAGAGCGCAAGAACATTGGAATTGGATAAGGAGGATAAGAAGATTGTTGCCGACTTGAACCTGCTCACCGACAAACCTGTGCTATATTTGTGCAACGTCGACGAGGCGAGTGCTGCATCGGGCAATGCTCACACCGAAGCGGTTAAGGCTGCCATCGCCGAAGAGAAGGCAGAGATGTTGATCGTAGCCACTGCGGCGGAGTCTGACATTGCGGAGCTCGAAACCCACGAGGAGCGCCAAATGTTCTTGGAGGATCTAGGGCTAGAGGAGTCGGGCGTAGCGCGTCTAATCAAAGCGGCATATAAGCTGTTGGAGTTGGAGACATACTTCACCACAGGAGTTCAAGAGACCCACGCATGGACATATACCAAGGGCATGAAGGCACCCCAAGCGGCAGGCGTTATCCACACCGATTTCGAGAGGGGATTCATCCGCGCCGAGGTGATGAAATATGCGGACTACATGGAGCTAGGATCCGAGAAGGCGTGTAGAGATGCTGGCAAGATCGGCATCGAGGGCAAGGAGTATGTTGTTCAAGATGGCGATATTATGCACTTCCTTTTCAATGTATAGGTGTAACGAAATAAAATTATAGATGGCGAATTTAGTTTATAGTGATCTAAAGATATTATAGGTCTATAACGGATATAACTAAATATTCCCCAATGCCGACCGCGATATTTAATCTGAAAATATCGCGGTCGGTTCTCTTTTTGCATAGGCAATAGAAAAATTCAAAAATATTATGTAACTTTGCACTGTTTCGCCTCAAGGTGATAATTCGAAATAATTCAGAGTAATAAAAAAACAAAATATATGTCAAGAGCAGTACGTGTGCGATTTGCACCAAGCCCAACGGGGGCACTACATATGGGAGGTGTGCGCACAGCCCTATACAACTATCTTTTTGCACGCCACAATGGCGGAAAGATGATCCTTCGCATTGAGGATACCGATTCACAACGATTTGTCGAGGGGGCTGAGGAGTATATCATCGAGTCGCTTAGGTGGTGCGGAATCGAGATCGACGAGGGTGTCAGTGTGGGGGGTGAACATGCGCCTTATCGCCAAAGCGAGCGACGCGAGATCTATTTGCAATATGCGTTGCAGTTGGTCGAGGCTGGTTGGGCATACTATGCGTTTGATACTTCGGCGGAGTTGGATGCAAAGCGTGCGGAGGCTGAGGCGGCAGGTGCAGCTTTTGCATATAACTATTCGGTGCGCACGGAGTTGCCAACATCGTTGAGCCTTTCGGCAGAGGAGGTTACGGAGCGTATCGAGCGAGGTGACCAATGGGTTATTCGATTCAAGATGCCCGAGGGTGAGGTTGTCGCTATGGATGATATTATCCGTGGTCATGTGGAGGTTAACACATCAACTTTGGACGATAAGGTGCTCTACAAATCGGCTGATAAGTTGCCTACATATCACCTTGCAAATGTTGTGGATGACAAACTTATGGAGATCTCACACGTGATTCGTGGCGAGGAGTGGTTGCCATCGTTGCCTTTGCACTTCCTTTTGTATAAGGCATTTGGATGGGATGCTGAGCGTCCTGAGTTTGCTCACCTACCACTGTTGTTGAAACCTACGGGGGGTGGAAAGTTATCTAAAAGAGATGGTGATAAATTGGGATTCCCAGTGTTCCCCTTGGTGTGGAATGCACCTTCGGGCGAGACATCGCGAGGTTATCGTGAGGATGGATATTTCAGTGAAGCGTTCATCAATATGTTGGCACTTTTGGGATGGAACCCAGGCACGGAGCAGGAGATATTTTCGATGGAGGAGCTTATCGAGGCTTTCTCGTTGGATAGAGTTTCGAAGTCAGGCGCACGTTTCCAACCCGACAAGGCTAAATGGTTCAATGCGCAATATATGCACACCAAAAGCGAGGCGGAGCTTGCGGAGTTGTTCCAACCAATCCTTAAGGCAAATGGCGTAGATACATCGGATGAATTGGCTGGACGTGCAGCGTGGATTATGCGTGAGCGTGCAACATTCATGAACGAGATGTGGGATCTAACAAGCTACTTCTTTGTGGCACCAACGGAGTATGATGCGAAGCAGTCCAAGAAGTATTGGAAGGGCGAAAACCCACGAATCCTCGCAGAGGTCAGAGATCTATTGGCATCAATCGAAGATTTTTCGCTCGAAAATACAGAGGCTATAGTTCATGCGTGGATTGTCGAGAAGGGATATGGCATGGGGCAAGTGATGAACACTTTGCGTCTTGCGTTGGTGGGAGCTGGTAAAGGTCCTGGAATGTATGATGTGACATCGTTCATCGGTCGCGAGGAGTGCGTAAGTCGTATCAATGCAGCATTGGAGAGATTACCAAAGGTGGAGTAAGTAGAAATGGATTTCGAACAACATATATATGGCATGAGCGAGGAGGGTGAGGCTGCAATCATCTACATCCTCCGCGCCGACAATGGTGCGGAACTTCGCCTAAGCAACTATGGCGCTTCGATCATAGGGCTAAAGATCCCCAACAAGGAGGGACGATTGGAGGAGATCATCGACTCCCCTGCCAATTTCGAGGCGATGTTGCGCGATAGAGAATACACAGGTCGTTCGATAGATTGGTCGGTGGGATTGCGTCGCGAGGGAATCCACAACACCATGTGGGAGAGTCGGTTCGAGACCAACCGTGTGGTGATGTCGCACGAAGTGGATGGAGTTGAGATTGAGGCGATATTTGACTTCGACGACGAAATATCACTTGAGGTTACATATATGGCTAGGGGTGAGGAGTATAGCAATATCGACATTGCGCCAAACCTGCTGTTTTTGTTGCCCAAAGATGGTGGTCATCTCCAAATAAATTCGTCGGAGCTCCGCCCACTCGATGAGCTTTGCCCTCGACGTGGCGAGGTTGACTTTGTGAAGGAGGGGCACCAAAATGGAATCTTAGCGCCTATAGCTTTGCTTCGTGGCGATGGAAACCAAATGGAGATTCTTACATCCAAGGATGGTATAAATCTATATATGTGTGGCGACTCCGTAGCCATCACCCCACGTGCACTCACCGCGCAAACGACCAAGGGGGGTGAACTATATTGCCAAAAGATGGTCTATAAATTTTCGACATATTAAGAGGACATATTAAAAGACATAACAGTTGATATGAAACTAATATTTGCAACAAACAACGCCCACAAACTTATGGAGGTGCAACAACTTCTCGATGAGTCGTTTACCCTAGCAACTCCTCGCGATTGTGGAATCACGGAGGATATTCCCGAAACAGCCCCCACATTGGAGGGCAACGCACTTCAAAAGGCAAGGTATCTGTATGAACGTACGGGAGAGAACTGTTTTGCAGACGATACAGGCTTGGAGGTCGACGCATTGGGTGGAGAGCCTGGAGTGAGATCGGCACGTTACGCTACGGATGGTCATGACTTTAAGGCAAACAACACTTTGCTAATGAAGAATATGGAGGGGATCGCAAATCGCAATGCTCACTTTAGAACCGTCATTGCGTTGATCCTCAATGGCAAGGAGTATCTTTTCGAAGGGCGTGTGGATGGTGTAATCACCACCGAAGAGTTGGGCGACGAAGGGTTTGGATATGACCCTCTATTCACTCCCGATGGATTTACCGAAACCTTTGCTCAGATGTCAACTGCCCAAAAAGGGGCTATATCGCACCGCGGACGAGCTGTTGCAAAGTTGGTGGAGTTCCTCAAAAACATATAAAAAGTTCCTCGAATAAACATATAATCTAGATGGAAGATTTTAACTACAAAAAAGAGGAGCACTACTCCCCCGAAAAGATTGAGCAATTGAGTTTTCACTATCGTGAGATCATCAAACTCCTAGGCGAAGATCCCTCGCGCGAAGGGCTCATCAAGACCCCCGAACGAGTGGCTAAGGCGATGTCGTTCCTCACGAAGGGATACTCCGAAGATCCGATGGAGATCATCCGTTCGGCAACCTTCAAGGAGGATTACGACCATATGGTGCTCGTAAAGGATATTGAGCTCTACTCACTTTGCGAACACCATATTTTGCCATTTTACGGCAAGGCTCACGTGGCGTATATCCCAAATGGATATATCACAGGACTCTCGAAAATTGCTCGCGTTGTAGAGTCTTTTGCTCGCCGAATGCAGGTTCAAGAGCGTCTGACGATGGATATTAGCAACTGTTTGCAGGAGGCTCTCAACCCCAAAGGTGTGGCGGTTGTGATCGAGGCGAGCCATACATGTATGCAGATGAGAGGTATCGAAAAGCAGGGTTCGGCAACCACTACGTCGGTTCTCACAGGAAGTTTTTTGAATGACCCCAAGACTCGCGAAGAGTTTATGATGTTAATATCTAATAGATTCAGGTAAAAATATTGTTGTAAAGATTACCTCATTTGGGATAAAAATTGTATCTTGTCGACTAGAATAGTTAAAATAAATAAATATGAAAAAAATTAAACTTTTGATCGTCGCTCTAATAGTTATGGCACATAGTGCTAGTTATGCTATCGGGATCGATACGAGTGTTGAGTTTGCTCTTTCGCAAGCAAATTTTAAAGTCAGTGGATTAGACATTCAAAAATCAATGGGTTATGGAGTTGGTGTTAGCGCAAAGCTAGATGTACCTATCATAAGTGTTGGCCCAGAGCTTTGGTACTATCGCAACACAGCTAGTTTGGAGGGTGATAAACTAGTTAGCAACTCTATAGATCTCCCTGTGGTTGTGTCATATACAATCCTTGGACCTTTGTCAGTCGAGGCGGGACCATCATTTTCATTGTTGAGTAGTGGTAAATATAAAACCGATACACAAAACTATAAACTTGGTCGCATTCGTCCCGATTTGGGATATGTGTTGGGTGCACGCATCACACTATTGGATAGATTGATGGTAAATGTTAGATTTAATGGTTGTTTCTCGAAGGAGAGTGTAGATTACAACGACTATATATACCAAGTTCGATACAACGCATGGTCTGTTGGTATGGGTATTAAGTTCTAGAAATAGGTACAATATTAATAATTTAGGGGGGATCCTCTTTAGCCTTGGAGGTAGGGTTAAAGAGAATCCTCCCTTAAGTTATCAACAAGATTTACATCAATGCCACCTTTAGAATCTGTTTAAATTTATGAATAGCCACCTATAAGACACCACGCTATATAATAAACGACAAAATCAAGCACTATGAAAACTAAACTTACACATCTCCTTCTTCTAATGCCTCTTACGACAGTGGCCACGCCCAAAAGTCATCCTAATATACTCTTCATTCTAGTCGACGATCTGGGTTATGGTGATGTTGGATTCAACGGCTCTAAATTTTTCGAAACACCCACCATCGACTCTCTTGCACACCAAAGTGTTGTGTTCGATAACTCATATATGTACCCTACATCCTCGCCATCACGCACAGCAATTTTCACGGGTCAGCAATCCTTCCGCACGGGAGTCTACACTGTCCCCGTACTCGAAAAGGGAACTGCCAACGAAAATATCTTTTCGCGCTGGTGCGTCTCAACCGACATCCCAATCTACTCGGAGATTCTCGAACAGGAGGGTTACAGCTCAATTCACCTCGGCAAGTGGCACATTGTAGGTCCTGATCCCATAGCCGAAGAGGCTCTATCATACCCCTTTGCCAAGAAACTTGGACAACCTAACCCTGGCTCCTATAGTTGGGTCAATGACCACAAAACTAATCCTCAAATCACTAAATATTACCCCGAAGAGCGAGGTTTTATCAAAAATGTAGGTGGCACCTATCGTGGCGACCCTGCACTCTGCGAGGGAGGTTATGCCAACCCTAATGGTGGCTATCGAGCACCTTTCACCAACCCCTTCATCGAACAAAAGGAGGACGACGAATGGCTCACCGATCGCCTTACCGACGAAGCTATGGAGTTCATCGGAGAACACCGCAACTCCCCCTTCTTCATAAACCTACACTACTATACGGTTCATCGCCCCATTGTTAAACGTAGTGAAGAGCTATACCAAAAATATCAGGCAAAAGAAGGCGACCCTATTTTGGGTCAAGGTCTTGGCAATAAACGCGACGATCACTGCGCCTATGCCACGATGATTGAGTCGCTTGATGACAATGTAGCACGACTTATTAAATATCTAAAAGATAATGATCTATACGAAAACACTGTTATCGTATTCTCCTCCGACAACGGACATAATAGCATCGTAAGTAGCAATAACCTTATGCGCGCTGCCAAAGGTTCCGTATATGAGGGAGGAGTACGTGTTCCCACATTCATCCACTGGAGTGGACACACTACGCCTCGCACCACCCCTTGCCCCATATCGGCAGTTGATTATTTCCCTACCTTCCTCGATATAGCTAACATCAAATATAAAGGTCTTCTCGATGGTACCTCTGTTGTCCCTCTCCTTCACAATGATAACAACAAGAGCTATAATCGCCCAATAATTTGGCAACTAAGCAGCTGTTACATACATGGCACCTGCACCGCAATCAGACAGGGCGATTACAAACTTATTCAGTTTCTAGCTACAGGCGAAGTGGAGCTTTACAACCTCATCACCGACCCTAAGGAGTCCAAAAAAATCGCCCACGAATACCCAAAAATCACCCAACAACTCCTCGACGAAATCACCACTTGGCGTAACCAAAACAATGTTCCATTACCACCCAATTCGGTAGTTAAAGTTAAATAAGAAAAAAGTAGTTTAATGAAATGTTATGTTTCATCAAACTACTTTTTTCTTATTTATAAAACAACAGCTTACAGCGGTTTTATCAACTGTTTTTTACCATTACTTCCTTTTTACTATTTACTTCTCAGGCGAAGCGATGCTCTCGCGCATTGAGGTGTCGGCAATCACGTTTTTCATCTTGTAGTAATCCATGATACCTAGGTTGCCCGAACGGAATGCCTCTGCCATAGCTAATGGCACTTCCGCTTCGGCTAGGATCACCTTTGCACGTGCCTCCTCTGCCTTCGCCTTATTCTCTTGTTCGAGGGCTACTGCCATTGCACGACGCTCCTCTGCCTTTGCTTGAGCGATGTTTTTATCGGCTTGAGCTTGATCCATTTGGAGTTGTGCTCCGATATTTTTACCTACATCTATGTCGGCAATATCGATCGAAAGTATCTCGTAT
>JBCQUZ010000090.1:0-8067 GCA_047173645.1 Rikenellaceae bacterium
AGTAACTTAATACTGAAGACTTTAGCGTGTAAGGTTCGGAAACCTTAGCGGTGCGTAGGGGACTCTCGATATTTTAGTGTAATTTTTATTATTTATATTTATTGCTAATTATCAGTGTGTTATACTTTTCTATTTCACTCGGTGATTTGTGGTTTCCAATATTTTTCGTAGATTTGCAACACAGATGCAACACAAATAACAAAATATAATATGGCTACATACACTCCATACATCAAGAAGGGATACGTCTCTAAGGAGGGTTTAACACCTGTTTACGTCCGCTACAATTACGACCGTACCAAGCGAACTATGATCGCCACGGGCTACTCAATCAAACCCGAACACTGGGACGAGAAGCGTGCGTGTGTCAAGAAGGTCTCGCCACAAGCGGAGCTGATAAATGACACCCTCACCAAGATCACCTCCAAGATCGGAAACATCTTGACCTATGCCAAGGAGCAAGACCTCGACCCAACCATTGAGTTTATGTTGATGGAGATTGAGAAGGAGCGAGAGTTCGAGCAGCGTTCAAACCGTGTAGACCTCTTCGAGACGTTGGAGGTATATATCGAGGAGCGCACCCCAAAGGTGTCGAACGATCAGGTCAAAGATTATCGCTCCCTGCGCAAGCACCTAACGGCATTCAAGGAGTATTCATCTCAGCCTCTCACATTCCGCAACATCAACCTAAAGTTCTACAACGAATTTATGGACTACCTATCTTATAAGGCGGTCAAGCGAGATGGCTCGGTGGGTCTGCTCACCAACTCGTCGGGCAAGATAATCAAGCTACTCAAAGGCTTTGTGAACCACCAAATCAAAAAAGGGATAATTCCACATATCGACCTCAAGAACTTTAAGGTGATTGAAGAGGAGACAGATGCCGTATATCTATCGGATAAGGAGTTGGCAGTGGTCTACAATCTCGATCTATCGAGCGACAAGGAGTTAGAGGAGATACGAGATATATTTATTGTAGGTTGCTTTACAGGACTTAGATACAGCGACTTATCAGAAATTAAGTCGGAGAATATAGATATTGCAAATGGCTACATCAACATCAAGCAGCGCAAGGTGCATAGGGCGGTAGTGATTCCAATGATCGACTACGTACCCGAAATATTGGAGAAATACAACTACTGCCTACCTAAAATATCGAGATACAAATTCAACGAGCGACTCAAAGAGTTGGGCAAGATGGCAGGGTTCAATCAGCCGATCGAGATAGTCCGCAAAAAGGGTGTCAAACGTATCGCTGAGGTCTCGAAGAAGTGGGAGCTGATCTCGTCGCACACCTGCCGACGCTCGTTCTGCACCAATATGTATCTATCGGGATTCCCTGCCGAGGAGCTGATGAAGATTTCGGGACACAATAGCCCTGCTGCGTTCTTGCGCTACATCAAGATCGGCAATCAGCAGTCAGCGGACAGATTGAAGGCTCTGAGGGCAAAGATGATGGCGTAGGCGAATATTACTACTGCTGAAAAGAGAGAGATTGAGTTGCGCACTCAGCTACACGGAGACGATATCCACACTCTTTTTTCTTTTCACCAGTAACATATATAGGTTTAGTTTAATTTGTTAATATAGGTAACAGATTAAACTAAACCTATTTTTCATAACAAATTAAGTGTTATTCTAAAGTCTATTAGGTTCGCTCCCTTTTAAATAACGATTTATCCACAACAAAATTAGTTGTATCATAGTCATATAATGCTGCCTTTGCAGTCGCTAAATCTACATCATCTTTGAAACATACTTGAATAATATCATCTACCAATATTTCATTCTTTACTAATACCTCAGCTTGCTCATCTGTAGGATATTTATTTTTTAAGTTTCCTCTGTTTATTGTCTTAGATGTGTATGAAGTTACAACATTTATTGAGGAGGCAAATAAGCTCTTAAACTTATCTATATCACCACTTATACCAACATGATACTTATTATGACTATTAGCGGCATTGGTTACTGAAAACAAGGTGTCTTTGTGATAAATATATTTGGGGTTTATTTTTAAAATACACCAATTGATATACGTATCATTGCTGGTCTTCTCTATAAATCTATTTAATAAATAGGAATTGGAATGTTGAATGGATAAATTAATATATGATTTATCATCAAACCTTATATCGTCTGTAAATTCAACAAAGTCAAAAATATCCGTTTGAAGAACATCGAATTGTTCTAACAAGTTACGACATAATACTTTTTTCTGTTCATATATGCTTAAGAGATTAATCGTAGGTGTAAAGTGTACTAAATATCCTATACCTCGATTTTGTATCTCATTTTTAAATTCTTCAAAATTAGCTTTCATTTCACATAGTCAAATTTTTGGTTGTTAAAATTGTGAACTATCAAATAAGCTCCACTAAAGATGGATCTATTTCTGCCAAATAGCGAGATGGTGTACCACTTGACAAAAGATAAAGACGCTCTCTTGCACGTGTCATAGAAACATATAATAGTTTGCGTTCTGTTGAAATATGAGTTTCATCATCGCCATCAGCAAATCCCGATGGATATGGTATTATATCATCATTTAGATCAATAGCAAATACATTATCAAATTCAAGCCCTTTAACAGAAGATAGTGTGCATACTTTTATAGATTCATCATTGAAATTAATATCATTTGAACTTTGCATTTTTTGAGAGCAAAATCCTGCGGAAAGTAAATGTGTTATAATTTTATTTACACCTGATGTATTTCTATGAACTATTACAGTGGAATACAGTTGTTTGCTTGATTTTAGCGATTGCAACTGTTCGATAATGTACGAGAGTTGCTCGTTCCAATCATTAAATCTACCAATAACTGGTTTTTGTTCACCTTTTCTTGCTGCCTCTACTTTTGAGAATTCACTTTTGTCTGTTTCGTTTTCAAGTAATGATATTGCAGCCTTTGCAATTGGTATAGTATTTCTATAGTTCTTCTTGAACTCAACAGTTCTACCACCTCGAACATTTAAACCAACTTCACTCCAAGTAAAACCACTCTTATATATCTGCTGTGCAGCATCTGCTATTATAGATATATTCTTTGTTTGATCTGATATTAATTGAGATATAACTAAGATTTGAGCTTTACTTAAATCTTGAGCTTCATCTATGATTATATGTGTAAAAGGCTTATCTACATCATCATTTGCTTCCAAAATATTTAAACACAGCAAAGCGTAATCATCAAAATCAACTTGATCATTCTCAATAAGATAATTATTATAGTCTGTAAAAATACTCCATATAACATCCTTGTCAGTTTTTGTAACCCTATCACTCGTACCTCGTCCAGTTCTTTTAGCTTCAAGATAATCAGCTTTAGTCTTAAATACCTTGCCTTTCATCCATGATACTTCTTCAATAAAGAAATCAACACATTTATTTGCTATGTTATAATCTTGATACCTATTCTTAATATTGGTTAATACAACTCCAACTTTATCCCCAGATATGGTTTTAAAGATTCTATTATTGTTAACCACTTTGGATAGTTGTATGCCATGTCGCTCAATGAAACCATATGCCCATTTGTGAAAATTAGTTACGCACACATTTAACCCTTTAGGCTTGACAGGTATTATATCTTCACTATTCGCTTGATAACCTCCTGAAATAGCAGGTGTAATGGCAGTTATATACTTTACAAGTGTCTTATTATATGTAAATATCGCAACTTTTGCTTCCTGAAATAGATTTGATTCTGTATCGATCAAATGTTTAGCTCTATATAAAGCGACAGTTGTTTTTCCACTACCAGCAACACCTTTTATAAGTAGAGGTTCTTTTGGGGGCAGAAATAAAACTCTTTTCTGTTCTCCAACTAATTTTATTTCTTTTAATGGCATAGTTTTCGGTTTTTATAGTCAATCTATCACTTATTTTGCTTCTTCCTTTTAATCGCCCTTTCTTTCTTCTTAATATCATTATGCTCTTTAATCTCACTAGCTGTCATAGCTTCGTATTGATTATTAAGAGATGGGTATTTATCCTCAATATATAATTTAATTAATCCTGCGTGAGAAATAGGGCTACTTGTATTTCTAAACTCAGTATTTGTATTGTAATCAAGTAAAACAATATCTTTGGATTCAGATAATACCTTAATTCTATTTATTGTCTTTCTTACACTATCGATATTATCTAGCACCCATTTGTATGTTGGTATATATATTTGCATTCTAGCATCAAAATAATTTAAGATAACATCACCATATACTCCTTTCCTATGTCCTAATGGGATGCCATATTTTCGAACACTTCTTTTTATGCCTATCATAGTGTCATTGTTAAAGCAGTTTAAGTCAACATCATAATGTTCAAATACTTTGAGACCTTGCCAAATAGATTCGACACACGATGCTGTAATTCCGACAGTAAAAGGAATCGGTATGTTTTTATGAGGATAAAATGGGCTTAGTATGCGCGCTGAGTGATATGGAGATTTTGATGTAACATCTAAAATCTCGGCATTAGGATATTCTTTTTGAATATTTTCCAGTTTCCTTTTTCTATTTTCAATATATATCATAATTTATTGAAATAAATGCGTGAGCGATTCTTATCGACTCAGAGGCACGACCAAGCACCCACACTTCCAATAAGTAAAGCCCACGCAAACGTGAGCGTCATACTTATTATCAAAGGAAGTGCTTAAAATTGGTCGTTTTCTGAGTCCCTAACAATAGCAAACGCTATAATATTTATATGATCGGTAGATTTCTCCCTGCCAATCAACCACAAATTTAGTGATAATATGCCGAAAGTCCAAATATAGAGAAAGATTTATCGTCGAAATCCACGTGACTGCCGAGCATCATTCTGCCCATACCCCAAGCTCTCACGTAACTGCTTGTATTTCTCTTTGAACCATTCGGCTATATCCTTGCCATCTATTGCGAGGCGGAGCTTATCAGGGTTGTCGGGGTTACGCTCTATTCGGGCTTCGGAGTGTTCGGTCTCGAAGTAGCGGTCGTGCTCTTCAGAATAGAGACGACCTTTGAAACCCACTTTTTCACGACTGAATAACAACTTTATCATCTCTGCGCTAAACTTTACGACTCGACACAACTCCTCTATCCTGAGCTTCTCTTGAACATCGGGAATGATGGTGAATATTTTGTTGAGCGTGTCATAGAGGTGTGATTTCTCTTTTTCAAACTGCTTCTCTTTGCGATTGAACTCATTGAGGCGACGATTGTATTCTCTGTTTACATCTCGCTTGTAGTTGTCAATTCTCTGTTGCGACTCCTCTTTAACCTGCTCAATCTCGGTGCGAATATCGGCAATATCTGACTTTAGTTGAGCATTCTCAGCCTCCAATCGCTTCACCTTAGAGGTGCCAAGTAACGAGCTTGCGCCATCAAGGAGCTTAGAGCCAACATCGGCAGCTGAGTTCTTGAACTTCTCTTTGCTAATGTCGGACTTGGTGGCTGACAACTCCTTTTGGGCTGCCTCCTGCTGCTCCAATAGTTGCGATATGTCAGTTTGGAGGCTCTCGGATTGCTGTTGCAGATCCTTGTAGTACTCCGAAGTGGATACGTGGCGAGCCTCCGAACCTCTGCGACCTCGTTGCAGTTCGTACTTCGCCATCGCTGCTGCATAGTCGTCTTGATACTTTTCGAGCTTACTACGCCCCATCACCTCATCGCAACAGAGGCGAGCCGATGGCTTCTTCTTGCGATAGGTTTTCTTTACGCTCTCCTCACGCTTGCGCTTGACCCTCTCGGTTGTTACGATGGGGACAACGGTTGCGTGGATGTGGGGTGTCTTTTCATCGAGGTGCAGGACTGCCGAAACTACGTTGTCTTTACCATAAGTTTTGTTGAGCCATTCGAGGTTATCACGGCACCACTCGTCAAGACGACCTTCATCCTCGATCTTCGCCATATCTTCGTGAGTACCCGACAGCATCACACGCACGGCTCGCACTTGGTTGCTTCCAACCTTGCGTGTGAGACCTGCGTTGTCGAGGCGGTGCTGAATTGCTTGGGTGCGATTCTCCACTCCATCGGGAAATTCTATCAATTCACGATTGAGGTGGGTGCGCTCCTTATCGGCATTCTTAGGGTCGATGGTGCGTTCTATGTGGGCGGACATTCCGCTGTCTGTACCTTTGGTTTTTTCTAAATGGACTACTGCAAATCCCATTTGTATTACATTTTGAAAATTAAACATCTTGGCGATTGCTCGCCATCATTTGAGCAGCTTCCCAAAGCTGCATTGGGGTGTCGAGAGGGGCTGCGCCCATTCGCTTATTGGGGATATTTTTAGCTTCACTTGTGATGCGGCTCGAAAAATTCCCTAATAAGCTATGGTATTTGTCCGTTAAATACCCATTGGCGTAGCTGCATTATTTGAGTGTATATCACACAGCTCCCGAAGAGCTGTTACATTCTCATGCCTCTCTTTGGTGCGATGGTAGGTTGCTCCACCTCCATTCGTCTACCGCATAGGTAGTCGTTCACATCTTTATACTCCGAGTAACCTATCGAGCGGTTCACTACCTTATCACCAAGCTCTGTAATGAGCTTTGCGGTGGCAGCCTTTCCGCTCTCGTCATTGTCGAGGAATGTATGCACAGCATCATATTGACGTAGGCGATTAATCACCTCTGGGGTCAGTTGGCTCGTAGAGTTTAACACGATATGGGCATAGTCGGCGTTGGTTCTGTTCGCCCTCTCCTCCAAAGTTTTGAAGGATAGAAGATCCATAAAGCCCTCGAAGAGGTAGCAGATTGAGCGATCTGACATATCGGTTGTGATGGTCTTAGGTGCTACACACCCCTTGTAGTATCTGTTTCTCATCTCATAGCCGCCCTTGTCATTGGCAAAGGCGATGGAAAAATAGTGTTTACCGCCACGAGTGTAGTGAATCTCCCTACATAGCTTCTGAGCCACCGAGATTGAGATATTACGCTCTCGAAGTAGCTCAATGAGGGCAGGGCTTCGAAGTGGCTCAATCGTCATATTTTCGAGCTGCGTGGAGTGTTCTGCTACCGCAGGGATATGAGCCACTATGATACGCTGACCACCGATATGTGCAAGAGCCTCGCTAACGCTACGTGTGTTGTTCAACTGCATCACGAGGTCGATGATGTTCCCACCAACGCTCAATCCGAAGTCGTACCATACATTACGTTCACTATCCACCTTGAATGATGCTGTCCGCTCGTCTCGAAGTGGGGATAGGTACATCAAGGTGTTACCATTTGTCTTTGTCGGAGTATATCCAATTGCTTGCAGATAATCTGCTATTTTTATATTTTTTGCTTGATCTATTGTCATAGTTATACTTTTGAAATTATTAAGAGGTTTAGTTTATTGCGCCTTATAGACACCCGGATTAAACTAAACCGAATTAGTAGTGAAATTCGGGGTTGTATCTGTAACATTTACCACTCTTAACTATCATTCTCTTATTCACCAAAAAGGTCTTCAACTCCTTCATCTTATTACTGCCATAGGAGTAGCCAATCGAACCATAACCCTCACGAAGTGCCACGATCAGATCATTATATCCATACTCTTCCCTGCCGTTGAATGTCGCTTGCAGAGCTGTTCGGTGCTGCTGTTCGGTAAGTTCATTATACTTGAACCCACGAACAGAGGATGCCGTAAGCTCGTAATTCTCCACAAGCTCAGGCAACCCAAGCCCATTGATCTGAAAAGCAAACTTCTCAAACTCCATAGCTCGGATATGCACCGACGATACAACACTAATATCGCTATCTGAGCTATCCTTAACCACCTGAAGAATCGTCTCAGCCTTGTTGTTCAACTCCGTGCCGATATGACCTCGTGAGTGTTCATCACCCTTATTTTGGTGCAGCACCGTGTGAATGTGGATCTGCTTCTCATCAGTCCACTGCATCAACTTCGTGATTAGGTTTGTCGCCTCCGTTGGTGAGTTGATGTCGAGAGCCAAATCTCGTATCCCATCAATTATCACCAAACCTAACCCTTCGGTCTCATATATCACCCTCTCGATAATATCAATTCTATCCATCGGGGCATACTTGCGTAGAGCCAAGAAGTCGAGATTTTCGGGGTGTGTACCACT
>JBCQUZ010000091.1:0-7929 GCA_047173645.1 Rikenellaceae bacterium
ATTTACAACAGAGGGCATATGGGCATTGGAGGTATCAGACACAGGAACATACTCAGCGAAACAAACTATCACACGAGATGTCTGTATAAATAACGATAGTATCACTCAAATAGATAGTGCAGTATTGTTTGCTACCGACAGAGGTATTATGCTTATTAGTGGTTCGGAGACACAATGTATTTCTGATATTCTAAACTCTGAAGATATATTTACTATTGCCGATTTACCCAAGTCTGATAGCCTAATTACTATTTACAATAGCAAGGCAGATAATAGCGAACAGATAACACTTAATGATATTACTCTATTGCCATTCATTGAGTTCATCGGAGCTTGCCAAATGATTTATGATTACGTGCATCAGCGCATTATAGTCTATAATCCAAATGTAAGCTATGCCTACGTTTATTCGATGAAGTCAAAAATGTGGGGAATGATGCAATCCAATATTAGCTCTGGAGTAAACTCGTATCCAGAGGCACTTGCAATGACTTCTGAGCATACGTTGGTAGACTTCTCGGATTCAGATAGCGATGGTGTTACAGGATTAGTTGTTACTCGCCCATTTAAGCTGGACGACCCTAATGTATTTAAGACGATCGACACGATTATTCAACGTGGGTACTTTGAAAAAGATCATGTCTCCCAAGTCTTATATGGCTCTAATGATCTGTTTAACTGGCTTCCGATATGGAGTAGCTCCGACAAATATATGCGTGGCTTTAGAGGGTCTCCATTCAAAGCTTTTAGGCTTGTTGTATTTTGCGATTTTGGCAAAGGTGAAAGTTTGCAAGGGTGTAGCATACAATATTACCCACGAATGCAAAACAAACTCCGCTAACTCATCTAACAACAGAGTCCAACAAACCGCATAATACTGTAGTTGTTGGACTTTATTGTTTGTGTTAGAATGGTTTGGTCTTACGCCTCACTTTGCCTATTCTTGCCGTAAGTGATGTTTGTATTTTTTGTCTCAGTTTGTCGATTTTATCCTCCCAATTAGATTTGCTACTGGGGTTTACTATACTCATCCAATCTGCCAACACCTTACAAACCATATATTCGTGTAGCAGGTTTGTAACAAGACGTAATGTCGACTCAGAAAAGCCATCTGGCAACGACAAATTTATAGAGTATTCATCAGGTGCAGAAATGTCATTGTTAAAATCTGTTTGCCCGATCGGAATTTCTCGTTTGCTATATGGGTATAGCATTTCAATGCACTCAGAGTATGCAAGATTAAGCATTCGATAAACTCTATCTATATTGCCTTTTTGGGCAATATCAAACACTTGGTGACGTGCGTGGTCGTTATCTGTAACCATAATATCACCCTCCACAAATGAGCAGTTCTCTATATCATAGATTAGCTCTTTGCTCTTGAATGTTATCTTTGCCGACTTCATAATTAATTATCATAAGTTGGTCTTTCGGGGCGACTGCGTTTATATAGCGAACGTTTTACAGTATCAAGGCTTACAGTTGAGTGGGCAATGTATATCTCTGCATCGTCCTTATTGGTTATTGCAAACCAATCTCCTAATGCTCGATCGACCAAATAACTGTGAATACCATCCCCTAAGCTATCGGCAGAAGCACTATTGAAATTACTGGGGAGTTCAAACAGTAACGTCAATTCGCCATCATCATCAATCTCTTGATCGATAAGATTGTCGCTGGTCGTTTTCTCCTCTACCAAATACTCTCCAAGCAGACTCTTCAGAGCAGAAAAAGCATTAGACAACGAACGTCGAATTTGATAGCTATTCTCTTCGTCGTCATTTGCTTGCATAATCGATGCAGCTTCATAATTTTTACCACCATCAGCCTCTCTTGCTTGACCTGTCAAATAAGATTTGTTCTGAATATCATACACAAGCTCTGCTACTTTCTGTGTAATGGTTAAAGTTTTTTTGTTTTCAGCCATATTGTTTCAAATTAATTAGTTATAAATTGGACGAGTCGGTTTCTTCTTGTGATACACCTTTCGCATAATATCTTCTAAATTAGCAGTTGCTTCTACTGCATAATCTTTAGCCTCTCCTTTATTAGCAAATGTGTACCATTTAGATGTGATATTCATAACAAAGTATGAAAATAGACTGCTTTGCATACCATTGATTAGATTATCTTCGAATGATGTCGAGAGCGCAAGTGTTAATGTGTATTCACCATCGGAGGACTCTGTTTCATCAACCAACACCTTTTTTAGATTGTTACAAATCAAGCTCTTGCTTTCATCCCAAAATCGCTCAAGCATTTGTTTGTCTTCGTCTGTCGTAAATATACGCTCGTAGGCTTTTGCATCATCAATCTTTGCACCCGTATAAGAAGTTGTCTTAGCTACCTCCTCATAGACCTCTTCCTTTTTTACACTTATTGTTAACTCTGCCATAATATATGATATTAAAATTGAAGTATTTTGCGCTCGATACGAAAAGTTACTCCACTATTGCCATTCGTAAAGACTTGATAGCCTCCGCCAAATCTCCACTTATTCAAGCTGTACTCTATACCTACACCTGCTGATATGTCGGTCAAGCCTTGACAAGTGAAGCTATTGAGATTGGCTGTAACGCTCCAATGCTTGATAGGAGACTTCAGAGTACTTGTAGTAAACGTACTCTTATCGTATAACTCAACCGAAGTAAGACTTACTCCGTAGCCTCTCGCCTTTATGGTGTAGAGCGAGTCTTTTTTGAAAATAAAATCATCAAGGGGTATCTCAGCCTTTACGCTATCGGGTGTAATAATGGGTGCAATCTTATCTACATCGCTACGGCTATAACCTATCGCAATGAGGGAGTCTACAATCTGCATCTTCAATGCCTCGTAATTTACAACGGGCAACTTCTCGACTGCGACATCTTCCGTAGGTGTTACCTCGATAGGTGGCTCTGGATCGTCTACAAGTACAGGTTTAATCTCTACTATTGTCTCTGTACTCTCCACTATTGCAACCTGCCGTGTGCCGAGCCAAAAAGACCCAGCACAAAGCACAAGCAATATCACTATATACATAAGTGTAGACTTACTCATTACAATCGATTACCTCACCCCCATTGCAAACTAGACTACCATACCTTATACCATTGAGTCGATTTAACCACCCTTTGAGGAATACCTGTTGTGTTGAATCATTGCTGACTATCCTCTTAAAGTGCGACTCACGCTCTGCTTTCAAGAGGCTAAATAGTGAGCAAGGCTCTACGCTATTGATTTTACTCAATGTAACAGCCCCGATAATTCCATCAGCTGTTACACCTATTGCACGTTGCGTATGCTTAATGCCCCACGTACCCGATGCCCACACCCAATCAACAATAATGTTAGCGATTGACTGATCTTTGATCTCGTCCGCTTTCGCGCGATCCCAATACATTGTTTTAAGAATGTCTACAACCTCTTCTTGCGAGATGTTTTGAAGTGCTACCACAGAGGGAATGCCCAATCCCTTTTTCTCGCAATATGCCTCATAAGTTGCGATTGTCACACCCATATTTGTTGCACCACCTCGATCATTGGGGTGATTTACGAAGCCTCCCTCCCAAGAGAATATGAAAGGGGCTAATGTTTCTACTTTTGCCATATAATTTCCATTTTAGTGTTTTAATTTGCAAATTAACTGCGTTTTTATGTAATATGTTTCTTTATTTGTGGCTGAACTTGTCTACTGAGGATAACCCCAAACAACCAAGTGCTATATACACCACGCCCCACACGATAGGGTCATTGGGTGTGTTGACACTCTCCGTTAGCGTGGGAGCAACAGCAAGGTAGAATAGTACAAAACACGCTACAATACCCATTACTCGTTTACTTGAGATTGCGCCACTCTCGTCTGAAAGTAGCGATTTAAAGAACTTTTTAATCATATCAATCTTTTCTTTTTAATGGAGTATCTTCTCCTACAGCTTTATTAATCTTGCGTTGCGTGAATATCAAGAGAAGTCTAAAGCCATCCCACTTGGTTATGTCATAACCATTTTCGACCAAACTATACATCTCTGCTCCACAGATAAAAGCAGCAGAGTAAGGCATTAAATGAAGTGTGTGCATTGTCAGTATTCGGGTATCAATAAACCAAAAGCCCAATACAACCCCAACGATAACGCCCAATTTGTATAGCGTTTTCCAACACTTGTCAGAGCTAAACATCCACGATTCGTTTCGATCTTTAGCTCGGTGATAGCTCGCCATTACACCAGTGATAAAATCCACCAGAACCAACAGTGCGAGAAAAAGAATGATCTCGGTGACTGGGTTCATCAATGCTGTCGTCATCGCCACGCACCCTCCATATATTGCACGCCCCAAATAGTAAGCTCCAGAGTCATTGTTTATCATTTTGTTTAATATTATATATAGTACTTGAGGTTATATGAGAATCATACGAATTACTCGCCCGACAACTCCTCCTGCGACGGTGAGTCCGAAGTCGATCCAGTCCCATTCACCACCCCAAGCCTTGTCTTTATATTCAAGACATCCAGCTGCTACTAAAGATGATAGTGCAGCACAATAATTTGAATCCGATGATACTCCTATCACGAACCCTCCAACAGCGTGTTTCCACCTGCTACTCTCCTTAAACCAATCCAAAATCTTCATATTTCTTATAATTAAAATGTTGTTGTTATCAACATCAAAAGTATATGAAGAGTGCTATTTTGTTAGTTTATCTTTTTATTATTGAATGATTATTATGGCACTTTCGATAATTATGTATATATTTGTTGTGCCAATCACATATTTATATAGATGCGAAAAAACGCAATCATCGAAGAAGAGGTTTGCCCTCAGTCTTTCGGTGATTGCGTTTTGCGCAAGTATGTGATTGGCGTCTATACTTTTACTAACAGGCTGGGGGCTTTTTTAATCCTCCCCAGAGGGATTACTCATAGAGCGTAACATCGAAACTATCTTTTTTGTTCCAACCCTCTTTAATTGCTGTTTGAACGTAGTTTAAACACGTTGTGTAAAAATCACTCAGCTCCTCAAGTGTTGCGAACTCTTTGTAGATAGGTTCTTCATCACTTCCGAACTTAAAGGTTACTGGTAGACTCTGCCCATCTGTTTGTACAGCCATATCATAAGCTGCTTTGTAGTTAAACTGGTTCTCTGTAGATAACCAGACTAACGCACCTTCATACTCCATACCCGACAAGATCACATCAGTAACCTCCTCGTTGTAATATGATAATGCTGTAGCTTTTATCTCCTCAGCAGTTGGTTTATGGTCGAACTCCTCCTCCATATAGGTGGTTGATTCTTCGCTTGTCTGAATATCCCATCTAATGCGCCATAGCCCTTTTACTGGGTTGGTGCATTCGATAAGTGATACATTTGGGTTTCCGTCTACTCTTCTCATACTTTAAATTCTAACTAAATACATACTTTGTTCTACCTTTACCTATACTCTCGGATAGGATTGTTGTTTCAAAAGGGAAGCCTCCCTCTATTTGAGAGATTTGTTGCAAAATATCCTTCATCTCTTGAGAGTTTGTGAAGAACTTTTTTAACTTCCCCTCTACTTCAATAGAAACGAGGCAGCGATCTTTACCCATCTCGGTATCAATCCCCATCTCGTAATCTTTGACAATAATTGGCTGCCTTACCAATTCTTTGATACTTACTACTTCGCCCGAAAACCGCTTTTTGCCATCTTCTGGTTTGTAGCTTACATTTAAGTCTTTAAAACTTTTCATCTGTTTACCTGTTAATTTTTGAAACGCCATTATACAATTTGCGTGTTTAGCCATCCCATAAAAAGATGCAACCAGTTCACGCCTCCTTCGCTTACTCTTAATGTCGTGTAGCTGCTTGGCAAATTTTACCTTTATGCGTTTCCTCAATCTCACATATTCGGGACGGATAACATATCCCAAGAAATCAATACCATCCTCGATAGGAAACACACGCTCGCTGGGTTTTATGGTCAGCCCTGCTAATGCCACTCTTTGATGTAAAATATCTCGCAACTTCCACAATTCCGCTTTCGTTTTGCCAAGCACAACAATATCATCGCAATAACGATAATAGTATCGCACTCCCAACTCATCTTTCATATAATGATCTACAAAATCAGATAATAAAAGGTTACCAAGACCTTGTGAACTTCTGAGCCCAATGGAAATACCACTCGGCATCATCCTCACAAAACCATCTAAAATGGCAATCAACCTTTTGTCTTTAAATACACGATTCACACACTGCATCGCTATATCTTGATCTACCGTTTCGTAAAATTTACGAATATCAAGTTTATAACAATATTGTGTTCCGTCAGGATCTTCCGCAATGTCACGGCGAATATACTTCATTAGATCGTGCATACCTCGATTTTTGATTGAGGCAGATGTAGTTCGGATAAACCGATTCTTGAGGTGCTTATCAACGACAGACATAACAGCGTGAGCACCTATTCGATCCCTCATAGAGATAATTTGGATATTGCGGATCTTACCTCTCTCGGGAATCGTCTTTTCATAAAAATCAGTAACCTTAAACTCCCCCTTGCTAATGCTGTCAATAAGTTCATCTATGACCATATCTCGATTAGCCAATAGCTCCTTACCATCAGAACTCTCTTTACGAACTGTGCCACACAAGACACTATCAAAAGAGTTCTCCATATTGCATCTATCAGTTATCTCTTCAATGACACACCCTATTCTACGCATAAGCCTTCCTTTCCTGAGCCCAACATCTTCGAATCGCTATGCGACCTACCAATCTCTACTCAATGTTTAATTTTTCAGTTTTCCAACCCTTGGGCTGCTATTACTGCGGTTTGTTTCTCTTGGCTCTACGGAGGCGACACGTCACCGATGTAGTAGACCAATTCATTTTCAGTTGTCAAGCCGAGACCCGATGTTCGTATTCGTGTTCGATGAATCGTTATTCGCATTCGCATACGACACACCGCCATTCGTGTTCGTATTGTTGTTCGACCGATAGACCACACGCCCCGTAAGAAACGCCACCTTAATAATACAAATTTATAAATTTTCATCGAATATCCTATTATAAAAAAATAAAAATCGACCTGCTTCGCAGGTATTAAAACGCTTTGTCGCTTCGCTCCCGCTTTGCGCTTACGCTATCTCGGTTAAGGCTTTGTACGCACTGACGCTCGCCGCCTTGACGACTATTCCGCGGAAGGCAAGCCGAGACCCGATGCTCGTACTCGTGCTCGATGAATCGTAGCTCGCATCCGCATACGACACACCGCCGTTCGCGTACGTGCTGTAGTTCGACCGATAGACCACACGCCCCGTTGAAGCAGATGCATAATAGTAATCACAATAATGGGTTGTTGCACTACCGGCGGTTGTTCCGACAGGCACAACATCCATATACTTTCCGTGCGCCACAGCAGAGATATATTGCGAGGTCGAACCTGCTTTAACTTTTCGTTGCGAGCCGTCGGGCATCGTAATAAGCCATTTGTAGGTGTTGCCTGTGTCGTTCGGAACGCTCACGTTGTCCATCATTTCATACTTACTGCCGTAAATATCCTCGTAGCCTAAGCAGTTGATATTGTTGAGCTGTGTGTAGGTGATAGTTCCATCACTGCCTACGGTTTCATACCACGCATATTGGGTCGCATCATTTACATTGACTGTATCTTGCATACCAATAACCGCCGTACCTCCGATTACACGAGTATTAGAGTTTTGACCATAACCACATTGCCCCTGCGAGTCTCTACGACCATACTTAGCATAGAAGAGGTTAGCGATATGTTTGTGTTGCTCATAGTCAATCTGTTGCATTTTACGCTCTGCTGAGTAGTAGTTGAAGTCATCCCACGACAAACTCGCTGCACTTGTCACTCCTGTAACGCCACTCCTTAGTTTGCTATTCACAATTGAACTCTCAAATAGCCCTACCAAACACTCCTCGTGGAAGCACCAGTCAGGTTCC
>JBCQUZ010000092.1:0-7893 GCA_047173645.1 Rikenellaceae bacterium
AATGTTTTAAATGTGTTGTTAGAGTCCTGACTATCTCAAATTCATTTTAAATTGAATTGACAAATAAATGCTACATTTTTCTTTCAAAAAATATATTTTATAACCAGTAATTCAAAGAACTATTTCAAAAAAGTTTTCTTTTTGCATGAGTATCAAACTTTCGTTTCAAACTCTTCCTTTTCAAAACAAACCAGGTTGATTACTCAAGCCTCGTTGTTGTTGGTTTGGACTGCAAAGATAAGTGATATTTTTTTAACCACCAAATTTTTGAAGAACTTTTTGCAATATTTTTTTTCGAGACAAAACTTTTAAAAACTAAACGATCAACATTGTAAGCCAATCACCGTTGTTAGAAGCAAACCCCGTTTGTTGTATTGCGGTTGCAAAGGTAGGGATTATTTTTAAACCTGCAAACATTTTGTACTTTTTTTTCTAAAAAAATGTAAATTAATTTTTAATGTATTGGTAATCAGTATATTGCGAAATAAAAACTATTGTTTATACATAAGCTACTAATTATAAGTACATTACATAAAATATAATCAAAAATTACTCTATAATAATATATAGGTATAAAAACTACCAAATTCAGGGATTTGTAGAGTGGTTCGTTTTTTGCTAAAAGAATCGATGGGTGGCTCGATTACGCAACACAAATCGAGCTTGATCTACAAATTTGCACATCATTATTTGTAGCTCTCGGTCGAAAACCCACAAATAATCTCGTTGAGAGCAGAGAAAAACATTAAAAATTATCTTTATGAAACGTATCTTTTTACTTTGTTCACTCCTCGTGGGTTCGATTTTGGGAACCTTCGCGGGAGAAATTTCAGACTTTTGGTCTGTAAAAGCTGGTGTAAATTTTGCTGCATTCACCAATTCCGACTATACATCGGAGTGTCAGGTTGGCTTTAATGTGGGTGCTTTGCGTGCATTTGCGATCTCAAATTCGGTACCCCTCTACCTTCAAAGTGGTCTTTCGTTTGAGATGAAGGGTGCCAAAAATAGCTATCGAGTAGATGGAGTTAAGATCAAGAGCGATGCTAAAAGTTATGCTCTAGAGGTGCCATTGCTCATAAATTATGGTATTGTGATCTCGAAAAAATCAACAATTCACCCCTTCGCAGGTATATTTTATTCGTTTGCTGTGGCTGGTGATATAACAGAAGGGGGCAACTCTACGAACCCTTACAAGAAGAGGGATGTGGTGTTTGACGACAACATCAACCCCACCGACACGCGATTATATCGTCAATCTGATTTTGGTGTTCGATTTGGTTTAGATTATAAACTCAACAGTTATTCTATTGGTGTGGCATACGATGCAGGACTTATAAATATGTATGCAAAGGAGTTTAGAGATCGTAATTACGAGGCATCGACATCTTCATTTTCGATAAATTTAGGTTACTATTTTTAGGACTTTATTTGAACAGGTTCATAAATCTCCTCCAACGACTTGGGGGAGATTTACTATTCTACAACAAACGGCGGCTTGTCGCGCTATGACCATATAATCTAAAATGCGGTGTAGATAATCCTAGGGCTCATTATCAAAAAATAGCGAAAAATTTAGCTCTAAAAATTATTTATTTCACTATTTTTTTCCCAATTTTGTAGGTTGAATTAGATGGTGTGTTCGAAATTCAAAATTTGAAATATAAAACAAAAAATAGATAATTTTTATGACTAATAAATCAAATTCTTCTGTTCATCAGGAGGTTAGCTATAACGATGCAATAGCTGCATCGAAGGAATACTTCGCAGGCGACGACCTCGCAGCCACTGTTTGGGTGAGTAAATATGCACTTAAGGACTCTTTTGGGCACATTTACGAATCGTCTCCCAAGGATATGCACGATCGCCTATCGTCGGAGATTGCTCGTATTGAGGCTACCTATCCCAATCCATTATCGAAGGAGGAGATATTTTCTCTGCTCGACCATTTTAAATATGTGATCCCTCAGGGTGGTCCGATGACTGGTGTCGGAAATATATTCCAAGTTGCATCACTTTCGAACTGCTTTGTTATTGGACACAAAAACCCAGCGGATTCGTATGGTGGAATCTTTAGAATCGACGAAGAGCAGGTTCAACTCATGAAGCGTCGCGGCGGTGTGGGTCATGACCTGTCGCACATTCGCCCTATGGGAAGCCCTGTGTTGAACTCAGCGCTCACAAGTACTGGTATTGTGCCCTTCATGGAGCGATACTCAAACTCTACGCGCGAGGTTGCGCAGGATGGTCGTCGTGGTGCATTGATGTTGTCGTTGCTCGTGAAGCACCCCGACGCCGAGATGTTTATAGATGCTAAGACCGATATGGGCAAGGTTACGGGTGCGAATGTTTCGATTAAGTTGGATGATGAATTTATGCGTGCATCGGGCGAGGGGCTACCCTATCACCAACAATTCCCTGTCGATAGCGACAATCCATCATATGAAAATGATATAGATGCCAAGACTCTATGGAATAAAATCATACACAACGCATGGAAATCTGCCGAGCCAGGTGTTTTGTTTTGGGATACTATCATACGCGAGAGTGTGCCAGATTGTTATGCCGATCTAGGTTTCAAGACCGTGTCGACAAATCCTTGTGGCGAGATTCCATTGTGCCCCTATGATTCATGCCGACTTATGGCGATAAACTTGTTTAGCTATGTGAATAATCCATTCACCGACGAAGCAGATTTTGACTTCGAGCTATTCAAGGAGCATATCAGCAAGGCGATGAGGATGATGGATGACATCATCGACTTGGAGCTAGAGAAGGTGACACAAATAATCGATAAGGTGGCGGACGATCCAGAAGATGAGGATGTGCGCAAAGTTGAGTATAACCTATGGTGCAAGATCCGCGAGATGGCTCAAATAGGTCGCCGTACAGGGTTAGGAATCACAGCTGAGGGCGATATGTTGGCAGCTTTGGGGCTAAGATATGGATCAGACGAGGCTATCGAGATGGCTGTCGAGATCCAAAAAACACTCGCAATTGAATCATACCGCACATCGGTTACGATGGCCGAAGAGCGCGGAGCATTCCCGATATATGACACCGCAAGGGAGCTTAACAACCCAATGATCGAGCGCATCAAGGAGGCTGACCCTGAATTGTATGCTAAAATGGCGCAGGTTGGACGTCGTAATATTGCGATGCTTACCATTGCTCCTACGGGAACCACATCACTTATGTCGCAAACTACATCGGGTATAGAGCCAGTTTTCCGCCCCGTATATAAGCGCCGACGCAAGATCAACCCTTCAGACAAGGGAAAGGTTGCGACATTTATCGACGAGACGGGCGAGAAGTTCGAGGAGTATTACGTATATCACCACAACTTTATGAAGTGGGCAGAGATAAATGGATATGACACCTCGATGATGGCAACAATATCAGATGAGGAGCTCGACAAAATGGTTGCAGCATCGCCATACTTCGGAGCCACAGCCAACGATATTGATTGGGTTGCTAAGGTTAAGATGCAGGGAGCGATCCAAAAATGGGTCGATCACTCGATTTCGGTCACTGTTAATTTGCCAAATGATGTTAGCGAATCGCTCGTTGCAGATGTATATCGCACCGCGTGGGAGCATGGTTGCAAGGGTGTAACGGTATATCGTGATGGTTGTCGCGAGGGTGTTTTGATCGAAAAGAGCAGTTCAAAAAAGGATAGCGCTCCGATTGCAATCAAGCGCCCATACTCTATCCCTGCCGATGTTGTTAGATTTAAGAATGGTAACGAGAGTTGGATCGCCTTTGTTGGATTGCAGGGGAATCGCCCATATGAAGTATTTACGGGTAAGATCGAGGAGGATGCTTTGTATATCCCACCTAAAATCAAAAAGGGATTTATCATCAAGGTTCGCGAAGTGGATGGCACGAAGCGTTACGATTTCCAATATGTTGATCGTTACGGATATACCAATACAATTGGAGGCATCTCGCGCCTATTCTCGGAGGAGTTCTGGAACTATGCGAAGTTGATCTCGGGAGTGTTGCGCCAAGGTATGCCTATCGAGCATGTAGTTACTCTAATTGGAAGTATGCACCTCAATTCGGAGAGTATCAATACATGGAAGGCTGGAGTCGAAAGAGCTCTCAAGCAATACATCACAGATGGAACGAAGTGCAAAGGGGCATGTCCATCGTGCGGTCAAGAGAACTTGGCGTATCAAGATGGTTGTTTGACCTGTATGTCATGCGGATACTCTAAGTGCGGAAACTAAAGAAGAAACTAGAGATCTTGACAAAGAAAGATCTTGATAGAAAATTTATATAGAGCAGAAAGTAAAAAAGTGAATAGAAAGGTGGCAAATTAATTTCCAATTTGCCACCATCACAAAGATATGAGCAAGCCCATTATAGCACTCCCCCCACTTTGGGACGACGATAAAAGTAGCATATGGATGCTACCTGGATATATGGATGCCATCCGCAAATCGGGTGGCATTCCAATAATTCTCCCCCTCGAAGCGACAAAAGAGGATATTGAGCAACTATGCCAAATGTGTGATGGGTTCCTGCTGACAGGCGGACACGATATTTCGCCAGAGCTGTATGGAGAGCCCCAACGCGAAAAGTGTGGCACTCCAAACCCCTCTCGCGACAAATTGGAGCAGTGGATATTTGAATACGCTTTGAAACACAATCGCCCGATACTAGGAATTTGTCGAGGCATTCAACTAATAAATGCACTCTGCGGAGGAACCCTCTATCAAGATTTGCCCACAGAGCACCTATATAATATAGGTATAGAGGGGCGAACACACCAAATGACCCCACCCTACGATCAAGAGTGGCACAAGGTGTCGATTGTAGAGGGATCTCCACTCCACGACCTTACGGATGGTGCAACCGAAATAGGGGTAAATAGCTACCACCACCAAGCGATCAAGGAACTCGCTCCATCGCTAAGGAGCATGGCTGTAGCAAAGGATGGGATCATCGAGGCGATATATATGCCCTCAAAAAAGTTTGTGTGGGCAGTCCAATGGCACCCCGAACTAAACTTCCAAAAGGAGGAGAGTTCTCGCCAAATCATGAAATCATTTATCGAAACAACCTTAAAAAACAAAAAATAATGAACCTAATAACAATCAACAATGACACTCTAAAGGTCGATATAAACCCAATCGGCGCAGAGTTTTTTAGCATCATAAACCTCCGTAACGGACGCGAATGTTTGTGGCAAGGGGTTCCCGAGGTGTGGAAATCACGCTCTCCTGTTCTCTTCCCAATTGTTGGCGCTCTCAACAACTGCACCATGCGCCAAGATGGCAAGGAGTACAACATGGCTCAACATGGATTTGCACGCGCTTCGGAGTTCGAGGTTATTAAACACGAAGCTGATGAGGTTCTGTTTCGCCTTGTGAGCAACCCTTCGACTCTCGAAAAATATCCATACGAATTTGTATTCGAAATTGGCTACAAACTCATTGATGACACAATCAAGATCTCATATCGAGTGAGCAACCCCAGCGACGAGACAATCCATTTTCAACTAGGAGCACACCCTGGATTAAACTATTTGAATTACAACCCCGAAGCAGAGGCGCAATGTTACCTATCTTTCGACGACAAAAATGGAAGTGGCGAGATCCTTTCGGGCGAGATCAACGACAAAGGATTGTTAATCGAAAAGGAAACCATATTCTCACTCACCGATAAACTCCTTGCCGTAGACAAAGATCTGTTCAATAATGGAGCCTTGATAATCGAAAACGACCAAGCCTACGAGATCTGTATGTTGGACACAACCACCAAAGAGCCATACGTAAGTGTGAAGTTCGACGCTCCAGTTGTGGGGGTGTGGTCAAATGCTAAAGGGAGCTACGCACCATACCTATGTATCGAACCATGGTATGGACGTTGCGACAAAGCAGATTACACGGGCGAATTTGCCGATAAAGATTGGATGCAAAAGCTAGATGCTGGCGCAACATTCGACGCTTCATATACCATAACCATCACAAAATAGAATGACGCAGCACGATATAATAGTAGCACCAGCCACCATGAGCGGAGGGGCAATAGCTATCATCCGCCTAAGTGGCGAAGGATCGATAGAGCTTGTCGACAACTTTTTTTCACCTCGCAACGGTCGTCCCCTCGCTGGAGCTAAGGGACACACGATTCATTATGGCGAAATAATCGACCCATCGAACTCAATTATTGATGATGTATTGGTATCGGTGTTCAGAGCACCACACTCCTACACATGCGAAGATGGGGTCGAAATTTCGTGCCATGGATCGCAATATATTGTGCAACAAATAATTTCACTCTCGCTTCGACATGGCGCACGCCTTGCCGAGGCAGGAGAGTTTACCATTCGCGCCTACTTGGCAGGACGCATGGATCTTTCGCAAGCCGAGGCGGTGGCAGATATGATCGCGGCATCGTCCGAAGCATCGCACCGCATGGCATCGACCCAAATGAGGGGTGGATATTCATCGCAACTAAGTTCACTTCGCGAGAGCCTTCTCAACCTTGTAACCCTTCTCGAACTAGAGCTCGACTTCTCGGAAGAGGATGTAGAGTTTGCCGACAGAGGAAAACTTCGCGACTTGATGTGCGAGATTCGTCGCGAGATAACACGCCTAGAGAGCTCATTTAAAGTAGGTAACGCCATAAAAAATGGAGTTGCGGTGGCGATAATTGGCGAACCAAATGCAGGAAAGAGCACACTTCTCAATAGATTGCTCAACGACGACCGCGCCATGGTGTCAGATATAGCAGGCACCACACGCGACATAATCGAGGAGAGCATAATAATCGACGGCATAACATACCGCTTTATCGACACAGCAGGCATCCACACAACGGAGGATAAGTTGGAACAGATGGGAATAGAAAGGAGCTTTCGAGCAATCAATCGCGCCCAAATTGTCATCCAACTCATAGATGGCACCAAAGGATCATTCACCCCAATAGAGGTCTCCGAGGATCAAACACTTATAATAGTTCGCAACAAAGTCGATTTGATTTGCGACAAAGTTGATTTACTTAAGGATGATCTGCACAACACAAAATTAGATCCCGATTTCGAGAGTGACAAAAAGAGTAATGATATTATCAATATCTCGGCACGCAAAAATATCGGCATCGAAGATCTAATAAACAAACTCCAATCGAGCCTAAACACTGACTCCCTCTACGCAGGCGACCCAATAGTATCATCCGCCCGCCACTACGACCACCTCCACCACGCCAACGACTCTCTATCATCCGCCCTTGTAGCCCTCGCAGATGGCACCCCCACCGACCTCCTCTGCGAAGAGATCCGCCAAACCCTCCACCACATCGGCTCCATAACTGGCGAAATTTCCACTGATGACATCCTCGGGAATATATTCTCCAACTTTTGTATTGGCAAATAATCCGCTGATTTTCAAGTAGTTATAAGCCATAAGTATCTATCAAAGCCTCTCACTCCGAGAGGCTTATCTTTTTGTCTATTTATCACGAACATTTGTATCTTATCATTATTTGGCATATATTTGTACCGTAAATGTAGCGCAGAACGCATTTAAAGCCATATTATAAATTTTAAGCACCTATATTGTACAGAGTTGAGACGCTGTGAGACGTGGTGAGACGCCCTAAGACAGAACGGGGGATTAACAGATGAGTAGCACAAGACAATACCAGAAGATTTGCGAATGGTGTGGACGAGGCTTTATCGCCCAAAAGGCGACCACACAATATTGTTCGCATACCTGCTCTTCGAGAGCTTACAAAGCCAAAAAGCGAGGAGAGGAGCAGTCGGCAATCGAGGCTGAGACGATAGCAGCGCAGGCTAAACGAGAGTATGGCAATCTGGACGAGATGCCATACCTAACACCTACCCAAGCGGCAAAGGTGTTGGGGGTGAGCCGTGCGACCATATAT
>JBCQUZ010000093.1:0-7825 GCA_047173645.1 Rikenellaceae bacterium
TAAGCTACTTATATCGCACCGCTCGACCACATACCCTTGCTTGATTCCTCACCTGGGGGATTAGTAGGAGCTGGTCGTATAAGACTTACCCGAGCACAAAAGTATTAAAAAATTATTAAAAACCAAAGGAGTTGAACAAATTTTTAAAAGCATTTGGAGTGTTATTCCTATTATCGGCTGTTGCTGTGGGAGTTGCATATAATAAATTTTTAGGATCTGTGGTTGAAAAATCCGAGATTATATATATAAGTACAGCGGATCTTAAGAATGTGGGGTATCGTGTGGTTGTAGATAGCTTGATTTTACCACATATTTCGAACCGTTTAGCATTTGAGACATACGCCAAACGATTGGATCTGCCCGAGCGAATTAAACCAGGGCGATATGAATTGAGTGAGGGGCAAAGTGTGATAGATATAGTGAGGATGTTGAAGTTGGGTATCGAAAAACCTACACAGCTGACATTTAATAACATAAGAACTCCCGAACAATTGGCAGGTCGGATGGCACAACAGATTGAAGCGGATTCTATCGAGGTGCTAAATGTGTTGGGATCAGAGGAGGTTTTGAGTATGGTGGGTTTTAAAAATCGCAAAGAGCTAATGTCGATATTTATACCCAACACCTACGAGATATATTGGAGCACATCACCCCAAAAATTGGTGGCAAGGATGAACCGAGAGTATCAAAACTTTTGGACTCAATCACGCGAAGAAAAACGGAAATTATTAAATTTAAGCCGATTAGATGTGTCAACTCTAGCCTCGATTGTGTATGAAGAGACGATCAAAAGTGATGAAATGCCACGTGTTGCAGGGGTATATCTTAATAGATTAAGAATAGGGATGAGATTGCAGGCCGACCCCACGGTGAAGTATGCCATGGGTGATTTTGAACTTAAGAGAATCTTGTTCAAACACCTTGAGTATGACTCTCCATACAACACATATAAATATGGAGGATTGCCTCCAACACCAATCGCAATGCCAAGCATCGCGGCAATTGATGCGGTGTTAAATGCCGAAAAACATAGCTATTTATATTTTTGTGCACGCCCCGAATTTGATGGCTATCACAACTTTGCAAAGACTCTGAGCGAACATAATGCAAATAGCAGATCCTATTCTAAGGAGTTGAATAGACGAAATATCAAATAAATTGATTATATTTGCGTAATATACCACCTAAAATATGTTGTTGAAACTATATAAAGAACAGACATCCGAAAGGGATCTAGCCAAAGTGTGCGATGTTTTGCACTCTGGTGGGGTTGTGATATATCCCACCGATAGCGTTTATGCTATTGGTTGTGCCGTAAATTCACCAAAGGGGGTAGATAAACTTAAGAAATTAACGAGCAAGGATGTAAAGGAGTTGTCGATAGTGTTTAATGATATTAGCACGATGGCGGAATATTGTCGTATAGATAACTCAACGTTCAAGATATTGAAGAGGAATTTGCCAGGGGCGATCACCTTTGTGCTTAAGGCATCGTCAAGAATCCCAGATCGAATCATCGGCAAACGCAAAACTATAGGTGTGCGTATTCCCGATAATGCAATCGCACGAGCTATAGTGTCAACACTGGGAGTTCCGATGTTAACCGCGTCGTTAAATGATGATGACGAGCAGGAGTACCTCACAGACCCAGAGTTGATAGATGAAAAGTGGGGCGATAGAGTAGATATGGTTGTGGATGGTGGATATGGTTATGTTACGCCATCGACTGTTGTAGATTTAAGTGAAGGCGATGTGGAGATCCTTCGCCAAGGAGATGTGGAATTGATATAAATATTTATGGATAATAAAAATTTTTGGAACGACGTTGCCAAATGGGGCGTTTTGATAGGAATCATTATGGGTTCGTCGAGAATATTGGAGTATGGGATGATGTTGTCGGGTGATATGACAACATATGCTCTCTTGACATTTGAGTATGTGATCGTTGGGCTGGTTTATGGTGTGTTGTTATATTATGTCACTCGTAGTCGCGCGGTGGAGGTGTATGAAAGTATGGGATTTTCGTTTGGGCGTACTTTGAATTATGCGATGTTGATCTCAATCTTTGCGGCGGTTGTTGTGGCGGCGATGTCGTATGTCTATATCAACTCTGTGATGGGTGGATTTAACGCCTATATGGATCAGTTAGTAGTGTCGATTACCGCGGTGATGGATGATGCGCAGATGGATAATTCGACAGTCGAAATGTATCTTAAAGCGTTGGAGGATCTACAGAGTGCAGAGCGTACGGAGCCATCTATATTTTCGACCCTTATGTCGTCAATCTCTTCATATGTTATAGCAGGCGCAGGCGTGGGAACCATAGTTGCACTTGTGATTAAGCGATATATTAAAAAGAATTTGAGCAATGACGAACAACAAAATAATGGATAACAATATTGATATTTCGATTGTTGTCCCCCTCTACAACGAAGAGGAGTCGTTGCGCGAATTGGTGGAGTGGATAAATCGTGTTACGACATCAAACGCATTGAGCTACGAGATTATAATGATCGACGATGGCTCAACGGATGGCTCATGGTCGGTTGTCGAGGAGCTTAAGGCTAAGTATGGTGATGTGATTAGAGCCAAGAGTTTTATGCGAAATTATGGGAAATCGGCTGCTCTATATTGTGGTTTTGATATGGCACAAGGCGAAGTGGTATTTACTATGGATGCCGATTTGCAAGACTCTCCAGACGAGATTCCCGAGATGCGAAGAATGATTGTTGAAGAGGGATATGATTTGGTGTCGGGATGGAAACAAAGGAGACATGATCCATTGAGCAAGAGATTGCCGAGTAGATTTTTCAACCTTACGGCGCGCTTTATGTCGGGTATAAAGTTAAATGATTTCAATTGTGGAATCAAAGCATACCGCAAAAAGGTGGTCAAAGCGATTGAGGTTTTTGGCGAAATGCACCGTTATATCCCGATCTTGGCGAAGGATGCAGGATTTACCAAAATCACAGAAAAGGTTGTGGCGCATCGTGCTCGTCAATATGGAGTTTCAAAGTTCGGATTGGAGAGGATGATTAAGGGCTATTTAGATTTGATGAGTGTCACCTTTTTGTCTAACTTTGGACGCTCTCCGATGTACTTTTTTGGAACCTTAGGGACTCTAATGTTCCTTACGGGTGGAGGTATAACCACTTGGATTATAGCTCAAAAGGTATATAGTCAAATAAATGGAGAGATGCAACGAACGGTGACAGATCAACCTCTGTTTTATATCTCGATAGCAGCGATAATAATGGGCGTGCAACTATTTTTGTCGGGATTTTTGGGTGAATTAATAAATCGTCGTTCGGGCGATAGAAATAGATATTTAATAGATAAAACTTTATAATTTATGATACAAAGAGTTCAAACTTTACACCTATTTATGGCATCTATCTTGGTGGGTCTATCACTTTTTTTACCCCTCGCCTATTTTGGTGGAGTGGATCAATTCTACAATCTATACGCCTCTGGTCTTAAGAGTGTTGACGGGGTTGATGTGCAGAGTACAATATATATGTTTGTGTTGCTTGCTATTAGTACGGTGTTGCCTGTAGTAAATATTTTTTTGTTCAAAAATCGTATGCTTCAAATTCGTTTGTGTGCTGTAGAGATGGTGTTGCTTGTGGGGGCAAATATAATGATTGGGGTATATTTCTTTTTGAGCTATAGGGTGTTTTCGGATCTCGAATTGTCGACCCAAGGATTCAAACCCGCGTTGATGTTTCCTTTAGTTTCGATATTTTTAATTTACCTTGCTGCGCGAGCTATATTTAAAGATGAGTTGCTTGTGCGTTCTGTAGATCGAATTAGATAAAATATACTTACTAAATAGTTAGTGTAAAAAAGGGTGATGATTTTGTATTGTCACCCTTTTTTGCTATCTTTGTGTCAATAACCTTAAAATTATAAATAATGAACTACCTACCTAGACCACTGTTAGTGGGTATGCTCGGTGTCGGATTCTTCGTCTCGGGCAAAAATAATGTTGCTTCGAAGAAGCAAGACAAACGACCAAACATTTTGTTTGTGTTGGTAGATGACCAATCACCATTTGATCTTCAGATGTATAACCCAAACTCAATTCTTGAGACTCCAAACCTAGATCGTTTGGCAAGTGAGGGTATGGTTATGGATGCAGCTCGCCATATGGGTTCGATGAATGGAGCAGTAAGTACACCTTCGCGTCACCAAATCATGAGCGGTCGTACAGTTTGGCACTTGCCAGCTAGTGCAGGTTCTCCATCGTCAAATACTTTGGATGATGCTTGTATCGATACAATGACAATTGGAGCAACTTTCAATCGCGCAGGTTACAAAACAATGCGTACTTGTAAGAAGGGTAATTCATATGCTAAGGCTAATGAGCAATTTACAGTCCTTCACGAAGCGGTTAAACGTATGGGCACCGAAGAGGGAGGTAGCGCATGGCACGCAAAGCATGTGTTAGAGTATTTGGATGGTCGCGAGCAAAGCAAAGAGACTGATCCATTTATGATATTCTTTGGATTCTCGCATCCACATGATGTTCGTAATGGTACACCTGAGTTACTCGAAAAGTATGGTGCAGTGAACCACACAGACAAAAATTCGTTGCCAGATTCAGCACCAAAGGTGTTGTTGCCTGAAAACTACTTGCTTAAGCACCCATTCCACCATGGTCACCCAGCATTGCGTGACGAGGTAAATGTGAGTGGAGTTTGGATGAACCGCGATGAGCAAACTATCAAAAATGAGGTTGGTCGCGAGTATGCTTGTTCCGAAAATGTTGATATTCAAATCGGTAAGGTGTTGGATAAGTTGGAGGCTATGGGCGAGTTGGATAATACCTATATTATATATACGGCAGACCACGGAATCTCAATCGGTCGTCACGGACTTATGGGTAAGCAAAACTTGTATGAGCATACGTGGAGAGTTCCTATGATTGTTAAAGGTCCTGGTATCAAGGCTGGTTCAAGAGTGGATGGAGATGTATATTTGCTAGATATTTTCCCAACAATTTGTGATTTGGCAGGTATTCCAATTCCAGAGACTGTCGAAGGTATGAGCTTTAAGCCTGTTTTGGAGGGTAAAACAGAGAGTATGCGCGATGTGATGTATGGTGTATATTGCGGTGGAACAAAGCCTGGTATGCGTAGTGTTATCGAGGGTGATTGGAAGTTGATTAAGTATGACCTGTTGGATGGTTATATTCAAGAGACTCAACTCTTTAACCTTAAGGAGAATCCACATGAGTATTTGGCAGAGCATGGAAAATCGGGCGAGATGGAGCGTGATTTGGCAGAGGATCCAAAATATGCAGATGTTCGCGCAAGAATGGAGAAGCTACTCCTTGAGCAGATGGAGAAGTATGAAGATCCATTTAGATTTTGGGATCAACCTGCTTTGCCAGAGGTAGAGAAGTCGGCAAAGAAGTAAAAAATATATAATTAGATATTAAAATCGTGGTAAGGTGTGGCTTTATCACGATTTTTTTATTATTTTTGTAGTCTATGAAAAAACCTATAGGATTAGGCGCATAGAGCGCACTCGTTACAACACCCTCTATTCTTGATTTTGCCATTATTTACGATGCAAAGTACTGGGCTTAATGCGGTTTGTCTATAAGTTCAAATATTCATGTGTCACATTACCAAGCTATAAGCCTTAAAATATAGTGCGCTCTATGCGCCTAATCCTAAAAACCTAAATAAAATAATATGAATTCATTTAAACCACTCTATCCATTAACATTGATGGCACTGTTGCCTATGGCTAATGGAGCTTTCGCTGCGAAAAAAAATAGTAGCGCACCCAAAAAGAATGATAAGCCCAATATCATCTTTGTGATGACAGATGACCAAGGTAAGGGCGATTTAGCATGTACGGGAAATCCATACATTCAAACTCCTGCTATTGATAGGTTGTACGCAGATGCTATCCGTTTGGATAACTACCATGTCTCAACAACATCGGCTCCAACGCGTTCGTCGATTATGACGGGTCGCCACTGTAACCGTATTAATGTATTCCACACAATTGCAGGTCGTTCGATTGTATTCAACGACGAGGTGATGTTGCCTCAAGTGTTGGCACAAAATGGATATACGAATGCTATGTTTGGTAAATGGCACTTGGGTGATAACTATCCAAACCGCCCAGAGGATCGTGGCTTTAGTGAAGTTATCCGTCACGGAGGTGGTGGAGTAGGTCAAGGTCCTGATTATTGGATGAATGACTATTTCGATGATACATATTATCACAATGGCGAGGAGCAAAAGTATGAGGGTTATTGTACAGATGTATTCTTTGGTGAGGCTATGAAGTTTATCGAGAAGAATCAAGATCGCCCATTCTTTGTATATTTGTCGCTCAATGCACCTCACGGACCTTATAATGTTCCAGAGGAGTATTATAACATCTACAAAGATACGATGATTAATGGTGAGCCAATCAACGATGGTTTGCGCAGATTTTATGGTATGATTACCAATGTGGATGATAACTTCAAGAAGCTAGAAGATAAACTCACAGAGCTAGGTATCTCGGATAATACAATCCTAATCTTTACCACAGATAATGGAACTTCGGCTGGAGCAAAGGCATATAACTGTGGAATGAGTGGTGGAAAGGGTAGTACCACAGAGGGTGGACACCGTGTGCCATTCTTTATTCGCTGGAAGGATGGTAAGCTAGATGGCGGAAAGGATATTCACCAACTTGTTGCGCACTATGACCTATTGCCTACATTCGTTGATCTATTGGATTTGGATTTCGTACCTGTTAAACCATTGGATGGTAAGAGTTTGAAACCACTTTTGACTGAAGAGAATCCAAAATGGGATAACAGAATCCTATATATGGATACTCAACGCGAGCAAAATTTGATTAAATATAAGGGTTATGTTGTGATGGATGAAAGATGGAGACTTCGCAATGGAAATACCCTATATGATATGACAAATGATATTGGTCAAAAGAACAATGTTATAGATCAATACCCTGAGGTTGCTGCTCGTTTGGCAGAGGGCTACGAAACATGGTGGGCATCGTTTATGGCAGACAGAGTTACAGAGCGTAGCTCATATATCCAAGTTGGATCGCCTAAGGAGAACCCTGTGAAGATCATGTCGCACGATATGCACATTGGAGCTTATATCGGAGCTTGGGATCAATCAAATGTATTGAAGCCAGAGGCAGGATCGGGATATTGGAAAGTTGAGTTCTTGGAGACTGCGGAGTATGAAATTTCGGTTTGTCGTTTCCCACGCGAAGCTGATCTGCCTATTAACTCATTGGTAGATGCTTTGCCAGTACCTGTTGAGTTGGCGAGAGCTGCCCCTGCAAGTGTTAAAGATGATTTCGTTACAGCCAAGATGTATGTAGCAGGAATCTCGAAGAAGGCAGAGATTACAGCCGACACTAAAGAGGTGAAGTTTAAGTGCAAACTCCCTGAGGGCAAGTTTGATTTCCAAGCGGAACTTATTGATAGCAATGGTGTAACATTCCCTGCATATTACGTCTATATCGAGAAGTTATAATCAAAAGATATATCGTTTAAAATATCGTGATAAAGTAAAATTTATCACGATATTTTTTTTATATTTGTAATGGGAATCTACAAAAAAGGTTTAAGTCGTTAAACCTCAGTAAGTGATTGTTGGGACATAGCGCAATAGGTTACGAATTAGTTATGCAACTGATGTGTAAGTAGCGCAAAAAAATTATTGCGATATTTTTCGTATTTTCTTTGGATAATTGGCAAATATTTCGTATATTTACTTCATAATCAGAGGTTTATATGAGATACATTATACTTTCGGAAAACGAGAAGAAACAACTT
>JBCQUZ010000094.1:0-7451 GCA_047173645.1 Rikenellaceae bacterium
TGGCTACCTTTGCCTTAAACTCGGCGGTGTGTCGCTTTCTCATTCTTCCCTGTTGTTATGACACAAAGATACGAATTATTTCTATCTTAACTTGCTGTCCTAATTTGGGGTAGTATTATACTCGTGCCATACAGCGGAACGTGGAGCGATCTTGGGACGTGGAATTCGTTGTCTGAAAAGATCGAGAGCGAAGCAATAGGCCACGTCTCGACCGATGGCGAGTGCAAGAACACCAATATCATAAACGAATCAGATCTTCCGATGATCTGCCTAGGGGTGGAGAATCTAATCGTTGCCGCAAGCCCCGACGGAATCTTGGTCAGCCGCAAGGAGTCGAGCGTAAATTTGAAAGGATTTGCCGATGAGCTGCAAGCACGCCCAATGTACGAAGAGCGACGTTGGGGAACCTACAAAGTGATGGGAAGCGAGAGTTTCGCCGATGGCCACAAGGCGCTCACCAAACTCCTGCACTTAGCCCCAGGAAAACACATCAGCTACCAATACCACAACCACCGTGAGGAGATCTGGACATTCCTCGATGGAGAAGGTGAATTGGTCATAGATGGCGTGGTGAAAAGGGTCAGCCGAGGCGACGTAGCCCACATCAAAGCGGGTCAAAAACACGCTGTAAGAGCCATAACCGATCTGCAAATAATCGAAGTTCAAGCAGGCACGAAGCTCATCGAGGAGGATATTATTCGACTTGATTGGGAGTGGTAGAGGCGAAACAGGAATCCATAAGTAACTTACATATAAAACGTTAACTCACGACTATTGCTTACAGGCGGAACTAAGCACAAATCGCTAACACATTGATTTTTCAATGGTTAGCGATTTTCTTTTTTTCTTAAACCCGCGAAAAGTATACTAAATTTAACAAATAATGACTAAACCCGTGACTAAATATCTTGTGTTATCTAAATAAATCGACTACCTTTGTAAACAGTGGTGATAGTAACCCAAGATCTGGCTTGATTGTTGAATCTGCGGCTGAAAGCATGGATAGCATCACCTATGCGAGGATGAGACAAATTACGAGGGTATGTATAAATTATAAGTTAACACAATAAATCTTAAATTAATGATAATAGGATATACTTCAGGGGTATTTGACCTATTCCATATAGGTCACCTAAATATACTTCGTAGAGCAAAAGCGCAATGCGACAAATTAATAGTTGGTGTAAGCACCGACGAATTGGTCGCGGAGTATAAAAATAAAAAGCCAATAATACCATTTGAGCAGAGAAAGGCTATTGTTGCAGCTATTCGATATGTCGATGAGGTTGTAACCCAGGAGAGTATGGATAAAATGGCGGCATGGGAGAATTTACATTTTGATGTTATGTTTCATGGAGATGAGTGGAAAGGCAGTGAATTATACAACAAGTATGAGATGGAATTTGCAAAAGTAGATGCCAAGATAATATATCTCCCTCATACAGATGGAATTTGCAGTACTGACATCACAAAGAAAATAGACGAAAACCATGGTTAACTTAAATCTGAAGTTGCCAGAACACTTTTTGGATCAAGAGGTGAGAGATGGTTATACTATATCAAGTAAGATGAAGGAGGCTTGGGCTGTCGAATTGGACTTGCTCAATGAGTTTATGCGAGTGTGCGAAAAAAATAATATCAAATGGTATGCAGATGCAGGAACCATATTAGGGGCTGCACGTCACAAGGGAATGATTCCTTGGGATGATGATATTGATGTGATGATGTTCAGAGAGGAGTATGATAAACTACTGGCAGTTGCAGACAAAGAGTTTACGCACCCATACTTCTTGCAAACAGATCAGAATAGCAAGGCTGCGTGTAGAGGTCACGTACAATTGCGCAATAGCCAAACGACAGGCATTATAACCAGTGAAGTAGGATTGAAACTTCAATTTAACCAAGGTATATTCCTTGATATTTTTCCAATTGACTCTATTCCAAACGATGAAGCGGCTCTACAAAAACAGATTGCTGAGGTTAGCTTATATAAACAAAAAATTAGACGGATAAAGAGTTTAACATATAGTTATAAATTTAAGTGGAGGCGAAATATCGTAAAATTAGCATATCATTTTCTACTCTCATTGTATTATAGAGCAATCAACAAAGTTAAGATAATTGCATCACTTGATAAGGCTCGCGAGAAATCCGCTCAGGCTTACAATGGTCAACAGACCAAAAGGGTGGCTAAATTATGCTTGACTCCCATAAAAGAGAGAAGAATATGGCAAAGAGAGTGGTTTGATCAGACTAAATATCTACAATTCGAAATGTTCTCCCTCCCTGTTCCTGGCGATTATGAAGCACTCTTGGATAGATTCTATGGCGATTGGCGAAAATTTGTAGTTGGAACTGCCTCACATGGAGAGATCTTCTTTGACACAGACAAATCTTATACAGAATATGTTAAATAAAGCTATAAAAGCGATAATATGCTTAGGCGTATTAATCTTTTGTTGTGCACTATTTTGGCGCTACCAATCTGCTATACATATCCGAATTGAGAGTTTCAAGGCAGAAAGAGAGCAAAAGAGTCTTTACGAGTGGATGCATAAGGATATTGATAAGATTAGCGAATTACCATCTTTGCAAGATGACACGACGCAATTTTACGCAAAATATCGTCTTATAGCTCACGCAGGAGGCGCAATTGAGGGAAAATGTTATACTAACTCCAAAGAGGCATTTGAATACTCTTATCAAAAAGGAAATCGAATATTTGATGCAGATTTAGCATTTACTTCAGATAGCGTTCTTGTGTTGCGACACTCGTGGAGTGATTATTTGGAAACTGAAGATGTCGACTCTAAAAGTCTACGTAGATGGATTGATGCCAATGGTCAACATCGAACATCTCAATCGAATGTTAATATCCCTACTTATGATGAATTTAGCTCTAATTTAATTCATAAGCTATATACACCAATGAATTGCAAGGATTTAATTATGTTTATGCAAGAGCACCAAGATGTATATGTAGCGCCTGATATGAAAATGCAGTCACCAGATGTTGGTTATAAATATTTTATAGATTTATGCGAGGAGTTAGATGCTATGGATGTTTTAGACCGCATCATTGTCACGGTATATACGTTTGAACATTATAATGATATTTGCCAGATATATCCATTCAGCAATAGTACTTTAAGGCAATTTGCTGGATCTCACCTTAAAGGTCTCCGTACTACACATAATTATTATGAATTAGTCAACTTCTGTATAAATAACAATATTCATACTATTAGCTTATCAGCTTGTTTCGCAAATGATGAAGGTGTGCAGATGCTAATGTCTAAGGGTATTAATGTGTACATTGCAGTGTGTGACTATTGGACAGATTTTATTGAATATGAGAAATTAGGTTTCAAGGGAGCTATCTCAAATAGTTTATACGAATCTGATTATACCAAAATTGTAGGTAATGTCGAATAGCAGCATAAAAAACAGTGCCATAAAAGGCATGGCATGGACAGGCGTTGAGCGGTTGGTATGTCAGGCTGCTCAGTTTGTTATAGGCATTATAATCGCCCGAGTCCTTATGCCATCGGATTATGGCGTTATAGGGATGCTCGCTATCTTTCTTGCCATTGCTCAGAGCATTCTTGACAGTGGTTTTGCAAATGCGCTCATTCAGAAAAAGGAGCGGACAAATGTAGATTATTGCACTGTATTCTACTTCAATATAGCTGTTTCGCTGCTCCTATACGCTGTTTTCTTTATCTCGGCCCCATACATAGCTGAGTTTTACAATATGCCAATTTTGGAGAGTGTCGCACGCGTTGTTTCACTGTCGATGATCATCAACGGGCTCACTATTGTTCAAACGGCAAAGCTAACAATTGACCTAAATTTCAAGCTGCAATCAATTATATCAATCACCTCGACACTTGCCTCGGGAGGTGTGGGTATCGCCCTGGCTTATAGTGGTTACGGAGTTTGGGCATTAGTCTTCCAAGGGTTAGCATCGTCGACTATGCGGATGTTGCTTTTGTGGTCATTCTCGCGCTGGAAACCAATTCTTACATTTTCGTATGCTTCGTTTAAGCAGTTATTCTCGTTTGGATCAAAGTTGTTGTGCTCTGGCTTGATAAATACAGTTTACAACAATATCTATACACTCATTATTGGCAAATTCTTCAGCGCTGCAAATGTTGGATTATACAACCGCGGCAACCAATTTGTAAGTCTACCCACGGATACCATAACTCAGACCGTTTTAAAGGTTAACTATCCGATTCTATCGAACTTGCAAGATGATGATGAAAAGTTGGTGGCAACATATAGGAAATTATTACGAGCTCCGCTCTTTCTGCTCTACCCTATCCTCTTTGGGCTTGCAGCATTGGCCAAGCCAGTTGTTTTGGTGCTGCTAGGTGAGCAGTGGCTTGATTGTGTGCCATTTATCCAGATCTTATCTTTGGGGTATATGTGGTCACCATTAACTCATATCAATCTAAATCTGTTGTATGTCAAGGGCAAAAGCGACAAAGTACTCAAGCTCGAATTGATAAAGAAGCCTATCGCCTTTATCATCCTCTTTGCCACTATCCCATTTGGCATATGGTGGATGTGCGCTGGTAGAGCTATCTATTTTTTTATCGCATTTGCCATGAATTGTTACTATACAAAGAGGCTGCTAAATTATGGATTCACTTCGCAGATAAAAGAGATACTTCCGATTATAGCAAATGTGGTGGTGATGTTCTTGGCTATAACCCTATCTATCAGCCTCGTTGACTCAGAGCTAGCTCAGTTAATAGTGGGAATATTAGTGGGTATAATATCCTTTGTGGGACTCTCACTCTTGACAAAGGATTCAAGTTTCTACGAGCTATTAAATATTGTTAAAACTCGATTTAAAAAATAACAACTATGAGACAGTACGACTACATAATTGTGGGCTCAGGTCTATTCGGCTCTGTGTTTGCATATAGAGCTAAGCAGGAGGGGAAAAAATGCCTTGTTCTCGACAAGCGACCACATTTGGGTGGTAATATCTATTGTGAGCAAATTGAGGGGATAAATGTTCACAAATATGGTGCGCATATATTCCACACATCAAACAAGCGAGTTTGGGACTTTGTGAACTCTATCACCGAGTTCAACAGATATACAAATTCACCAGTCGCATCTTATCAAGGGAAATTATACAATCTGCCCTTTAATATGAATACCTTCTACCAAATGTGGGGCGTAACGACTCCACAGCAGGCAAAAGCGATAATCGAAGAGCAGCGAAAAGAGGCTATCGAGACGATGGAGGCTGAAGGCATCAATGAGCCTCAAAACCTAGAGCAGCAGGCGATATCGTTGATCGGCCGCGATATCTACGAAAAGCTAATTAAAGAGTATACCGAAAAGCAGTGGGGGCGCAAATGCACCGATCTACCAGCCTTTATAATCAAGCGCCTACCAGTTCGATTCACCTTCGATAATAACTACTTTAACGATGCCTACCAAGGTATTCCAATAGGTGGATATAACAAGCTAATTGAGGCTCTATTGGGTGGAGTAGAGACCCGATGCAACGTTGATTACCTCGAGAATCGAGCCTCGTGGAACGCCCAAACCGATAAAATCGTCTTCACAGGAGCCATAGATGAATACTTCGACTATAAATTTGGCAAATTAGAGTATCGAACCGTCTCTTTTGAGCAGGAAACGCACGATATACCCAACTACCAGGGCAACGCCGTTATAAACTATACTGAGCACACTTATCCATATACCAGAATCATTGAACACAAGCACTTCGAGATGTTTGGCCCAGAGGTGGATTTATGCCCAAAAACGGTGATCTCAAAGGAGTTCTCAAAGGAGTGGAAGGATGGGATGGAGCCATACTATCCGATCAATGACGAGCGCAATAACTCGCTATACCTCAAGTATAAAGAGTTGGCTGGCTCCGAGACGAACGTTATATTCGCAGGTCGCCTAGCCGAGTATAAATATTATGATATGGCCCCTATTATCGAGCAAGCGTTAAACATAGAAATCAAATAATTTATGGAGAAGATCTTAACCATTATCATTCCGACATATAATATGGAGGAGTACCTATCTCGATGTATAGACTCACTGGTCAAATCCAACAAGGTCGCTGATTTAGAGGTAGTTATAGTCAACGATGGCAGCAAAGACCGCTCCCTAGAGATAGCGAAAAGCTACCAGAGCAGCTACCCTGGGTCGATCATTATTATCGACAAGCCCAACGGAAACTATGGCTCAACGATCAACGCAGCCCTACCCATCATCACAGGCAAATATGTCAAGATCCTCGATGCCGACGATTGGTTCGATACCGATGCTTTGAATCTTTTTATCGAGCGTCTCAGCCTCACGGAGTGTGATCTGATCCTAACCCCATACACCCGCGACTACGTTGGAGAGAAGAAGCAGATCGTCACTATCGGAGGCCTCCAAGAGGCTAAAACCTACGATTTTGAGAGCTTTATGAGCTCCGCAAAGATCAAGAATGGCCTACGGATGCACTCGGTAGCCTACAAGCGAGAGGTGGTCACAGACAATAATTACAGCCAAACCGAGGGGATCTCCTACACCGATAACGAGTGGATCTTCTACCCCCTATTCCACGTGAAAAGGGCAGAGTGGGTCGACCTAAACCTATATCAACACTTTATCGGCCGCAGCGAGCAGACCACCGACCCCAAGGTGCGAGTGAAGAACTTCTGGCAAGAGCTAGCAATAACCACCAAGATGGTCAGAAGATACGACGAGAATGCTTCACAAGCTCCTCAAGAACACCAAAGAATAATGCTTAATCTCCTCGTCGAGAGAGTTCAGTCTAATTATACGTTTGTGCTACTCCACGGCTACACTGAGGTCAACGTCGAGCAGCTGAGGCAGTTAAAGGCGGAGCTCACGCAACACCCGAGAATTTTATCCCTTGCCGAGAACCACACAATAGGAAGCCCCCTTAGGATAGGGACACTGAGTTATTGGAACAAAACCGAGCGGCGATATCCTCTCTGTGTAAGACTCTATTTAAAGGTAAGGGCACGAATTGGCACTTTTTTGCGGAAAAGCTAAACAAAATCGCTAACACATTGATTTTTCAATGGTTAGCGATTTTTTTTGCGTTTAAAAAGCCACCCTACTCTTTCACCCCTTTTCCGCTTCGCCACTCAGAGGCTGTCATCCCCTTAGAGGCTTTAAAAGCGCGTGAGAAGGATGAGCTACTCTCGAAACCTACCTCGCTGGCGATCACCTTAAACTGAATTGGCGAGTTTTTATCCTCCATCAATTTTATCGCCTGCTCGATACGTATATTTCGGACGTAGGCCTGAAAATTACACCCACTAAAGCGCTGCAACAGCCGATCATAATATAACACTCCCCATACCTGCGACCAATAAATCAGCAAGTTAAGTCAAGATAAAATTTATGCTGCTGATGCATATTTGTTTACTTTCTTTCTTTTTTTCACT
>JBCQUZ010000015.1:0-37815 GCA_047173645.1 Rikenellaceae bacterium
AATACTTTTGTGCTCGGGTAAGTCTTATACGACCAGCTCCTACTAATCCCCCAGGTGAGGAATCAAGCAAGGGTATGTGGTCGAGCGGTGCGATATAAGTAGCTTACCCTTTTTTTGTATCCATATATCAAGGGGTATTCAATATGTTTAGTTCTATCATAATGATGAGGATGTTTATATCAAAACACCCTCACTCATTAAAACTGGAACTTCACACCCCCCATTACACCAATACCATACTTTCTATACCCCATCCAATCATACAGCGCTGAGTTAGTAAGATTGTCACCCTCCACAAACAACACCATATCATTTTTAATCTTCACTTCGGCAAATGCCTTTAGATTTACGTTTGTTGGTATTTTAATATTACTATTCGTTGTTTGCATAGAATCAGAATCATCCGTAACATATAATGTCGTGTAGCTCACTCCATTTATATCTGCCGACAATCCTATCTTCACTCTACCAAACTTATACACTCCACCTATGTATATATTTGAGTAGGGTCTACCCGTCGCCACATCATCAACCTTTGATGTTGAGTATTTATGCAAAAATGCACAAAGTTCAAACTTCAAATCTCCAATTGGATAATACTCTAAATTACCTCCAACCGTGAATTTATATAACTCCCCAAACTTAGCTGTGTAGTAGTTAGAGATCTCCTCTGAGTCAAACAATGAAACTTCGTTAAGAGCCCAAAATAGAGCATTTTGATCTATTGAATATTCACCAAAAAGACGATACGAGAATCTACCTTCATCGGCAACGCCCTCTATTCCACCTCTAATATTATACTCAACGCTATTTTCATCTGCCATAAAGCCCTCCAAAACATATGGATTAAGCTCCACCAAGCTGTAATAGTTGTAGCGATTTAACACTCCATCTATCTCTATAAATGGCTTAATGCAACTATCCGAAGAGTTTTTCAATGAAAAGTGTGGAAGAATATAGTTTCGCGAACTATTTAACGAATCGATAGTGACCTTGTCGTTGTAATAAACTCCTCCAACTTCCCAATTCCAAGCCCCTGAAGTAAAGGCATATGTCGCGCCCAATGATATGCTATTATTTAGATATTTACCACTTCCCGAAATATAATCATACCCCAAATCAAACGAAAATCTTCCTTTGGATAAATCTTTTGCAAAATTTGCTCCAACGCCAACCATAGCATTGGAATCATCTCTACCAAAAAAGTATTTTGCATCTACTTCAAAATTATAATTCCATTTGGCAAAATCAATAAACTCATCGCCATATCTCCCCGACAAAGAGAGAGTTTGATAGAGCGGACGCGGAGTGATCGAATTAAGTGTTGCATATCTACTCCATGTGTCAATATCATAACTAAACTCCCCCTCCAATGTTCGTTCGCCTAAAATCACACCTGCCGCAACGCCTAATCTATTTTGGCTATTCAAACCACTTAGTTTGTCGCCATAATCATTCGTTAATTTACTATATTGACCTTGATGATTTAAATACCCTACAATGTAGTTCATGTTTGGATTTGCATTCGACACATAAACATCTGCAACAGAAGCCAACGGATAGCCTAATCCAGCTTTGATATAATTTCTCTTTGGGCGATTAAACTCCCAGTAAGTCACCGTTGCAGGGGTGTATAGGTGTGGAGATAGAGTCATTTCGATAGATTTTGGAGTCACCGAATAATCTATTTCGGGTTCCAAACGCACCGTATCCGACATGTCGGGCTCTAGGCGTAGTTTCGTAGCACTCTCAATTTGCGGGATATAAGCCTTTGTGACCTCCACCTGTTTGTTGACTTGTGCCATAGATGACATTGATATAATGCTAAATATCAAGGTTGTAACTATTGATTTGCTATTTATATTTATTCTGTTCATCTTACTTCAAATTTTCAATTTTGCTCTTCGCTTCATCTTTAACACCATCACCATCAACCGCATAACCATCAACGATACTTTGATAAGTTGCTCGCGCTTGGAAATTATCACCTTTGGAAACATATATATCGCCCAAAACGATAAAAGACTTAGCCAACCAATAGGCTTGAGTAGTTTGAGACTCCGAGAATTTAAATATCATATCCTCCGCACCATCTACATTGCCATCTCTGTGAGCTTTGCTAATTAGCCAATATGTAGACTCCGCACCTACAGCTGTATTAGGTGTCGAACTTAGATCTTTGTACAAACCAGAGGCTTCAGACCATTCGCCCCTCTCTCTTAGTATAGTTGCCTTGGCATACTTCGCCTTGATCGTCGCTTTTGATCCCGATTTGGATTGCGACAATATATCATTTGCCATGGTCATTATTTGCGAATTATCTTTTGTTGCGATCACCGACGACGCATAGCCATCCATCGCAGAGGCTTTCTCGGCGTTAGATTTCGCCACATCATAAAGTTTGCGATATGCTGACGCTGCATCCGCATATCGTCCCATATCGTATGTGAGTTTTGACAATCGCTCCAATACCCTCTGTGTATATTGACTATCTCCTCTTTGGGATAGTTGTGTCAAAGTCTCCACCGCACGTGAATCATCTCCATTTTTGAGGTGGCAATCACTAAGCATAAAGAGTGCGTCCGACAGATAATAACCTTGAGGATAGTCACTCACATAAGATGATAGTGATTTGGTTGCACGATTAATATTCTCTCCCGACAAATATAATCTTTGAGCCGAAGCAAACGACAAAGAGTCCTTAGCAACAGCGCCAAGATCGCTCTCCATACCCATCTTCGAGGCATATGCAAAATATCCATTTGCATCACCTTGATCCACATATATCTCTCGTATTCCTTGAAGTGCATCCTTCGAAATTGCGGATTGTGGAGCAGCTTTTATTGCTCTATCATAACAATTTATAGATTTCTCTTTGTCTCCCAAATTCAAATACGACAAACCTAAATCAGATAGAGCTTGCGCATATTTAGGCGAATTAGGGTGGTTTGCGATAAAACCTTCGAGGGTAACCACAGCATCATGATATAGTTCTTGGGTCATATACGTACGACCCAATTCATACTCTGCATCATCTACATAATCACCTCTATTTGTTGCAACTATAGATTTCAACTTCGCTATTTTATTGGAATAGTTGCCTTGGATTCCAGCGATCATCGAAAGTTGATATGCCGCATAGTATACCCCGTCGTCACCACTTCGCGAAGCTCGTTGATAATTGTTCGCAGCTTCAGAAAATTGACGTTTGCCATATAAAATATCACCTATTCGATTGTAAGAGTCCGTGACCAAAACCCCTGCTTTAGGTGACATTTGGATATATTCCTTAAAATATTTTAATGCCGACTCTTCATTTTGATCCCCCATCAGCGCATACGCAGTGCTATAATGAGCCATTACATATGTTGGATCACTCTTTGGAGCGCGCGACAAGAAGGTGTTAAAATCTCTCAAAGCTCCCTTTGTATCCCCATTATAATAATTTATCTCACCTTGCCAAAATTTAGATAATGCCGTATATTTAGGGCTTATTCCAACCTTTTCGGACTCCACGAAGAGCTTCATTGCAGAGGCGTTATCATCCATACTCATAGCCTCTAACGCATTGAAGTATGTTATTTTCTGGAGTGCTGATTTAATTTCAGCATCGGGATTTTGCACCTCTTTGATCGCTTTATATGCAGCATCGTAATTACTTGAATTATAGTAAGCTGCAACTAATAGCTTTTTCACCTCTGGAATACGTGCAGATTTGGGATAGGTGTTTATGTAACGAGTCAATACATTGATCGTCTCGTTGAATGATCCACCACCCAATTCATACTGCAATTTACCATAGTTAAACAACGCATCCTCCGCAATATTGGGGTTATAATCACCACTAGATGCCATCGCAAATGCCTGCATTGCACCGCTTTTATTACCTAATCTAAGGTAACAATCAGCCAAGTGATACGACGCATTTTGAGTCAATTCATCATCTGCTCCCGACGCTGATTTTAAATATAAGGAGGCATCCTTATAGTGAGTGGTTCTATAGAGCGAAAAGCCAAGTATGTAGTTGTCCGCGCGACTCATAGTCTCACCACTTGCTTGATATGTAGCGATATACTTCATCGCCCCATCATAATCATCACCTCTGAAATATGCCTCAGCAACTGTTCGTGCGATTTGAGGTTGTTGCGAAGTTGTAGCATTTTTCATCAACTCTACACCATGCGAAATTACATAATCATAGTTCCCGAGTTGAAATTCTATTTGGAGCAGATAGAATGGAGCAATTGCTCCATATGTATCACCTTTCGACAAGGTTGTAAATCCCTCCTTTGCTGAATCTAACAAACCTTGAGCATAATCAATATATGATTTATAGTAAAGCGCATGGTCATACAGATCGCTACCCTCCGAGATTCCCTCTAAATAGCTCCTCGCCGTTGTATAATCCCTCTCTCTGAAATATATATACCCCATTCGAATATCATACGACTCCCTTTCGGCGGTGCTTAACATCAAATAGTCAACACCAAGCAACTCTTCGCGAGCCAATTCATACTCCTCCGATGTGCAATATAACAATCCTCGATTAAATACAACTTGATTAGAGTATTTTGATGCAGGATACAACTCCTCAAAATAATCAAGATGCCTTAAAGCATATTGATCTTCCAACTCAACAGCACAAAGCGCCAACAAAAAATCAACCCTCTGCTTATCAAAAGCATCCAGCTTCGAAATTTCGCCCTTAGCTTTACGCAGTTCAAGACGAGCATCGCTCCATCTTCCAAACTCATATAGCTCTTCGGCACGCTTCATATGCGACGACACAACTTTCGCTTGTAAATTATCCAAACTCACAGTTGCCAGCATCGCCAACAAAATAACTTTACAATATCTTTTTTGCATAAAATAGCTAATTAACCCTCCACAAAGATAATCAATTTTATCGAGAGTTACTATTTTATCATATCTTAATCGCCCACAACATCTACAAAATCGACCAATTCAGCAGATATTTTACTATACGACGAAATCGCAACCATATAATTAAACTCAGCATCTATAGAGTTTGTATATGATTGAATCCATCCTATTTGAGCCTGCATAACATCTAAGATTGTTGTTTGCCCCTCGCTATATGAATATGTGCTTATGTTTAGACTCTCACCAGCAATACTCAAAGACTCTTTAGCGGTATGAACTTGTGCGTTGGTGTCAATCACAACTGTCCAACCATTCACCTCCTCCTTCTCTATTGAGTCGTGCAATATCGCTCTATTTATTTTGCTCTCTATATATGACGCTTGTGCCACAGCCACAGCTCTACGACGCTCTCCAAAATGAAACAGGGTTGCCGAAAGCGACAAGAATGCCAAGCCGTCAATCCTTGTTTTGCCACTTATATTGGGCGTGTATGGCATCCACGAAGCAGAAATGCCTGCACTTAACGTTGGGTTATAGGTCGCCTTTGTCGACCGAATTGCAATCTCCGAAACATTTTTTACCAATTCAATAGCCTCAAAATCGGGTCGACGTGCCAAAATAACATCCAATGATGCTCGTAGTGGAGGCATAACATCTGTCACCACGATTTGTTTCAAATCAATAAACTCCTCTGCTGATGCACCTCTTAGAATATTAAAATTATGCAAAGCGACAATATATGATTGCTCCGCCACGACATATGAATATCTCGCTTCGTTGAGGCGTGTCGCTATCATCAAAACATCACTCTTAGAGATATACCCTTCGCTAAATCGCCTATCAACCACCGCCTTAAGTGACTCTATAATCTTCACGTATTCGCGCATAGCATCTCTATATCGACGCATCGAATATAGGCTCCAATAAGCATAATCTGCCGCATATAGCACCTCCAAATATGTATATTCCAAATCACAAAGAGCAATTTCACTCTTCACTTGATATGTCTCGATCGTTGCATTCACCGAACCTCCACCATACAGTGTTTGAGTCAATTGAGGTTGCACAGCAAATCCCCACTGTTTCTGCCCATTCAATTGGCGCATGTTATAATCAAAACTTCCACTTAAAGAGAGGGTTGGAAGCCTTAACGTTTTGTATTTATTCCACTCTTCGATAGAGCTCACAACCGAATTTTCGGACTTTTTTATATCAAGGCTATACCCCAAAACCTGATCTCTATATTCGTTCAAAGCTAACTGAGCGTCAACCTTCATCGAAACTAAAATGAGACACAACAACAATTTTATTTTCATGACTTTACGGAATAAAATATAGCATAACAAACAGGCAAAACACAAATCGTGAGAATCGTCGCAACAAACAACCCTCCCATGATGGTTGCCGCCATTGCCCCAAACAGTGAATCAAAAAGCAAAGGGATCATACCCAAAATTGTTGTCCCAGAGGCTACAACCACAGGGATAACTCTACTTCTTGTAGCCTCAATAATAGAGATATAAGGATCTTTACCTAAAGCTCTAAGCTCCCTGATTTGAGCGACCAAAACCACTCCATTTTTAATATTCATACCCACCAAACCCAACACTCCGAGCAGAGCAAAAAAGTTAAACATCTTGCCACTAATAATCAACCCTGCAACCACACCAATAAAGATCAATGGTATCATCATTAAAATAAGAATTGGATCGCGATAATTTCCAAACAGAAGCAACAAAACAACAAATATTAACACCATTGTGAGCGGGAAATTTTTAGCCAATGCTTCGTTGGATTCCACTTGACTCTCCTCTTCACCAAACACTTTAAATAGATAACCATTAGGTATTGAAACTCTTGAAGTTATACTATCCAATAATTCGCCATACAACTGCTTTGTATTCACTCCTCTTGCAGGATCACACTGCGCTTTTACTACACGTTGTCGATTGTAACGCTTAATAACCCCAATCCTATTCTTATACTCAAAATCCGACACCGCTTGCTCAACAGCAGAGATCCGCCCTGTAGGCGAAAATATTGGCAATGTTTGCATATTAATCAAATTATAATCATCAATATTGGCATCCTTCAAAAGTATTGGCATAAATTGATCTCCCTCGCGATAAACTCCTAACGCATAACCACTTGTCGCAATAGTCAATCCATTTGCCAGGTCGCTTCTCGAAACCCCTATTCTCTGACCTCGCATTTGAGAATATCGAGGGCTCCATGTGGGGATTCTATTTCCCCAGCTATTCCGAATATTTACACACCCCTCATTTTCCCACATAACCTCTTGGGCTTTAGCGCTTAACATCAAAAGGGTATCTATACTATCACCCACAAATCCAAATTCAATAGATGCGTCGGGAACGGGAGAGAGTTTAAAGAGTGATGACCTTAACCAAACATCTGGAAACAAACTATTTACATACTCATTAAAACGCTCTTCGACCACTTCTGTTTGGTCACTGTCATACAATTCAACAAGTATATTTCCAAAATTAGGCATAAGTGATGTTGCACCACTTGCCAAATAATACCTCGGAGGCGATCCTCCCATCGTTGATGACACCTTTTTCACTTCAGATTGTTCCGACAACCAACTCTCCATCTGTGCAATACGCTCTTGTGTAGCATAAATATTATACCCATCGGGCAATATCACATCAGCCCTAAAATATGGTTTATCGAGCGACGGAAAGAAATTCTGAGGCATGATATTCATAACTCTCATAGAACCCCAAAAGAGCAAAGCAACAGCTCCAACAACCCACCATCGTCGACGCAATAAAAATGATAAAAATGAGTCGAATAGCGTATAAAACCGAGTGTTGTATTGAGATGAATCTTTAGATGATGTAACAAGCATAAAATCCCCAAACATAGGTGTTTGCGTAATTGCCAAAAACCAACTAAGCAATAATGAAATAGCCAATACAACAAACAGCGGTTTAACAATTTCGGCAACCGCAGATGGTGCTAAATATAGCGGAAGGAACGAAAATATAGCTATCAATGTCGCACCCAAAAGACTCCACTTAGGAGCATCGGCACCTCCAACAACAGCATCTCGTCGTGCAACACCCTGCCGCATAAGATTTTGTGCGTTATCGGTAGCAACAATTGCATTGTCGACCAACATTCCCATCGCAATGATAAATCCAGCCAAAGAGGTACGATTCAACCCCTCACCAACAAACTGCATAACGAGAAGTGTTCCTCCGATCGAAAATATCAATGATGATCCAATCAAAAACCCAGCTCTCAGACCCATTGCCAACATTATTATAACTACAACAATCAACACCGACTCCATCAAATTGAGCAAAAAAGTGTTGGTTGCTTCATATGCAATTTGATCTTCTGGATAGAGCACATCAAGACTGATTCCCAATGGTATATCATTCTTTAGTTGATCTAATACTTTAGTTAACTCTCGACCTGTTTTCACAACATCTGCATCGCCATCGGTCGCTATTCCAATACCTATAGCTCTCCGCCCATCGACCCTCATTAACGACGTTGGAGGGTCAATATATCCCCTCTCGACACGCGCAATATCACCTAGACGATATTGTTTCCCGTCGGATGACATAAACAGCTGATTTGCAATATCATCTAACGATTGATACCCTCCATCTTCGAGAATTTTAATCTCAATATCTCCAGCCGATTTTTCACCACTACTCACGACACTATTTTGCCGCGAAATAGTCGAAATTATCGACTCTGGACGTATCGAAAAATTTGCCAATGCCGACAACGACATATATATATTTACGACTGGCTGTTGCTCACCCCACAAAGTTATTTTTTGCACTCCATCAACCCCAATCACCTTTGTTTTAATCTGTTGAGCCCAATCTCTAAGCTCCCCAAATGAAAATCCCTCATCGGCAGAGATCGCATAATATAGACCATATACATCGCCAAAATCATCGCTAACAATTATATCGGAAGCTCCGCTAGGTAATTGAGGTGTTATATTCAACACCTTGCGTCTGAGTTCATCCCACATCTGAACAATCTCCTCGGGAGGGGTCGCAGGATCCAACTCAACCAACATTTTCGAGAGTCCATAGTGAGAATCAGATGTTATTTTATAGACATTTCGCATAGATTGAATCTCTCGTTCAATAGGCTCTGTGATAAGCTGTTCCACCTCCAATGGAGAGGCTCCAGGATAGCGACATATCACCATCGCACTCTTTATTACAAACGTGGAATCCTCCTTTTTACCCAAACTCATAAACGACATCACACCACCCACCAAACAGAGTGCCAACACAAACCACGTTAAACTTTTATTAGTTATTGCTAATTCAGGAATTTTTTTCATATCAACCTCTATTTTAGCAATTTAACCACTTCACCATCCTGAATACGATAGACTCCAGCCGTCACAACTCTCTCACCTGGCTTCAACCCCTTATCTACAACTATCCGATCACTTCCGACGAGCGACCCCAATGTCACAGATCGAGATTCTACAACCCCTTTATCGCTCACAACCCACACATAATCACCACCTTGCACTGGCGCATAGATAGCAGAAAGAGGTATCGTAACCGATGATGCGTTATCTTGAGCTATGAGCATTGATATTGTACACGACATACCCGACTGAATCATATAACCGACTTTTACATCGATAGTTAACGCAACAGGAAACCCCGAAGCATCGGACGATGTGCGAGCATACTCCTTTAACTTCGCGTCAAAAACCACACCCTCATAAGCATCGAATATCACCTCAAAAAGAGTTGCGGGATCGCTTAACGCAAATAACGATGATTCAGGAATCGTAAACTCAACCGTTGTCGAACTAGGACTCACAACCCTAACAATCGTTTCACCAGCCATAACTCGTTGATAAGTATCAACATAAGTACGCTCAACAAGAGCCAAAAATGGAGCGCGGAGTTTTGTTTCGGTCAATACATCTTTAGAATTTTCATAAGTTGATTTATATCTGACATATTCCGATTGCGCAGATTCAAACTCTTGGCGCGACACAGCCTCATGTGCCAATAATCTCTTTGCTCTCTCAAGTCTCGACTTCGCTTGCTCATAAGATGATTGATCTGCTGATAGTTGCAACTCAAAATCACGAGGATCCAACTCCGCCAATATTTCGCCTCTGGAGACCTCATCACCTTTAGACACAGACATATTCATAATTTGCCCCGAGACTTTGAATGCTAAATTCACCGATTCATCGGGGGTCGAAAGTCCCACAAACTCTTTGATTAGATAGGTGTTACTTTGAGCAATAGCGCTTTTGACCGAAGGTACTCGCCTTTGGGTGACAGTATGATTACTCACGCAAGATGCAAACAACATCATGCTAAGAAAAAAGGAATATCTCATAAATAAAAAAGTTGATTATGCGCAATGCAAAATCAACTTTTATGCCAAAAAATATCCAATATTAAAGATCTCTCCAACTCCGTTTATCGACAATTACTCCATTGTCTAGCTCCACAACTCCAACGTTTGCTCTAATCATAGTCTTCATAGTCGAAGGGTCGATATTATAGCTCTCTAGTTCATGATTTCCTATCTGAAAACCCCCTCCATTTAACGATTCTGGCGTTAGAACAACGACTCTCTTGCCCTCTATTTCAGCTTTTAATACATACTCATGCAAACGCGATAAAACTTTATCACTTAAGTATTTGCGCGATGTCACACAAACAAAAACCAATCCATCTTTATAATCTAAAAACTCTTGAGTGCGTGTATTTCCACTCTCGTCAAAAAGAGAAAATTCAGCTATCAAAAATTTATACTCATTCTCTGCAACGACCTCTGTTTTGGTATCTACCCACTCCCATTTCGCATCATCTTGCCACTCTGAATCTTCCAACGAGAACTCCTTAACCTTTCCTGTCTTCAAATTTCGATAGACAAGAGTCGTCACAGTAGTTGGCGCATAAGATGTATATGCCTCCTCTATAGCCTCCGACAAATTAACTCCAATTTTATATGGTCTAAAGTCTAACAGTGGCAGATGAAAGAAACAATACGCCGCCAAACTAACTGTCGAGATAAAAAACGACCCAGCCAAAAATAACTCCAACCTATTGAACGCAAACATCTTATCGGGCTTATACCGATACCATACAATTAATACAAGCGGACACAACACAACATTTTTACCAAATGTCGCCCATGGAGATAAACGAATAGCATCACCAAAACAACCACAATTATCGACTGGTAAAACCGTCGCGCTAAGAAATGCAATAACCGTAAAGAATGAGATTGAGATCAGAGCAAAGGTCGAAACCATACGTATTCGCACCTTAAATGTCAACATCATGCCCATCATCAATTCGGCGCTCGATAACCAAATCGAGAAGGGCGCGGTGAGAGGTTCGAACCACTCCATATGGTAAATTGTGAGGTATTCGCTGATCTTAATCATTGTACCCCACGGATCTACAGCCTTGACAAATCCCGAAAATATAAATGTCGCCCCGACAATTAGGCGTGCAACATGCGAAGCGATCTTTAAACGTAAAGATCGCTGCGAATTTTCAGATTGCAAAACCCTCTCCATTAATTACAATAACTCTTTTATTTTTTCAAAAATTTGATCTGGCGTTGCCATTGCACCCTCTGCATTGGCACAATCCACAATTTTTAGCGATTCATCGATTGTTGATATACTCAAATATACCTCTCTAACTCGCTGTTGAAGAGTGAGTGATGCTTCGTGAATGTCCGCTTTCCCTTTGAGGTAATCTCGATCCTCACCCTCACGCTCTTTCGCGAGAGATGCAACCGTAAATTCAAAAGGTACATCTAAGAATATTGATAACTCGGGGCGAGGAATCCTGTTGAAGTTATACTCCAAATCAATGATCCAATCTCGCAGAGTATCACGCTCTTGTGAATCTGTAAACTTAGCACATTGATACCCTACATTCGAGTAAACATATCTATCCAAAATAACAGCCTTTCCCTCTGCTAACCAACCATTAATCATCTGTGATGCGTCAGCTCTATCCCCAGCATATATCAACGCCACAAGATATGGATTCACCTGCTCAAGCGAGCCGAGCTCTCCACGCAGAAATTTAGCTATCAAATCACCATAAATAGGCGAGTCAAAACGAGGAAAGTGAAGATACTCCGTATCAACCCCTCGCTCTGCAAACATTTGACGTAACTTGCTGATCTGAGTAGATTTACCAGCTCCATCTAAACCTTCGAGTACAATAAACATTATCTTAACATTTTAGTGGCTCTTTCAACTCCCGACACCAATGTATCGACTTCAGCCATTGTATTATACATTCCAAATGAGGCTCTACACATACCCGTCACACCATAATGCGCCATTGTTGGTTCAGCGCAATGTTGTCCCGTGCGAATTGCAATACCTAACTTATCGAGAATCATCCCTAAGTCATATGGGTGAACCCCCTCGACATTGAACGACACGATTGCACTCTTGCCTGGTTGTGTGCCATATATTCTCAATCCATCTATTGCCGAAAGTTTCGATGTTGCATAATTCAACAACTCTGTTTCGTGAGCCTCGACAGCTTCTAAGTCTATTGTATTCAAAAACTTAACAGCCTCTCCCAAACCAATAGCTCCAATATAATTTGATGTTCCAGCTTCAAATTTAAGCGGAAGTGGTGCATAGGTCGTCTTTGCGAAAGAGACTCTATCAACCATATCTCCACCGCTCAAAAAAGGAGGCATCGACTCTAAAATCTCTCTCTTTCCATACAACACACCAATTCCCGTTGGGGCATATAATTTATGACCCGAAAAGGCATAAAAATCACAATCTAAACTCTTTACATCGACTCCACCATGTACAACACCCTGACAACCATCAACCATAACCTTAGCTCCCATCGCGTGTGATTTAGAGATTATATACTCCAAATTGGGACGAGTTCCAAGGGTGTTAGATGCCTGAGTAACAGCTACAATACGTGTGTTTTCATCAAGTAAAGATTCAAGTTGTTCGATTATCAATCTTCCATCATCATCAAATGGCAACACTCTAATTTCAGCACCTTTACGCTCTGCAACTATTTGCCAAGGAACAATATTTGAATGATGCTCCATCTCCGACACAATGATGTTGTCACCCTCTCCAATATATTTTTCACCCCACGTATAAGCCACCGTGTTGATTGATGCTGTTGCTCCAGCGGTAAAAATTACCTCCTCGCGACTCTCTGCACCTATAAATTGACGTATCAATTCGCGCGATGCTTCATACATCGAAGTTGCCTCTTCGGACATATAATGAACACCTCTGTGAATATTTGCATTCAATTCACGATGTAGGAAATCCACCATATTTATCACACATTCAGGCTTTTGCGCTGTGGCTCCACTATCCAAATAAACAAGAGGTTTCCCATGTATTTCGCGCCCGAGTATGGGAAACTCTTTGCGTATTTTATCTATATCGAACATACTCATCTGGTTTATATTTGGTGAAGCCTATCTTCAACCATAACTTTAAGTTCATCCATCAATGAGGCTATGCTACAACGATTTACAATATCATCAACAAAACCCTCCAAATGTAGTTTTTGCGCTAAATCACGACTCAAACCACGTTGCATCATATAAAAAATAGCTTCGTCGTTCATCTGTCCAACTGTTGCTCCGTGTGTACACTTAACATCGTCGGCATAGATCTCCAACTGAGGCTCTGCGATAATTTTTGCATCGGCAGACAATTGAATATTTCGGCTATTTTGCTCCGACGATGTACGTTGAGCATCCTTTGCGACATATACCAAGCCATGAAATTCGCCTACCGAACTACCCGATGCAACACACTTACCCATCGAACGACTTGTACAATCGCTAGATTCATGTCTGATTGTTGCATTGGCAATCGAGTGATCCTTTGCTGTTGTGAGTTGTAAAATATTTAACTCCGCATCACCACCTTTACCTCCCAACAAAATATCAAATTGAGAATCAGCTCCCGCAACATCTATTGATGTGATATTACACAAAGCATCTTGTGCTATATTTACATTAACCTTTGATTTAGAAGGACTCAATAAAAGAGTTACAACAGAGAGTTTTACACCATACGATAGATTAAAGCTCACTTCTGCCTCACTCTCCGCACAACATAAAATCACCACTTCGGCATTCTCCTCTACATCTATCTCCACATCGCCCGATGGGTTGACCATAACCAACGGTTCGCTATCGTTAACATTCGAAAATGTCAACTCCTCACCTTGGTTTGCTCGATCAATAATTGATCTTAAAAAATGACTATCCATAATGTGCTCCCTACTCCTTATAGTCATTAATCAACCAATCGTAACCCTCCTGCTCCAACTTCAAGGCGAGGCTCTTATCACCCGAATATATAATGCGTCCACGATACAAAACATGAACAAAATCAGGGACAATATAATCCAACAAACGTTGATAGTGAGTGATTACAACTGTAGCATTATCAGCGGTTTTGAGCTTCGTAACACCCGTCGCAACAATTCTTAAAGCATCAATATCGAGTCCGCTATCTGTTTCGTCCAAAAATGAAAGTTTTGGTTCCAACATAGCCATTTGAAAAATCTCGTTCTTCTTCTTCTCACCACCCGAAAAACCTTCGTTCACCGCGCGCGACGTTAACTTTGCATCCAACTCGACTATTGAGCTTTTTTGACGCATAATCTTCAAAAACTCTCCCGACGAAAGGGGCTCTTCACCCCTATACTTACGTTGCTCATTAACAGCTATTTTCATAAAGTTTGCCATCGAAACCCCAGGTATTTCGACTGGGTATTGAAATCCTAAAAACAGACCCAAGCGCGCTCTATCTTCAATCGACATAGCCAATAGATCTTGCCCGAGAAATGACACCTCCCCTTGGGTCACTGTAAATCTCTCGCTTCCAGCAAGAACCGATGCCAATGTACTCTTTCCCGCTCCATTAGGACCCATAATTGCATGCACTTCGCCTGCCTTAACCTCAAGGTTTAGTCCCTTTAATATCTCCTTATCGCCAACATTAGCGTGTAAATTCTTTATGCTTAACATCTTATAATCTTTTTTAATCTTAAAACTAACCTACGCTACCCTCCAAACTAAGAGCCAATAATTTCTGTGCTTCAACCGCAAATTCCATTGGCAATTTTGCCAAAACCTCTTTAGCATAACCATTTACAATAAGCCCCACAGCCTCTTCGGTCGATATTCCGCGTTGATTGCAATAAAACAGTTGCTCCTCCGAAATCTTTGACGTTGTCGCCTCATGTTCCAAAATCGACGATGTATTACTATTTTCAATCACAGGAAATGTATGTGCTCCACACTTATCGCCAATGAGCAATGAATCACACTGCGAATAGTTACGCGCATTATCAGCATTTTTTGCAACCTTCACCAAACCTCGATAGGCATTTTGACTCAAACCTGCCGAAATTCCCTTCGAGACTATTCGACTTCGAGTATTGCGCCCGATATGTATCATTTTGGTTCCCGTATCAGCTTGCTGGTGATTGTTTGTCATCGCCACCGAATAGAACTCTCCTACAGCTCCATCGCCCAACAACACGCAACTTGGATATTTCCACGTCACCGCCGATCCAGTCTCGATTTGAGTCCATGAAAGTTTTGCCCCAGCATGACACAAACCTCTCTTTGTCACAAAGTTATATATACCTCCTCGACCTTCCTTGTCTCCTGGATACCAGTTCTGAACTGTTGAATATTTCACATCTGCACGATCATGCACTATGATTTCTACAACTGCCGCATGAAGTTGATTTTCATCACGTTGTGGTGCTGTACACCCCTCCAAGTAGCTAACATATGACCCTTCATCGGCAACTATCAATGTTCTCTCGAACTGACCTGTTCCCGAGGCATTAATTCTAAAATATGTCGACAACTCCATTGGGCATCTCACCCCTTTGGGGATATAACAAAATGACCCATCCGAAAAAACCGCCGCATTGAGTGTTGCATAGTAATTATCGGTATGGGGCACAACGCTTCCCAGATATTTTTTGATTAGTTCGGGATGCTCCTTGATCGCCTCCGATATGGAGCAGAAGATAATTCCCTTCTCTGCTAGAGTATCTCTAAATGTAGTCTTTACCGACACCGAATCCATCACAGCATCCACCGCAACGCCTGCAAGTGCCATCTGCTCTTCTAGCGGAATACCCAATTTATCGAATGTCTTTTTAAGCTCAGGATCAACTTCATCCATTGAACTTAGCGACTCCTTTTTCTTTGGTGCAGCATAGTAGCTAATTGCCTGAAAATCTATCTCAGGAATTGTCAAATGTGCCCATGTAGGTACCTCTAACGTCAAAAAATGGCGATAAGCCACCAATCTACGCTCGGTCATCCACTCTGGTTCCCCTTTTTTGGTGGAGATCAAGCGCACTACATCCTCACTTAGACCACTCTCGATGATCTCTGTTTCGATATTTGTAGTGAATCCATACTTATATTCTTGACTACCAATATCTTCTATTATCTCTCTTTCTTTAATCTCTGCCATATATATTCGTGATACTTAAAACCAATTATGCAAAGGTACAAATTTTATCCTAAAATTGAAATTTTGACCACAATATAATCACACATACACGTTATATTAAATAATTATCATACCTTTGCGCCTATAAAAACAACAAATTGTAATGTCAACAAAAATCGCACTAAACTCACAAACGCAGCGACAAATCAGAATCGCTATATTTATCTATTTCTTTCTATTTGGACTATGTTTTGCGAGTTGGGCAAGTCGCATTCCCGAGATCAAAAGCGCACTTATGTTGGACGATGCAGCATGGGGTATAATGTTGCTTATGATCCCTATGGGGCAACTCGTTGGTATGACTTTTTCGGGGTGGTTGATCTCGAAAGTCGGCAGCCACAAGGTGTCGTTAATCGCAGTTTTTGGATATGCTATATCGTTGATTATGATAGGTGTATCTCCAAATGTCTCGATATTTGTCGCATCTCTTATTAGTTTCGGATTCTTTGGGAACTTCTGCAATATTGCGATTAATTCACAAGCTGTGATTGTCGAGAACTTCTACCAAAAACCTATTCTCGCATCATTTCATGGAGCGTGGAGTTTTGCTGGATTGTGTGGAGCACTCCTGGGGTTAGGGATGAGCATTGTTGGAATTGCCACTCCGATTCACTTCTGTATTGTGGCTATTGCGGTTTGTGGAGTAGCTGTCATGAAATATAACTATCTTCAAAATGACGCATTAAGTAAAAATAGAGCAGATGAAAATGAAGAGACTAAAAAACCTGTAAAGTTCGAAAACTTCTTGCTATGGTTAGGAATAATCGGATTTGTCGGATGGGCAGCCGAAGGAACTATGGCAGATTGGAATGGAGTGTTTTTGCACGAAATAGTTGGAGTCGACAAGAGATTTGCCCCCATTGGACTCGCCGCTTATATGGTTACAATGACCATCGGTCGATTCTTTATTGATCGTGCCGTTGGACGCTTTGGTCGTCGTGGAGTGTTGAGCGCATGCGGAGCGGCTATATTTATAGGTATGTTTATGGCGGCTCTTTTGCCATCGTTCATCACAACGATTATTGCATTTATGATTATAGGATTTGGCGCGTGCGGAATTATACCTATTATATATAGTGCAACTGGCGAAAATACCAAGATGCACACTGGGCGAGCTATAACGATTGTATCGACCATAAGTTTTGCTGGATTTTTGTTTGGACCTCCTGCTATTGGCTATATCTCGGATCTCACAAATCTTCGCTACGCATTTGCTGTGGTTGGTGTATTGGGATTAGTGGCATGGATTATGTCGACTCAGTTGGATGTATTGAAAGCTAAAAAATAGAGGCTTTGAAAGCCGAAAAAATATAAATATGGAGGTAATACTGTAATAATATATAATATTTTTTATACCTTTGTTACATATCATATCTTAAAATTTGATTTATCATGCGTAAAATTATAGCGACAACACTACTACTTTGTGGTTGTATGAGTATTCAAGCTCAATCTCTTACAGATCTTTTCAAGGCATTCACATCATCTTCGTCATCATCAACGGACACCAGCGAAGAGGTTGAAGTATCGACTATTGCTCTATCTGAAACATCAATGCTGGGTTCATGGAACTTCACCCAATTGGCAGTTGATCTTTCGGATGATAGTGCACTAAAGGGATTTGCAGGTACTGCTGTAATTAAACAGGTTGAGAGTTTGCTTAATAGCGTTGCATCAAGCTCTGGTATATCTGAGAATATGTTTACCATAATATTCTCAAGCAGAAGCGATGCAACAATATCATTCAAAGATAGCCAAACCACCATTAAACCAACATATTCTATCGACACAACCCAAAACACAATCTCTATAGATATGGGGAAGGTTAGCGATATTGAGGTGGGGATATTAACGGCAAATGTAACTCTTTCGGGTGATAGCGCAACCCTACTTGTTGATGCCAAGGCTCTTATTGCCGTGGCCGATCAAGTGCCCGATATTGCATCTAACACCCAATATAGCATGATTAAAAGCGTCGCAACAAGTGTCGATGGTCTACTTATGGGATTTGTTGTTCAAAAGCAATAATTAAATAATATTGTTTTTGTTATTTTTATAACAGTAATTTGGTAATCTCAAAATTATTAACTATCTTTGCGGTCTAAATGTTAAAATAATTTCTTAAAAAATGACTAAAATATCAAATCGCTTAGCAGCACTAACGCCATCACAAACATTGGCGATGTCTCAGAAGAGTAATGAGTTGAAGGCTCAAGGAGTAGATGTAATCAACCTTAGCGTTGGTGAACCAGATTTTAACACTCCAGACCACATCAAAGAGGCAGCAAAGAAGGCTATCGACGATAACTTCTCGTTCTACTCTCCAGTTCCAGGATACCTTGATTTGCGTAAGGCTATCTGTGAGAAACTTCTTCGCGAGAATAACTTGGAGTACACTCCAGCTCAAATCGTTGTGTCGGGTGGTGCAAAGCAATCTTTGTGTAACACAATCCTTGCAATGATTAATCCAGGCGACGAGGTTATCGTTCCTGCTCCATACTGGGTGAGCTATGTTGATATGGTTAAACTTGCTGAGGGTGAGAATGTTATCATCGAGACAGGTATCGAGGATAACTTCAAGATGACAGCTGCTCAACTAGAGGCTGCAATCACTCCTAAGACTAAGATGTTGGTTCTTTGTTCTCCATCAAACCCAACAGGTAGCGTATATAGCCAAGAGGAGCTTTCTCAAATCGCTGAGGTTTTGAAGCGTCACGAGCAAGTTTATGTTATTGCAGATGAGATCTATGAGCATATCAACTATGTTGGTGCTCACCAAAGTATCGCTCAATTCGAGGAGATCCGCGATCGCGTTATCATCGTAAATGGTGTGTCGAAGGGTTATGCAATGACAGGATGGCGTATTGGATTCATCGCTGCTCCACTTTGGATCGCTAAGGCTTGCGATAATCTTCAAGGTCAATATACTTCAGGTGCTTCATCTATCGCTCAAAAGGCTTCAGTTGCTGCATTCTCTGGAGATCAATCATGTGTCGAGACTATGCGTACAGCATTCCTTCGTCGCAAGAACTTAGTAGTTGAGCTAGCTAGCAAGATCGAGGGATTCAAGGTTAATAACCCAGAGGGTGCATTCTACTTGTTCCCAGAGGTTAGCTACTACTTCGGTAAGAAGGCTGGCGATCGTGTAATCAACACTTCGACTGATTTGGCACTTTACATCCTTGAGGAGGGTCACGTGGCAACTGTTGCAGGTGACGCGTTTGGTTCACCAGAGTATTTGCGTTTCTCTTACGCTACATCTGACGAGAACTTGGTCGAGGCGATGAAGAGAATCTCTAATGTATTGGCTAAATTGCAATAAGCAAATAGGTTAGTAAAATATTTTTTCAAGGTGCGATGGGGAATTTTTCCATCGCACTTTTTATTTTTAACCATAAATCACTATCTTTGAGCCGATATTCAAATTAATTTGAGCTATATACAACATTCAAGGAGTATAAGAGGTATAGATAATTGATGAAGAGATATGATAGTATAAATATAACGAGCTTAAAAAATAAATTTATGAAGAGAAATTTCAGTTGGCTACTTATGTGGATAGCTGTGGCAACCCTATTCGTTGGGTGCCAAAATAGATCGGAGCGCACAATTGTGATATTGTCAACCAACGATATGCACTCTCAAATTGATGGGTTCCCAGCACTTGCCTCCGCCGTAAAGATGTGTCGCGACACAGCAGATGTAATCCTCGTGGATGGAGGCGATAAATTTACGGGCAACGCATTTGTCGATTTGGTGGAGTATCACACTCCAATTTTTGAGTTGATGAATAAGTTAGAGTATGATGTTAGTGTCTATGGAAACCACGAATTTGATTGGGGAACAGCCTATATTTCGAAGGCGGTGGAGCAAGCGAAGTTCGATAATATTTTGGCAAATGTAGTAAATGATTCGGCTGATTTTGTAATGCCCAAACCATATTCGATTGTTGAGTGTGGAGGGTTAAAGGTTGCATTTGTGGGTGTTGTCGGCAATGATGATGGAGGACATCCATCGGGTAAGGCATCGTCGTATGAGGGTTTAACATTCATAAATCCAGATGATTGCGCTGCGGAGTATCGACACCTTAAAGATGAATGCGATATGTTGATTCTGTTGTCACACGCAGGCGACCTTCGCGATCGTGAATATGCCGCATCCAAAAAGTTGAATGGATACGATATGATTATTGGAGCTCACAGCCATGAAGTTATAGATGAAGAGGTTAACGGAATAAAATTGACTCAAACAGGCAGTCGCCTCAAAAATATCGGAGCAATAGTTGTAACGATGACACCTGGCGGAAAGCCACAAATCGACCATCGAAATATATCACTCAAAGGTTATTCACCCGATGAAGAGGTGGCCCAAATGGTCGATGGCTATTATCACAATCCAGAATTAACTGAGCCAATAGGCAAAGTCGAAAAAGAGTTCTCGACAATGGCACTCCAAAATCTATTCACATCGACAATTAGGGATGCTTCGGGTGCCGATATTGGCATCTACAATAGCGGAGGCATAAGGTTAGACAAATTCCCCGAGGGAGATATTAATACAGCGACAATCCTCAATGTTGAACCTTTTAGCTCTCGAATTGCTCTTCTCAAAATGACAACTGACCAGCTTAAAACAATGATTATAACCAAGTTCAACGACAAAGTAAATATAGGTGAATCACACTATATAGATCTCAACTGTTCGGCACCCTATACTGTTATCACCGGCAAAAGTGGCGATGCTGTAGATGTAATATTTCCAACCCTCAAGAGCGGAAAAATATACACAGTGGCAATGGGAGATTACGTTGCGCAAAATTATAAAGGTCTCGATGGTGTAGAGATGGAGATCACCGAGACAAAAGTTGCACAAGTATTAAAGGATTATGTATGCTCACAAAGCTCGATAAAACCCGACAATACTAAATATCAAATAATCAAGTAGTTTTGCACCACCCCTCCTTGCCAAACTAATTTACAACAAAATAATAAGGCATTGATCTTTTGACTGAGATCAATGCCTTATTATTTTGTGATTTTGTTTGTGGTGAAAAAGAGCTAAAAATATAATTTTAGCTAAATAATACAGTCTTATTACCGTAAGTTAGAATCTTGTGGTTGATATGTAACTCCACAGCTTGTGACAATACAATCTTTTCGAGATCTTGACCCTTGTGTACCAAACTTGCTACAGAATCACGGTGCGAAATGCGCGTGATGTTTTGCTCGATGATAGGTCCTGCATCCAAATCCGAAGTTACATAGTGGCTCGTAGCACCTATCAATTTTACACCTCTAGCGTGTGCTGCATGGTATGGCTTAGCGCCCACGAATGCAGGGAGGAATGAGTGGTGGATATTGATAATATTGTTGGGATAATGCTCAATAAAATCGCTCGAAATGATCTGCATATAGCGAGCTAACACCACAAAATCTATTTTGTGTTGACTCAATAGTTCTAATGTTTTAGCCTCTTGTTCGACCTTAATATCTTTGTTCATTGGGATGTGGAAATATGGAATATCGAACCTACGAGCGGCGATCTCCATATCGGGGTGGTTGCTAATAATAAGAGGTATCTCGACCTTCCATTCGCCTGCTGTGTAACGAGCCAAAAGATCATATAAACAGTGAGACATCTTCGACACAAAAATCGCCATACGAGGAGTTTCATCGCTAAAAAACAGGTTGAATGTTACTCCATATTTAGAGGCAAAGAGTCGACGGATAACTTCGCGCAACATATCTCTTTTGATCGAAAAATTAGAGATTTCCCACTCTATGCGCATAAAAAATATATTTTCGTCGCGATCAACATGTTGATCTAAGTTAACAACATTACCACCATGTTCTTTGATAAAACGACTCGCAAGGGCGATGATTCCCTCTCTATCGGGGCAGTGCATAAGTAATATTGCTGTTGGATTTTGGCTCTCCTGTTTCATTCTATTTTTATTTGTTTAGGTTGCAAATATAATAAATTTTATCAATTATGCTATAATATTGTCTATGATTTTTGTAGTATCACAAATAAAGGTTAACTTTGTGTAGAGAAATAGAGAACCAATAATGAAAAAGATTTTAATCCTCTCCGCATTTATATTACTATTTTCGACCAACTTAACCTTCGGGCGCACCTTCTCGATCTCGGGGCGTGTTATCTCGGAGCAAAGTCGCCAACCGATCTCCTATGCGTCAGTTGTTGTCGATGGTCAAATGAGCCGTGGAGCGGTGACCGACGACGAAGGAAACTTCACTATTACCAACGTAGAACCTGGAATTTTCAAGGTTATAGCCTCGTCGTTGGGGTATGAATCCACCCCATCTATGGAGATTCAAGTCTCTGCCAAGACCCCTATTGTGGAGATTGTTATGTCTCAAGATTCCAAACAATTGGAGGATGTTATTATTACACGGTCGAACTTTGTGGCTGTGGCAGAGAGCCCTGTGAGCATGAGGCGTATCGGCGTGCAAGAGATCGAGAAGAGCCCTGGAGCTAATCGCGATGTGTCGAAGATCGTGCAATCATTCCCTGGAGTGTCGTTCTCGCCCGCGGCGTATCGCAACGACTTGATTGTCAGAGGAGGTTCCCCATCCGAAAATAAATTCTATTTGGATGGCATCGAGATCCCAAACATTAACCACTTCTCGACCGAGGGAGCCTCGGGAGGTCCAGTTGGAATTATCAATGCTGATTTGATCCGCGAGATTGATTTTTATACGGGAGCTTTTCCTGTCGATAAAGGTGGCGCGCTAAGTTCAATGCTCGATATTAAGTTGCGCGATGGTGACACATCCGATCAAAGTTTCAAAGCGACACTCGGAGCATCGGAGGTGTCACTCAGTGGAAGTGGTCACTTTTCACCCAATACGACATATCTTTTTTCGGTTCGCCAATCATATTTGCAGTTGTTATTCAAGATGATAGGTCTACCCTTCTTGCCCAATTTTATTGATGCAACATCAAAGGTAAAACATAAATTTTCCGACAATCAAGAGGTCTCGTTTATTGCTGTCGCTGGCTTCGACGACATGAGCCTCAATGAGGAGGGAACAACCGCAACCTCCGAATATATATTGGGCTATCTTCCAACCATCACACAACAAACCTATACTGTCGGAGCGACATATCGTCACTTTTCGGGCACCCATTCGCAACGCATATCTCTTAGCCACAACTACCTAAATACCGAAAATATAAAGTATCAAGACAACGACGACTCATCCTCCGAAAATCTAAATTACCACATAAAATCAAAATCACAAAAGACAACACTACAAAATGTAAATCGTAGTTATCTAGGTAATTGGACTTTAAGATATGGTGCCGATATGAGTTTGTTGCAATATGATATATCATCCATCTCTCGATACATAAGCGCTGACGAAACCCTTTGGAACAACTACACAAGCGACCTAAATTATATAGATTACGCCCTCTTTGCTGGGGGTAGCTACAAATCTCCATCTGAGAGATTCTCTGCGTCTATTGGCGGACGATTTAGTGGCAATAGTTTCTCGGGCGAAACAGCAAAATTTTGGCGACAATTTTCGCCACGTCTATCATCTTCGTATAGACTAAAGCGTGGATTTTCGTTGAATGCTAACCTGGGTATGTATTATCAAATGCCACCTCAAACGGCTTTGAGTTACCAAGAGGATGGCGCAAAGGTAAATTCAAACCTCGACTATATGAATGTCAAACAGGCGACAGTCGGAGCAGATTGGCGCAAAGGTAAGGAATTATTTATCTCTGCCGAAGCGTTTTACAAATATTATACGGATCTTCCTGTTTCGACTCAAACCAACACTCCGCTCGCCGACCAAGGTACCGATTATGGTACAATTGGCAATGAACTCTTTGTACAAAGTGGCGATGGTAGAGCATATGGTTTGGAGTTTTTAGCACGATGGCAGATCCCAGGTAAGGTGTCATTGGTTGGATCATTAACCCTTTTTCAAAGTGAATATAGAGTCGACAAAAGCGCTGAATATCGCCCCTCGGCATGGGATTCTCGCATCATACTCAACACCTCGGGAACATACTATTTACCACGTGGTTGGAGTATCGGAGCCAAAATTAGCGCCACAGGAGGTTCACCTTACACCCCCTACGATGCCGACGCTTCGGCAGAGATTATTGTGTGGGATAATAGCGGACAACCAACCTATGATTATTCGCTCTACAATGCCGAAAGGACAGGTGGTTATGCGCAATTAGATATACGTGTCGACAAAACTTTCTACTTCGCAAATTGGATGTTGGGGCTATACCTCGATATTCAAAATGCGTCGAAGAGTAGCTTCACCCAACAATCAATCCCAGTGAGCACAGGCGAAGTTGACCCGAACAATCCAGGTTACTACATAATGAAATATCTGCCCAACGTGAGCGACACAATGTTGCCGACGTTTGGAGTTACGGCTCAATTCTAGTTGATAGAGGAGTTACTAAATGATATTTTATATATTCAACGATCGGAAAATAAGGCGATTAGGTATTGTAGAAATGATATTCAAAAAGTAGGAATTAAGAGGTGTGATATTTAACTTTGTATATGTAATGTTTGCATTTATCCAATTTTTATGTAACTTGCACATACCCACCCACAAAACTACTTAAAATATGAAAGCCCTAATCGCCACACTCTGCGCACTCATTGCACCCTTTGCTGTTGCGACAACAACTGCGCAGGTAGAACATCAACAGGTCGAATATCACGAAATTATCACCGCTAGTGGTAAATCTGCAAAAATTCGTGCCAGTGCCTATTGGATAGGTGAATCCAACAAGAAGTTCTTAATCATGTCGACCCCCTCCGAGGCGACTATCGAGATCGACGGCAAAGTGTGTGGCAATACCCCGCTTGTGGTATGCGGATTCACAAAAAACATTGTGTATAAGATCACTAAAGATGATTATCGAGAGCAGATTGGATATACCCGAACCGATTCAAATGATGTGGGAATGGTCAATATCACCCTAAATCAAGTGCTTAATAGTAAAGAGTATAGCTACTTCGGGTCTCTAAGAGAGGGTAAACGACTTGTGAGCGATCCCGAAACAAAACTTTATGGCTATGTTGATAATAGACGGCGCGAAGTTATCCCCTGCAAATATGACAAGGCGTGGTCTTTTAGAAATGGTATTGCGATGGCAGAGATAAACAAGCTACGAGGTATTATCAACTTCCGCGATGAGACAATTGTCCCGTTTGAATATTACAACTTCTCGTTTCATGAATCAAACAAATATATCTTTGGCTATAAGAGGCTTAATGGCAAAACATATCTAAATATATTTGACGAAAAAGGCAAAAGGCTCTATGATAATGATTTCAACAGATGGTCAATATCTAAAGATGAATTGATAGGCAATGCGACAAAAATCATGTTGGCAACGACAGATGATCGTGATCGTGTTGCACAATTCAACACCATATCGGGCGAACTAAAATGGGTGGATGGATTCGAAAAGATCGCCTCTGTCGACGATTATGATCGCGTATATGGTTATAATGGTGACAAGCGTGGTATGTTGTTCCGCAATGGAGATGTTGCGATTCCTGCGATATACGACAAGATATTTACATCGAAGGGCACCTCTGTGTTGAGGTGTTTCAAAGATGATAAGGCTCTGCTTATAGACTCGTTAGGGCACAAGCTATGCGAGCCGAAGTATGACTATATATACTCCTTTGTGGAGGGGCGCGCGATCACAAAAATTGATAGTTTGTATGGCTTTATAGATGATCGAGGTGTCGAGATTGTAGAGCCAAAATATAGAGGCATTGAGCTTTATAGTGAGGGTCGCGCCTATGTAAAGATCGATAAATTGTGGGGTATAATAGATGAGAAAGGCGAGATGATAGTGGAGCCTATATCGCAAAAATCAGCTAAATTTAGCTGTGGAATAGGTGTGATTTACGAATCAAATTTGAAATGTTATTATATCGACAAAGATGGCAATCGACTCTTTGGCAGGAATTTCCGCGAAGCATCACAATTCACATCCCAAGGTGTCGCGTTTGTCGACGAGATAGTGGCAGATTCGACCCCCTATCTTACAGACCAGAAATATTTCATCAATACACAAGGTGAAGCTATCGACACGATTAAATATCGACATTGTCATAGCGAGATCACCCCCAACGGAACAATCCCGCTTACGATGCAACACAAATTCGATAAGTATAGCTTTGTTGATCTCGATGGAGTCCCTTTGGAGGGTCGTGATAAATTCTATCGATATGCCTCAGATTTTCGATTTGATGTTGCAATTGTGGCGACAAGTCCCGACGAATATTACTTAGTTGATACTCTGCTCAATAGAGTATCTCAAAAGAGTTTTCAACTTATAAATTCATTCGATCAAAAGTCGAAATTAGCACTTGCAAAACGTGGTGACAAATGGGGTTTGATAGATACACAAGGTGAGGATGCGACCGAATTTATATACGACAAAGCACATAACTCATTTGGAGATTTTATAAAAGTACAACTAGGTGATAAAGAGGGGTATATAGATAAAAAAGGGGATGTGATAGTTGATGTGATATATGACCATACTTATCCTCACAGACACAAGAAGCTGATCTACACGGCGCTCGACAACAAACATAGATATTTAGATTATTCGGGCAAACCAACAACCGATATGTGGTTCGACCATATATTTTACATTGAATCCGACAGCGAGAATCGCGCGTTGACATATCGTAAAGGTGAATTTGGAGTGTTGGATTTCGAGAAGGGGTATATTCGCGATGTTGATTTGAGCGACTATGTGACATTCAACAAACAAGGCGTTGGATCTCTTCGTTTTAATCAAAATCCTCGGCAGGTGATGTTTGTCAATTCCAAAGGTAAACTAATTGATAATAAGTCGTATATGTTGGTAAATAACAGCGAGGAGTTCACCGCAAGGTTAACACCTATGGTCGATGTAGAACAACGAGAACTTGTTTATATTGGTGACGATGGCAAAGTAGCACATCGAGCCGAGGATGGTACCGAGTGGTATTATATTTCGCCTTTTGATAGTGGAATTGGATGTGTTAGATTGGCTAAGATTCAAGGAGATAGCCCCAACGCATATGAAATTTATATAGATGAAAAGTTCAATCGTCCATTTAAATTTGACCATCTCGATAATCTCAGGAAGTTTGTTGATGGCATAGCTGTAGCACGCGACACCAAAACGCAACTATATGGAATTATCAACACCAAAGGCAAATGGATCTGCGAACCTAAGTTCGTAGAGGAGCCGAAATATAGATCATTCCAAGATAAGGGAGTCCTGCTATGTGTAAAGATAGCTAACAACTATTGGCAAATCAACCAAAAAGGTGAACTTGTTGAGATGGATGAAAATTTCGTAGAGATGATAGAGTGTGGTTGGGGATTTTGAGCGCGATCCTCAATCTCCAACCTCATTACTGCTAATATTATATCTGCTTGCGCAATCGAGCCACAGGGATAGATAACATCTCGCGATATTTAGCCACCGTGCGTCGTGCGATATGATAACCTTTGGAGTTTAGAATATCCATCAAAATTTCGTCGGTGAGGGGTTTACGTTTATTCTCCTCATCGATGCACTTCTGCAAAATCTTCTTTATCTCGTAGCTCGAAACCTCCTCTCCCGAGTCGGTCTGCATAGCCTCCGAAAATAGAGATTTAAGAAGTATTATACCAAACTGCGTCTGTACATATTTACTATTTACCACGCGCGAAATTGTCGATACATCAAGCTCTGTGCGGTCAGCTATATCCTTAAGGATCATCGGGCGAAGTTTGCACTCATCGCCATCTTTGAAATACTCCTCTTGATAATCGAGTATCTCTTGCATTGTACGCATGAGGGTATCTTGGCGCTGTTTGATTGCCGAGATAAACCACTTTGCCGAATCGATTTTACTCTTTACAAATTGCAACGCCTCCTTGTCGGTCTCCTTGATTTTACCATCGCGCCCCACCATGCTTCGAATCATCTCTATATATTTTCGATTCACCTTAACATCGGGAACATTCGACGAATTGAGCGACAAGTCAAACTGCCCCTCTTGGTATGTCAATATAAAATCGGGGATTATGTAAGGTGTCGTATCTGTCCCCCCCTCGGCATACAAATTACTTGGCTTAGGGGTTAAATGACGGATCTCTGCTATAACTTCGCGAAACTCCTCTTCGCTAATTTGAAGTCTTTGCATCAACTTTTCGTAATGCTTCTTAGCAAACTCTTCGAAATGGTGTGCCAAGATCTTGCGACCTATGCGTTGCATACGATTAAGGTGCGACATTTGGTCGAATTGCAAAAGCAAACATTCCCTCAAATCCCTAGCACCCACCCCTGTAGGTTCCATTTGTTGCACAATTTTTAATACCCTCTCCAACTCATCGACATCGACATCCATACTAAGCATAAATGCAATATCATCGCTTAGCGACACTAAATCTCTGCGTAGGTAACCATCCTCGTCGAGACTTCCGACCAAGAATTGTGCTATTATAAACTCTCGCTCCGAAAGGTTTCTATACCCCAATTGCTCCATAAGAAACTCTTGTAGAGTACGTCCACCCGACAAAAAAACAGGGCGTTGTTTTTCATCTTTGGAGTAGTTGTTTATGCGACTTTTATACGATGGAGTATCATCCTCGCGAAGATACTCCTCGACCGAGATTTGTTGAGGTTCATCGCTATCCTCCGAAGAGGTGGGTTGTTGCTCTTCCAACACGATATTCTCCTCGATCTCTTGTTTGATTCGTTGCTCAAGCTGCATTGTAGGCAGCTCAAGCAACTTAATCATCTGTATTTGTTGTGGCGATAGTCTTTGACTAAGGCTCAATATTTGTCTTTGGTTTATTGACATACGGTTGTGAGCTTGATTAAATGTTGCGAAAAAATAGAGAATCTATAGATTCAAACCCACTCAACAAAGGTCAACTACAAAAGGCGTAGATTAAAACTCTGCATTGTTTGGTGTGCGAGGGAAAGGTATCACATCGCGGATATTTGCCATACCTGTGACAAACAACAACAGACGCTCAAATCCCAAACCAAAACCTGAGTGAGGGGCAGAACCCCAACGGCGAGTATCTAAATACCACCAAACATCCTCCTCTTTCATTCCTAACTCTCTAACCCTTGCAGAAAGCTTGCCAAAATCAGCTTCACGCTCCGATCCACCTATGATTTCGCCGATTTTTGGGAATAATACATCCATCGCACGAACAGTCTTGCCATCGTCGTTTTGCTTCATATAGAATGACTTAATCTCCTTAGGATAATTAATTAAGATCACAGGCTTTTTAAAATGCTCCTCAACCAAATATCTCTCATGCTCAGATTGCAAATCGCAACCCCAATCCACTGGAAACTCAAACTTCTTGCCCGAAGCCTTCAAAATTTCGACTCCTTCTGTGTATGGGAGTTGTACAAAATCGTTGCCCACGACAAACTCCAATCTCTCGATTAGCTCCTTATCCCACATCTTATTCATAAACTCCAAATCCTCACGACAATTGTCGAGCGCATATTGAATAAGATATTTCAAGAACTCCTCAGCAAGTTCCATATTATCTTCCAACTCATAGAATGCCATTTCAGGCTCGATCATCCAAAACTCCGCCAAGTGACGAGGTGTATTTGAGTTCTCGGCGCGGAAAGTGGGTCCAAAAGTGTAGATTTGACCCAATGCCAACGCGCCTAATTCACCCTCCAATTGTCCAGATACTGTAAGATTACAAGCCTTACCAAAGAAATCTTGCGAATAATCTACCGATCCCTCTTCTGTTCGAGGTGGATTGCTCATATCGAGAGTCGACACATTGAACATTTGACCTGCTCCCTCACAATCCGAAGCTGTGATAATTGGCGTATGAAGATAATAAAATCCCTTATTATTAAAGTATTGGTGGATCGCAAAAGCCATTGCATGACGAATACGAAGGATCGCGCCAAATGTATTTGTACGCGGACGAAGGTATGCAATATCGCGAAGAAACTCCAACGAGTGACCCTTCTTTTGAAGTGGATAACTTTCTGGATCTGCCGCGCCATACAACTCCACGCTCTTTGCTTGGATCTCGACACCTTGACCTGCTCCCATCGAAGCAACCAATGTGCCATCAACCCTAACACACGCACCTGTAGTTATGGTTTTGAGAGTAGCTTCGTCGAAATTAGCAAGGTCAACAACCACTTGAATATTTGCTGCGCACGAACCATCGTTCAATGCTATGAATGCTACATTTTTATTGCCTCGCTTGGTTCTTACCCAGCCTTTGACTGTAATATCTGCGTTGGTTGCCTCCATTTTGAGCACCTCGGCTATTCTTGGACTTTTCATAAATTATGTTCGAAATGTGTTTATTCGGCAAAGTTAGTAAAATTGTTTATTTTCTTTCAATTTTTTACCCAAAAATTGATATTATTGCTCTTTCGGAGCTGTCGCTATGGTAGTCGATTGTTCTCCTTTTTCGCTTTTTGGTTTGCGTCGTTTGTTGAATCTTCGCTTTTTAGGTTTAGCAGAAACGACCTCCGCTTGTAATTGAGGTATAGTATCTACTTTTGTGTCACTGCCATCTTGCGATTTAGGTGACGCACCTTTAGGTTTACGACTCTTATTTTTATTACCGCCACCTTTACGTCCGCCTCGACTATCACGTACAACAGGTGTTTTGGGGTTATAAACAGGTGGTTCGCCAACCTCCGCGGGGAGCTCTAATTGTTTGATTGTCTTTTCTATAAACTCCTCTATGCGGTGAAATTTACCTTGCTCCTTTTCGCTTACAAAAGTTATCGCCACACCTGTTGCACTCGCGCGACCAGTACGTCCAATGCGGTGGATATAATCTTCGGGGTCGTGCGGCACATCGTAGTTTATGACCATACCTATATCTGTGATGTCGATTCCTCGCGCCACAATATCGGTTGCCACCAAGATATTGATTTTATTGTTCTTGAATGCCAACATCACCTCTTCACGCTTAGCTTGATCGAGGTCGGAGTGCATAGCTCCCACGTTGAGTTTCATGCGTTTGAATTGGAATGCGAGATCCTTAACCTTGAGCTTCGATGATGAGAAGATAATCGTCTTCGTTTCGGATGGAGTCTCAAACAATTTACTTATGATGCCCAACTTTTGTGATTCATAACAAACATAAATCCCTTGATCTATAGATTCATTGGGCTTCGAGATTGCAATGTTAACCTCTTGCGGATTGCGAAGAATCTGCTTTGAGAGTTCGCGGATCTTGGGAGGTAAAGTTGCCGAGAAGAGAATCGTTTGGCGATCTGTGGATAGCTTCTTTACGACTCTCATTATATCGTCAAAAAATCCCATATCCAACATTCTATCCGCCTCATCCAATATAAAATGTTTCACGCCCGAAAAATCTACACCTCCCTCCAAGTGAGCCAACAGACGACCAGGAGTTGCTACGACAATATCTGCTCCGCTATTCATTCCACGACGTTGCACATCCCATGTTTTGCCATCGCCGCCGCCATACACAACAGTTGTAGATATTGGCAGATAGTATGAAAACCCTTGCAGTTGGGTATCTATTTGCATCGCAAGCTCACGCGTAGGCACCATAATTATAGCCTTAATCTTCGACTCCTCATATGATCCATCTGCGCGCCCATCCATCAACATACTAAGTAGAGGTAAGGCATATGCTGCTGTTTTGCCCGTACCTGTTTGAGCACAACCGATAAGGTCGTCGCCCGAAAGTATAACTGGGATTGTCGCCTCTTGCACAGGGGTCATCTCTCCAAATCCCATTTCATCTATAGCGTCTAAAACGTCATAGTCTAAATCTAGTTCATCAAAATACATTCTTCTTCTTTTTGTTATTTCCCCACAACTTCACCTAGCAATGTTGCCGAAGAGCAAGAGGTGATTTTAACTGTAACATAATCACCTACCTTAATATCGTGGCGGTCAAACACCACCACCTTGTTTTGCGATGAGCGACCAAACATCTGCTCCGCACTTCTTTTGGATTCGCCCTCAACCAACACCTCAAACTCCTTGCCTACATCTTTAGCGTTGCTCGTCGCCGAAAGTTTAGTTTGTAAGTTTATGATCTCCGTTAGGCGCGCTGTCTTAATATCTTCGGGGATGTCATCCGCCAAATTTTCGTGGGCAAAGGTGCCTGGACGATCCGAATATTTGAACATAAAGGCATATTCGTAGCCAACCTCCTTCATGAGTGAGATTGTAGCTTCGTGCTCCTCCTCTGTCTCGCCCGAAAATCCTGCGATTATATCGGTCGATATTGCACAATCGGGCAAATATCTTCTGATCGCCTCTATTCTACCCAAATACCACTCTCTGGAGTATTTGCGCTTCATTCTATCCAACATAGATGTCGCGCCAGATTGAGCAGGCAGATGAATTGCACGACAAATATTAGTATATTTAGCCATCACTTCGAGCAATGAATCGCTCATATCCTTGGGGTGCGATGTCGCGAATCGAACTCTCAAAAGAGGCGATACTTCGGCAACAAGAGCCATAAGTTCGGGGAAACCAACATCTCCACTACAATATGAGTTCACGTTTTGACCCAAAAGAGTAACTTCGCGATAACCATTCTCGAAAAGATTTCTAATCTCAGAGAGGATACTCTCCACATCGCGACTCCTTTCGCGTCCGCGAGTATATGGCACCACGCAATATGAACAGAAGTTATTACATCCGCGCATAATAGCCACATAGGCGCTAACTCCATTTTTGTCTAACCTCACAGGCGAAATTTCAGCATATGTCTCCTCTGCCGACAAAATCACATTCACCCCCTTGCTACCTCCCTCGGCAGCTCGCAACAGAGTGGGTAGATCGCGATAAGAATCGGGACCCGCTACAATATCCACAGCATCGTCACCCTCCAAGAGTTGCTCTTTGAGTCGTTCTGCCATACATCCGATGATACCTATTATTAATGATTTTTTGGCGCGTCGTAACCTACGCATCTCAACCAAGCGACCCCAAATTCGTTGCTCCGCATTGTCGCGAATAGAACACGTGTTTATCAAAATCACATCTGCCTCCTCGATTTTAGAGGTATATATATAGCCCTCCACTTGGAGGATTGAGACAACTATTTCGCTATCTCCAGCATTCATTTGGCAACCATAAGTCTCTACAAAGAGTCGTTTGCCTTCACCCATCGTGGGGCGCAAATTGTTTATATTCATATATGGATATTTCTCTCCACAAAGGTAGTTATTTTATAGCGAATTATCAATCATTACACTACTTATTATCGACATAGTGAGGGGGTAAATTATAAAAATGATCACTATAAATGTAATGATTTTTAATTTTTTTGACTATATTTGTGCTATAAAACTAAACCTAAACATTATATGATTGTACCTTGTTTGTTATCTATATTGCTCTTAATCATCGCATATTTGCTAGGATCAATACCTAATGCTGTGTGGATCGGCAAGAAATATTATGGTATAGATGTTCGAGAATATGGTAGCAAAAATGCAGGATCAACCAATGTACTTAGAGTGCTTGGTCGCAGAGTTGCATTGCCAGTTTTTGCACTCGATATTTTAAAGGGCTTTGTTGCTGTAGTGCTTGTAGATTTAATCAACCATATACCCGACATTAGCCCCGTTTGGTCTATTAATTTGGGTATTATTACTGTTTTTGCTGTTGTGTTGGGGCATATATTCCCTATTTTTGCAGGATTCAAAGGCGGTAAGGGTGTAGCAACCTTAGTGGGAGCTATTATCGGAATAAATCCTCCAATCGTGTTGCTTTGTTTGGGCGTATGGTTAGTTATCTTTATGATATTTCACTATGTGTCGTTGGCTTCAATGATTGCTGGCGGATGTTTGCCGATATTTACACTTTTATCTCCAACAGCAAGCCAATCTATCCCATTTATAATTTTCACCTTTGTGATTGCGATTTTGCTCGTGTGGACTCACCGCAAAAACATAGATAGATTGCGCGATGGCACAGAATCTAAGATATACATTTTAAAGAAGAGACCAACCAAAAACTAACCTAAAACTTTTTATAATATGTTAAAGGAGAATTTAATAAAAATCTACGAAGAGAATTTCCGTGCAAATAGCAACCTATATGCACTAAGTGATTACTTCAAAAAGAATGACACATTCACATACCTCGAAATGGCTCGTGAAATTGCAAAATTACACCTGTTATTCGATAAAATGGAGATCAAACATGGCGACAAAATCGCCCTTATAGGTCGTAATAATCCAAGATGGTGCATCTCATACTTGGCAACCATTACCTATGGCGCTATTATAGTACCTATACTCCAAGATTTTAATGCTAACGATGTTATTAATATCATTAATCACTCGGAGAGTCGCATGATATTCCTAGGCGACAACTTCTGGGATGTTATGGAGGAGAATCAAATTCCAATGATAGAATTAGCAATTTCACTCACCGATTTTTCGGTTAAATATGAAAGAGGTGAAAATGGCTATACTCAACTCCAAGAGGAGTCAGACTCAATGCTCAATGCAAAATATGAAAACGGCTTTGGAGTGACAGATATTTCATATCGCGATGTTCCAAACGATGCACCATGCTTGTTGAACTACACATCAGGCACAACAGGTTCGAGCAAAGGTGTAATCCTCACTATCAATAACCTTACGGGAAATGTCACCGCAGTGTGGGATTATATCGACAAAAATACAGGAAAGCTATATTTCATGCGCGAAGGACGAGTTTTGTCGTTCCTACCTTTGGCTCACGCCTATGGTTGCACATTTGACTTCTTGGCTCAATTGGCTGTCGGTGCACATATCACCCTGCTTGGTCGAATGCCAACCCCAAAGATTTTGCTGGAGGCGATGTCGAGAGTTAAACCAACACTAATTTGTTGTGTACCAATGGTTCTCGAAAAGGTCTACCGCAAACAAATCATGCCTCTTTTGGAACAAAGCGCAATGAGTATCGCAATGAAGATTCCACTACTCAACACAGCTATCTACACCGTTATCAAGAGCAAATTGATCGATGCCTTTGGTGGCGAAGTTGCCCTATTTGTTGTAGGTGGAGCTGCTATGAACCACGAGACAGAGTCGTTCCTTACCAAGATCGGATTCCCTCTAACGGTAGGCTACGGAATGACCGAGTGTGCACCCCTCATTAGCTTCTCGCCAAACGATGAGTTTAAGTTAGGATCATGCGGAAAGGTTATAACCAAAAACCTAGAGGTGAAGATCCTTTCGTCTGATCCACAAAATATCCCAGGCGAAATTTTGGTCAGAGGAGAACACGTGATGGTTGGATACTACAAAAACGATGAGGCTACCTCATCTGTTTTAGATGTCGACGGATGGCTACACACGGGCGATCTAGGAGTTATAGATACAGATGATACTCTATATATTAAGGGACGTTGCAAAACTATGATCCTCAGCGGAAGTGGTCAAAACATCTTCCCCGAACAAATCGAAGATAAACTCAACAATATGTATTTGGTGGGCGAATCACTCATCATCGACAATGGTGGCAAACTAGGTGCTTTGGTAGTGCCAGATTTCGATTTGGCTCAAAACAATGGCGTGTCAAACGAAGAGCTCAAAGTAGTTATGGAAAAGAACCTCAAAGAGCTTAACACCCTTGTGGCAAGCTACGAAAAGGTGGCGACCATCACAATCTACCCTACGGAGTTTATAAAAACCCCCAAGAAGAGCATCAAACGTTATTTGTATGACCCTACCCTACTAACATCTTATAAATAACCATGAATAGGATCGGAGTTATAGTCGCTATGAGCAAAGAGTTGCAACTGGTCACATCACAAATGAACAGTTGCCAACACTACAATATCGCAGGTGTAGAGTTTATCACAGGTCGCCTCGCCAAACGCAACGTCGTGGTGGCTCAAAGCGGAATCGGAAAGGTCTGCTCGGCAGTGTGTGCTGTCGAGATGATCTCTAAATTTTCACCCACCTGCATTATCAATTGCGGTGTTGCTGGAGGTCTCGACTCTTCGCTCAAGGTTATGGATGTTGTCGTTGGGCGAGAATCCCTATACAACGATACATGGTGTGGCGATGGCAATAAATGGGGGCAAGTCCAAGGATTACCCGCAAGATTTAGGAGCGACGATAACCTATATAATATAGCACTCTCTGCGAATATCCAAAATGTAACAATCCATGGAGGCGTAGTGTGTAGTGGCGATAAATTCATCACCTCGCGCTCGGAACTCGACGCTATCAAGGCTCAAATCCCCGAAGTGCTATCGACCGATATGGAATCCAACTCCATAGCCCAAGTGTGCCATATCTACTCCATCCCCTTCGTTTCGGTGCGCATAATTAGCGACACGCCAGGTGCCGACGACCACGCCGAACAATATGATAACTTTTGGGACGAAGTGCCCAAAACCTCATTCGAAGTGCTCAAGCAAGTTATAGAAAAAATTTAGATAAACAGCTAATGAAAAAGATTCCAAGTTTTGCGATAAATCACGACGACCTACTTCGTGGAGTATATGTCTCGCGCAAAGATTATATGGGCGACCAAGTTGTCACAACATTCGATGTGAGGATGAAAGAACCCAACCGCGAACCAGCTATCGGCTACGGAGAGCTACACACCATAGAACACCTCGCCGCAACATTCCTTCGCAACCACCCTGTGTGGGGCGATAAGATTGTATTCTGGGGGCCAATGGGATGTTGCACTGGCAACTACTTCTTGATGAAGGGTGATTTGGAGACTTCGGATATAGTAGATCTTATGCGCGAAACCTTCGAATTTATCGCATCCTTCGAAGGCGAAGTTCCAGGAATGAAGGCTCGCGATTGCGGTAACTACCTACTCCACAACCTCCCGATGGCAAAATATGAATCTCGTAAATATGTCGACGAAGTACTTAATTGTATGACAGAGGATAATATGACCTACCCTGAATGATATTGAGAAATTAAGTTTTCGCAACAGCAAACATCCAACTAATTTAACCATAAATTAGTTGGATGTTTGCTGTTGTTGGCAATAAAAACAAGCCACACACGCAATATAACCTACTATTAATATCCTAAAAGTTGGATATTATTTCCTGTTTCAACCAATCTTATAGCACTTTTTCTTATTAAAATACAATTTTTAGTCGTGAATTAAAAATAAATTACTACTTTTGTGGCGTGTATATATTCTCTATATAGCTACTCACTAAACATATAAAGCATAAATATAACGAACCGAACCACATTGTTATAATAGCTGAATTCAACCTGCAAATGCAACTGAATTGAGGTCAAGAAACTATAGGGACATAAGAAAAGGCGAAACAAATCGGAGCCAGGCTCAAATTTATTCCGCCTAAGCGATAAAA
>JBCQUZ010000016.1:0-37200 GCA_047173645.1 Rikenellaceae bacterium
TGAGGGAAGTTCTGCTTGAATGGTTCTAACACCAATGCAGGATCAATCTCCTGATAGACACCACCCACAGAAATGCGGGCTGTGATATCTGGCAGAAACTTGTCCAGACGACCAACTACAAAATAAAGCCGTGTGGCTTTTTCGTCACGGTCATCTTCAGCCGAGAATTTGGCCGCCATACTGTTGTGGCTATGAATGTCCGCATAATGAAGGTAACGCTCCGAAGGTAACCCATCTTGTCGCAAATCAGCAACAATACGGGTCTTGCTTACCGTCTGTTCGGGGATGTAAATAGTGTATTCCTTCATGTCCCTGTCCCAATAGATATGAGCCAACGCTTCATATTCCTGCTGGTTCATATAGCTACGGAAAAATGAGATAACCATACCCAAAATATGCTGAGGAATCAGGGGCAGGGCTGGGGTAAACCCAGCCCGTGCCACCTCCAATTCACTCACTCTGTTTTTTGGGGTGACAAAGTCACCCATTTCGGTCTTGCGCAACTCATAGATACGTCCGTCTTGGGCAGGAAAGAGACAAATTACCTTGTCCGAAGCCACGGCCTCTGCCTGCGTGGGAAACATCCCCTTGTAGGTCTGTCCCTTGCTCTGGGCAGTCACCTTGGGCTTAATCAGACAGCTAGGGTTTTTGTCCTTCGCCTTTTTCAGACTGTCGAGAAATGCCTTGCTACGCTCGATTTCTTCCTTCATGGAAATGATGGTAGTGCCCTTGGGATCGGGCACAGTCTTGGTAATCTTACCGTACTCCACTGTCCACGAGACTTTCTTGCCTTCACCCAACTCAGGGAAGTCCTCAGCCTTGGCGATGCGGAGTTCTTCGAAGGTGGTAGACCCGTCTTCGATGTCCTCTTTGGCGCTACCATAGGCAAAGACAGCTGGCTTCTCAAAAAGAGATTTTTCCGTCTGAGCGGTGATGGCAGCCTCAATGGGATTGGGGGCCTCCTCATCTTCCATGGTGGAAGGGGCTTCTGCGACCTTGGGGGTAGTCGCTTTGGTGGATACTACTTTGGTAGGCTTGGGAGCCTCCTGCTCTGTTTTTTGGGGGATAGCTGTGACATTGGGTGCTGGTGCAGGCATATTGGAAAAGGGATCTTCTGCGTTGCCACTGCCACCAAAAATGGAATCAATGTCTAGTCCGTCGTCCTCAATTTCTTGGAATGTGCTGTTGTTGTTTTCGTCCCACATAATATGGTCTCCTTTCAAAAATAGACACAAAAAAAGAACGCAGCTACCCCTGAAAAGGGTAATTGCGTTCTTTTGTGTCTTGTATTGTATTTTTGGTCAGATTTTGCGGGTTTTACATTTGGGCGCACTTTGCCCCCATTCAGTAATTGTCCGCCCTCGTTGCTCCGCCCTCATTGCTCCGCCCTAAATACATCTTGAGTATAGCACGGCACAAAATTCTTGACAAGTTGGAGATGTTCCAACTAAAGTTTGCTAAAAGAACAGCTGTGCCGTAATTATGTCAATCCACAATTATGGCACAGCCTGTTAGGGTACTTATTTACTGGGTGGCAACTTGGCTTGAATTAAGTCTGCTGGATCAACATTAAGAGCATCGGCGATATTATACAGCACCTCCAGAGAGAAAGGGCGTACAATATTCGGTGCCTCGATGGAACTAAGATGGGAACGGCTGATTTTTGCCTTTGCTGCAAATTCCTCTTGGGACAGGCCTTGCATCTTACGCAAAGAGGCTATGGTCAGACCTAATTCGATAAATCTGTCTCGGTTTTTGAATGCAACCTCTTTACTCATGCTTCACACTCCCCATTTCTACATATTGTAAATATTATAATCGTTACTACGACTTTTATCAGTATGTACCGTTGAGCTATTGACTTATATTTTGAGCAAATATATAATAAGTAGAAGCAAATACTCATTTTTGGACTGCAAATAACGCTTAGAAACTACATTTTGAATAGCACATCTCTGGCACAGCGGTATAAAAAGACTAGCCCTAGATGTACTCGACATCCAAGGCTAGTCTTGAGTTTCTTAATAATTTTCTGATTACTCATGGCCACAGGCAATGAGGTAGTTTTTAATAATTTCCTCCATGCACTTCAATTCCACCTCGCTAAGTGGCTCTAACATGGTAGCTATATGATTACGGTCAGTGGCATTACTCTCACCCAGCAGGATATAATCAGCACTGACATTGAGTGCTTTTGATAGCTTAATTACATTTTCTGCTCGGATATTTTTAAGGCCACGTTCGACACAAGCGAAAAACTGGTGGGATAGCCCAGATAACTCAGCAGCCTGCTCTTGAGTTAGACCAAGTTGCTTTCTACGCTTTGCAATGCGTTGGCCAATTTCTAGGGAAACCGAGCGCTCAGCTTCATTCATATGGACTTCTCCTTTTATTGCCTTTTGTATGTATTCTACATTCTAATGATATAATTTAGTATTGCCATTCGTAGTAACAATATATACAATAGAGTTAATAAGGCATAAAAGGAGAAACAAATTGAAAAAGATATCTGTATTGTTAGTGGCGCTTATTTTGGCACTTTCAGGGTGTAGCACTGCGGAAGTTACCCCTGATGTTCCGAGTCAAACCTTACCACAAATCATAGAGGTGCAGGATAGTGTACCGTCTGAGGCACCCACTGAGGATGCTCTTACTATTGCAGAGGATACACCCACAATAACACCCGCAGTTTTACCTGTTGACTCGTCCTTTGAAATTATATTTCTCGATGTTGGACAGGCAGATGCCGCATTGGTGTCTTGCGATGGTGAGTATATGCTGATTGATGGTGGTAATGTGGCTGACTCTAGCCTCATCTACTCCGTCCTAAATCAGCGTGGTATCACTGAGTTATCCATAGTAGTTGGCACTCACGCTCACGAGGATCATATTGGTGGTCTTTCAGGGGCTCTGAATTATGCTACAGCTGATGTCATTCTGTGTCCTGTCACTAGCTATGATAGCGTCGCTTTCGAGAATTTTGCCTATTACGCTGAGCAGAACGGCGGAATCACGATTCCTAACGTGGGGGATAAATACACATTGGGCAGTGCCGATATCGACATCCTTGCAGTCAACAGTGACACCGATGCCAATAACACCTCCATTGTGTTGAAAATCACCTATGGGGAAACCTCTTTCCTCTTTACGGGGGATGCAGAATATGAGGCTGAACAGGTACTCCTAAACAGCGGATACGACCTATCCTCCACCGTTCTTAAAGTAGGGCACCACGGCAGTGATACGTCTAGTAGCTATGTGTTTTTAAGAGAGGTGATGCCCCAATATGCTGTCATTTCCTGTGGGGTAGACAACAGCTACGGGCATCCAACAGATGCCGTGCTGAGTCGTCTGCGAGATGCTGACACAACCCTGTTCCGCACCGATCTACAAGGCGATATAGTCTGTATGTCCGATGGATTGACTGTAACTTTCACTGCTGATAAAATTATCAGCGACGATGAACTACTCACAGCACCCACAAGCAACACGTCCAGTGTAACGCCCCCTATCTCGGACACCTCCAGCAATGATTCTGATGATAACTTTTATTATGTGTTAAATACAAATAGCCACAAGTTTCATTATTCCGATTGTTATAGCGCATCTATTATTTCGGAAAAAAATTATGCTACCTCCACGGAGGACAGAGCGACTTTAATCCAAAATGGATACTCTCCACGCGGAAATTGTTGTCCATGAGCACGAAAGAAAGAGGAATAAAAAATGGAGATTTTCACACGCAACTTTTTACAAGAGTTTGAGGCTGAAAAAGAATTGTTTTTGAATGGTGCATTTGATATGCCAAACGACCTAGCAGACATTCATCCACCATCCCTAGATGCCATTTTGAACTATCATGCAATGGACACCGCCCAGTATCGAAGATTGCCTAATGACGAGAAACTCATGGTATTTCGTGCGTTATATAAACCGCTTGAAATCTTTGCTGATGCCACCGTTGCTGACCTTCGCATTGAATATGATGAGGACATCGCCAAGGGTGAAATTCAACTCAAATATCAGACGTTGGATAGTACCATGTGTACGAAAAATGATTGGCACATATTTCTTTCTCTGCTCTTTCGGATGTACGAGGACTTCTCTATTTCAGCAGTGGATGAGGATTATGTTCTACTCAAATTCTTTGTAGATTTGGCGGATGAAATCCAAGTGGCCGATTACTCCAAGCAACTTGAAATACTCAAAGAAGTCATTGAACTTTCTAAAGAGCTTTACGGTTTTGATATACAATGATTGAGTTGCTCAGTGCAAATTTCTGCCGATTGTCACCATTCTTGTGATATACTTCTAGTAAAAGGAAATTATTTAGGAGCACATTATGAAAATAATATCTTGGAATGTCAATGGTCTACGTTCTTGTATTGATAAGGGATTTTTTGAAATTGTCACAAGGACGAATGCCGATATATATTGCTTTCAAGAAACGAAGGCAACCCAATCTCAAGTAGGGCTATCTATGCCAGGGTATACGCAATTTTGGAATAGTGCAAGACGGCAAGGATACTCGGGTGTGTTGGTGTTAACAAAAGTAGAACCACTATCGGTAAGAGAAGGCTTTGGAATAGAAGAGTTTGATATCGAGGGCAGACTGCTAACTTTGGAATATCAAGAGTTCATTCTACTTTGTGTCTATATGCCTATGTCCAAGGGAAGATTACGCCGCAGTTCCTATCGTAGTGAGTGGGATGATGCACTTCTTACCTATGTTCAGTCGCTCCATAAGCCCGTTATTATCTGCGGAGATTTCAATGTGGCGCACCATTATATAGATATATATCCCGAAAATTTGCGCAACAGCCCTAACCCAGCTGGCTTCCAAGAGCTAGAGCGTACTAATTTTGACCGCCTATTACAAACTGGATTTATTGATATTTTTCGCCAACGCAACCCAAAGAAACAAGCATATACATGGTGGTCTAATCGATTGAATAAACGTTCAGAAAATCGAGGTTGGAGATTAGATTACTTTCTCGTTGGTGCTGATTTAATAGATTACACAATAGATACTAATATTCTCGGTGAAATACAGGGATCCGATCACTGTCCTATCTCTTTAGATATAGACCTTGCATTGCAATCAGAACACTCCGCACAGAATGAACAATTTACAAGGCAATGGGAATCCACAGACTGGTCGGTACATGAAGAATATTTACGTCAAAAACAAATCAAAATCGCTAAAGCCACTTATAATCGCAATGGCGCTCGGATTCACACATTGCAAATGGAGCTTGTTAATGCATTTTCAGCCAGAATGCTTGCTGTTCGACACGTCGCAAATTCTAGTTCAGAAACTGGAATGGACGGTGTCAAGTGGACAACCAGCGCACAAAAAATGAGGGCTGTCTATGCGTTGAATTTTTCCTATTACCAATGTGCCCCTCTCCGTAGCGTCATAATTCATGACGGTAAAAAGGAACGGCGCATCAATATTCCTACCTACTATGATCGTGCTATGCAGACGCTAGTGCGCTATGCCTTAGAACCTGTGGCGGAATCTAGTGCTGACCGTAAATCTTTTGGATTTCGGAAAGGCCGAAGTAGTTTTGATGCCAATTCCTATATTCTTAGTACCATGAGTAAGACTAAGGCACCTTTGTGGGTTTTTCGTGGGGATATCAAAAGTTATTACGATACGATTTCACACCAATGGATTTTAGAGAATATTCCTATGAGAAATCTTTTGCAAAAATTTTTGAAAACCGGTATGCTCATCAACGGTGAATTATTTGAAATAGATGCTGGAATTTCACAAGGTTCTGGACTTTCTCCTATCATTGGGAACATGGTTTTAGATGGATTACAACAATATATATTTTGCCATCTTTATCCAGATGGTATAATTTCAAACTATACACACGGAGATCTCATTCGCTTTGCAGATGATTTTCTTGTATTTGCCAGAGATGAGGAGCAGGCCAATAAGATAAAGGCTATTGTTGCAAATTTTCTGGCCGAACGTGGATTGCGTATTTCTGAGGAAAAAAGCGGAATTTACATGACGACAAAAGGTTTCTCCTTCTTGGGACGGCAGTATCTCATGCAGCATGGCGTAGCTTATGCTTTCCCCTCCGAGAAATCAGTTGAAGCATTTGAACACAAGTTAGAAGAAAAGATTATGAGATATGACGGGAGCATTGAATCACTTATTAAGTCGGTTAATCGTAGTATTCATGGGTACGCATCCTATCATCGCATAACAGACGCTCGTGATACCTTCCGACATTTAGATGTTGTGGTACAAGGGCTGCTCGCTAAAAAAGTGCGTTCTATGCACCCAAAGCGTGCATGGGTACAACTTCAAAATATGTACTGGTACGAAAACGAACGTGGGGAACACATCTTTACTGCACCAGAAAAGCGGCATTTGCAAGTTATACGATTTCGTGATATTTCTCCCGCCTTACACTATGCTGTCAAAACAAATTTTAATTCGTTTTTGGATGGAGCTTATTATCAAGAGATAGAGAAACGGCGAGAAATTGACAAGCATCGTGGCAAATATAAAAGAATTTGGAACAGTCAAGCAGGTCGTTGCTACTACTGTGGCAGGCCCATGCTCTCAGATCAGTATATTGAACTGGCAGAAACATTTACCTCGGAAGGTGTAGTTTATATACACACCAAATGTGCAGGTAATAGCATAGAGCATGATGAAGACTTTCTGCAAAATAAAAGTCTAGATACCCTTGAATTATTAGATGCGATTACAGCGACATCGAATACCGCTACGGTTGATGTTACTCCGCTTAAAGAGCACTTTCGCATGGAACGTCGCCAAAAATTCACGATAACATTCGATGAATTTGAATACTTTTTAGGAGATGCATTAGATGCAGAGTCTTGTACCGAAGCGTATTGGTACGATAGTCACCCAACCGCTCTGTCGAGATGTTGGCTTGACAATGGTTTTATCATCCAAACCCTAGATATGAAAAATGAGCGTGTAATCTTCCGCAAAGAAGACCACACGCTCACAGCATTTGAAGTGCCAAAAGTGTTCTACAAAAAGAAAATCCCAAAGAATGCCCAAGATGAAATTGAGGAATTCCTAAAGTATATCGCTCAAAAATATAAACTATAAAGTTCAAAACATTTAGCGCAAGCCAAATTGAGATATCATTTATAGCCCAACCTTCATTTCATTCCAAGAACGAGCCACTTTTAAGTCAGTATGGTAGTTCAGAGAATTAAAATGTGCCATGCCACATTTGATTTTCAGTTGCTCATTGGTTCTCAAATCGCCAATCGTTGCTGTACCCTTGGACTCTATCACGAAGTACAATTTCTCAACCCCGTTGCGCTCCAGATACACCGCCCAGTCTGGGTTATAGGTGCCGATGGGGGTTTCGATTTTGAACTTGGATGGAATCTTGAAAAACATTTTCACGTCAGGATCATTATCCAGCGCCACGGCGAAGGGCTTCTCGATGGTGCTGCTATCGTACACCACATAGTCATAGACGCTGTGTTCCACTGCCACGGCGTTCTTGTCCAGATTGGCCACCAGCTCCGCTGTATCGAAGATTTCCAGCGCGAAATATTCCTCACCGTCCAGTTTCACATAGGAAATGCCGTCAATGGCCTGCTTGTGGCGGTTGCGGTGGATGATGTCCAAGGCCTGCTCTAAGAAGGCTTGAGGGTTGTGGAGAAAATCGACTGCACGACCGCTCTCTACCAGAATTCGGCGCACGGTATCACGTTTGGTCAGAGTCTCCTCACTGATGATATTGATGATATGAGGCAGGCTGTCATAGCTGTCCTCTAGCTCCATGGTCTGGATGGCTGGCCCTATGTGGGACACCCCCGCGTGCGCCACGCTAATATGGGCTGTCTGGGTAATCAGTCTGGCCTTGGGAATGTCAGGCATTCCCTTCAAATCCTTCACGCTATCCGCCACCAGAGCTTCGGTATCGATGTTCACTCGGTAGGTGGTCTTTTGCTTGATGCGGCTCCACAGCTCTTGGAACTCTGGGGAAATGAGCATCTGCTTATTCAGTCGCACCGTCACTTCACGGCTGGCGTCACGCAGAGGCACTGTACGGTTTGCTTGGATGATGATACCCTCGAAGCGCTGACGGGCGGCCTCGAATTTCTTTGGCAAGTCTAACGTGCCATCGGCAAGGGCGGCTTTCATGGTGTCTTTGACCTTGCCTGTTTTGGTGATATAGTCCTGCTTTTGGAAGTGCTCCATCAGCTGGGAGGCATCCTCGTAGGTGACTTCCTTTTCCACGGTCACAGTCTCGGTATAGGACTTGCCGATGATATCAGCTACCACCACTGGCGCATCCTGCTCCACTGCCTTGACGATGCTCTCAACAGCGGTGTGCATTTGCGCAGGAAGGGCTTGGACATCTTGGCTGACCAGTTCCTTGGTCTGCTCCGTGGGCTTCAAATCCTCTGTCACATAGCCGTGATGGATCATGTAATCCACCACCAGTTTTGCATCCTGCTCATCCACGGTTCGCTCTGTGGTGATGACTTCTTCGTAGGTAATCCCTTGGAACAGGTCAAGCTGCAGGACACCAAACTTCATGCCAGTGTCGGCCTCTAGCTCATGTTGCAAAGTGTCAGCAAAGTCAGCAAAACTCTCGTTGGCCATAACATGAAGCACGTTGATGTCCTTGTCCTCGATGCGCTCACCCTCTTGGTTGACGCACAGACGGAGACCACGACCAATCTTCTGGCGACAGGTGAAGGTGGATTTTTGCTCAATCAGCGTACAAACTTGGAATACATTGGGGTTGTCCCAGCCTTCTTTCAGCGCCGAATGGGACCAGATGAAGCGGAGGGGACAATCGTAGGAGAGCAACCATTCCTTGTCCTTCATAATGGTGCTGTAAGTATCGTAATCGGCGAGGGTATCGCCCTTGGTATCTTTGAAGGTACCCTTTTTATCTTGGGAGAAGTAGCCGTTGTGAACGGCAGTGACACTGGCAGGAAATTGCGCCCGTAGTGGCTCATATTTGGGTAGCGCCATTAGTTCCTCATAACAGGCCTCAAACATCTGGGCATAGACACCCTTCTCCCTTTGGGGGGAACGGTACTTTTTCACCTCGTCGATGAAAAAGAGGGATAGCACTTTGATACCCTTCTCCAGATACCGCAGTTCCTTGGACAGATGGGCTTCGATGGTGCGTCGAATTTGGGCACGCTTCATAACCAACTCATCTACGCCGCCAATGGCCTTGCCTAGCTCCACCACTTCGGTGTTGCCAAACTCCATGCACTCCCTGTCGGGGGTGCAGTCAATGCCAGCGATTTGATAGCCCTCGTATAGCTCACGTCCACCCGACTTGAGGAACAGGTCATCACCCGGTTTCACAGTGATTTGCTTCTGCGTCACAGTCCCTGTTTTGCCCTTTACATCTAGCTCGATTTTCGCCTTAAATCCACCCTCTTGGGTGACGGAGAGCAGGCGGATATAGGGCTTGTTAAAGTCATTCGCCACCTGATTGGAGGACACCACAATCTGCTTCACCAGTCCATTTTGATAGGCATCCACAGGGGTTAGGCGATAGAGTAGGTTAATCTTCTCACGGTGGGTTGCGGAGTATCGCAGGACACAAAGGGGGTTCAGAGAAGCAATGGCTTCCTTGGCCTTGGGAGTGTTGTCCACGCTCTGGGGCTCGTCAATGATGACCACGGGATTGGTGTCTTGAATGTACCGCATGGCGGTCTCGCCGCCCAGACGATCTTGGGCTTGGTTGATGATGTTCTCCGACTTCTTAAAGGCGTCGATGTTGATAATCATAATCTCAATGTTACTGCTGGTGGCAAACTGACGCACATCGGATAGCTTGGCAGAGTTGTAGATAAAATAGCGGCAGGGCACGTTGTTATACTGGTTGCCCAGATAGCCACTGGTGGCGGTCAGCGAGGTATGCACGCCCTCACGAATGGCCACCGAGGGCACCACGATGATGAACTTGGTAAAACCATAGCGCAGGTTCATTTCATAGATGCTCTTGGAATAGACAAAGGTTTTGCCCGTGCCAGTCTCCATCTCGATACAAAACTGCTTGTCCGCTAAATCGTGGGTCAGGGGTAACTTGTTCTTCCGCTGAACGGCCTGCATATTGGTCAGAATCTGGCTGTCACTGAGCTGCAGAACGTTGCCAATACCATACTCATTCTGCATCATGCTCATCTGGGCATCATCGCCCACGGAAAAAGTGGCACGCTTACGCTCTTGCCCAGTGAACAGGTCGCAGACAGCATCCACAGCGGTGATTTGGAAGTCTTGGTGTTTGAATTTGAGTTTCATTTACTCACCTCGTGCGATATTAGATATGATAGCCCAGCGCCTCCATCGTAAAGAGGAGGAAATAGGAGAGGGCGGTGTCAAAATCTACATCTTCTTTCTCAGAAATGTCCCGAATTAAGTTCATTCGCAGTTTGTCAAATTCCATTTCAATGATAGGTATATCTAATGTGTTCCAAGCCCTATCTGGGTCGTCGTGCCCCCAAAGGCCAAATGCTATAGAAGCATACCCTGCGCTCAAAATTTCACGGTGAATTTCTCTGGTCACTGCATGGTTAATCGCTTCTTCTGCGGTGTCGGAAGATGTTTCTTCCATAATTAGGTGAATCATATCTTGGGCTTCTAAACATTTTGTATAATCGATGATGGTCATAAGAAAAACCTCCTAAATTTTATGGTTGTCAATTTGGATTTAGTGTTACGCTACGTGGTGCCTGTGGTTTACGTTAATGCAATGAAACCATATTTACAAATAGTAGTTCCCTGTGAGACTTTTCTGTTTTTTACAGAACACACCCCACTAGCAGTTCCTTCAACACGGTCAAAATTTTTGCACTGTGCACATTTTCTGCTATCTCGTTTTACACCGTGACCTACGCAACTTGTAATGGCAATCCCTACGATATATAGCTTTAGATCGTGTTTGCTAATAGTCTTTTCAAGCTTATTGCCCTCTTGGTCATGTAGGATAAAATGTACATGGTAATCGTCTTTGTCTATCACAAACCCACAGTTGTTGTGATACTCAAATCCACCTGTTTTGTCGCTCGGATAACCGTGTTCCCAATCATCATCCTCATCATATTCTAAATCTATTAGGTCATTATACACACGGGTAACAGTATCAAAGGGAATGCCGTGTCCCATTGCTCCGCCCCAAAGATACTCATAATATCCTTCTTGTAGTGTAATGGTAATCTTATAATCTCGATCTTTATAATCATTCGTCATATCATGATAAAGCATAACTACTCCTCTCTTACACCAACTTCAACTCAATCTGCTTATCCCTCAAAATATAGTGTGCATTGCTCAGTGAGCTATCATCCACAAAGCTCTGCTCCGCTAGAATAATCTTGCCGGGGGCATAGCTCGCCATTTCGGTGACATCTTCGGCGGTGAGGTTTTCTGCCATGCAGATGAGGAGGAGCAGGTCGCCCACCACATAGACGATTTTCTCGTTAACCTCCATGTAGGACACAGGGACGTCCAGTGGCATACCCATTTTTAGCATGACTTCGTAGACCACATCCATATCGGTGCGGTCGGGCTTAATGCTGTCCACCATCTGATTGATGCGTTGGTAGAACAGAGATAGATTTTCGTGTTCAATAGGAGTGCTGTCCCATTCACGCAGGTTAGAGGTGTCTAGTTTGAATACTTTGAAGCCTGTGTCAATATTAAGCCGACAATCAACTTTTGGCACATCCTTTAGTGCATCCAGAAGATTTCCGCCATTTTCATTAAGTGTTGCTTGAACAGTTTCTAACTGTTCGGCATCAGACAAATCCGCAATATTATGGTACTGCTCATTTTTTTCTTGTAATAATATACCTGCACGGCGAATGCGCTCCTTGCCGATTTCGCAGATATTAGAAAAGTTGGCTCTCGCGGCTTCGGAATTCTCGTCCGTTACTTCGGGTAACTGCACACAAATAAACTTGCGATTGCCACCATCTTCGGCGTTGAGCTGCATAACGGCATGAGCGGTAGTCGCAGAGCCAGAGAAGAAATCGAGGATGATGTCATCCTTGGAGGTGGAAATAGACAAACACCTAGAAACCAACTCGATTGGTTTGGAAAAATCAAAGAGTTTGCCCCCGAGAATTTTAGTCAATTCTTGAGTTGCGGATTGAGTGTGACCGACTTCGCTGTTAGGCCACCATGTCCATATATTTCTGCCTGTGCGTTCAGATAGGTAAGTCTTTTTTCTTGGGACACCTTGACCATCTTTTCCAAACCATATACGACCAGCTTCAATTTCTTGATTCATTTTATCTTGCGTATATCGCCAGCAAAGGCTGTCTGGCAACTCAACAACTCGTCCTGCTGGTGTGGTCATTACATAAAATTGGTTCTTAGTTCCGTGGCCTGCCTGTGCTGTGCAATCCGTAGAAATCCATGGACCTCTGGGGTCATTATCAGGATTCTTGTAAGCTACCTTGTCAGCATCAGATAGTGGCATTTGCTTAATGGGATTATTCCGTTCCAAATCTTTTGCGTAAATCAAAATATACTCATGTCCAGCACTGATGATTCTTCTTGCATCTGGAGAAGTTCTTTTTTGCCACACAACCTGCGCAATAAAATTCTCCTCACCAAATACCTCATTACACAATTTTTTAAGATTATCCACTTCATTATCATCAATAGAAATAAAAATCACGCCATCGTCACGCAGCAAATTCGCCGCCAGTCGCAATCTGGGGTACATCATATTCAGCCAGTTGGTGTGAAATCTGCCCATGGTTTCGGGGTTGGATTTGGTGGTCTGGGCGGTGACTTCTTTGTACCGTGTCATAGGGTCTTTGAAGTCGTCCTCGTAGACGAAATCGTTGCCCGTGTTGTAGGGAGGGTCGATATAAATCATCTTCACACGTCGAAAATAGGCGGTCTGCAACAGCTTGAGGACTTCCAGATTATCGCCCTCGATATAGAGATTCTGGGTGGTGTCAAAGTCCACGCTCTCCTCACGACAGGGGCGCAACGTGCCGCTAGAACGCTTCTGCGCAAGTCGCAAACACTCACTCTTGCCCTTCCACTCGAACTTGTACTTCTCAAAATCATTGTCGATGTACTCCCCACAGAGGGACAACAGCTTGTCGATGTCAAGAGACCCCTCAGTGAAGCACTCAGGGAATAGGGTTTGTAATTTAGCCTTGTTGGTAGCTTCAAGGTCTAGGGATAGACCGTCTAGTCTATTGGTCATTTGGGGTGCCCTCCTATAACTGTGCTTTTTTCACACTCCAGATACTGTCTGGATATTTCTACTAATTCATTTTTGCAAACAGGAAGCTGTTCAATGAACTCGAATAATTCCCGTATACACGAATCCTTTTTAAGAACGATGCTGTTAAATGTTTCGTTAAAGGATTTAGAGCCTATTTCAGCTGAGTTGCTTAGAAGCGCATAATACCTAGCGAGTAGGCCTTCTGGATCTTCCTCCGCAGTTTTTAGCATACCTGTGTATAAATTCACGTTCTTGCTATTATCACATATTTTTTCGGAAATATTTCTACTTCTGTCTAACACCGAAGAAAATGATGGGCAACAGCTATTCTCAGGATTTACAATCAACTCGATTTGACAATATAGAGTCTCAATTTTGTGGAAATATTTAGCGATTTCATCATTGGACTCATGTGTATAATGAGACAAGCACTCGCCCGTCGAAATACTGTGGGCATTTAGCAACGCAAGATATTCTGACATCAACTTCAAGAATCGTTCTTTGTTTTTATCATACTCATCCCGACTAAATGCGTATTGCTGTGACTGTGTTTGGATTTGCTTGGACGTTTTGAGGTTTACAACACCCAAAATCAAAGTCCCTACAATTCCAACTGAGGTTATTATAGAAGCAATATCACTTAGATATATCGTCATTTGTTACCTCCACCTCAAATTGCTTGACCGCCTTCGCATTCAGCTTTTCTTGTCCTAAAAATTCTGCAATCTCTTTGTCTAGCGCTACATCCAACTCCATTTGATGGAAGAACTGGCGGTCTTGCTTTTGCAGAAGTGTCTTTTTTTGTTCGTTGATCTTGCGCTGTAATACGATGGTTTTCATGCGGTCATGGGAGACGCCCGATAGTTCCTGCTCCAGCTGCTTCACTATCAACTGCAAATCCTCTAGCTCATGCTGTAAGTCGGATTTTTGCTTGGATGCACTCAACCGTAGCCGCTCCACTTCCTCTTGTTGCACATCGGTGAGAGTAGCTCGCTGCTCCTCTAGGATTTGCTCCACAGGGACAAGAGTGTCCAAGGGGCTAGGGGTGCTACTGGTACGGAGCCAGCTGGGATTTTCTCGCCCCTCTTGGGTGTAGCTGTCCACTGATAGGTTGAAAATGGTCTGGCAATCTGCACTCTCCAATGGCTCACCCGTGTGTCGCCGCCCTACCCAAACAGGCCGTTCCCCAACAGTAGTCCGATTGGACTGCATCCGCAGGACATACAGCGCCAGCGTGCAATGTGGCACGCTCTGGGTAGGGGTCAATGTCCCCTTGTCGGGGCAAGTGATTTCACGAATAATACCTCTGCCCAAAATACTGGTGAGGGTGATGCGTCCTGCCTTGGGCTTGAAGTCCGCACCCATGCCGTAGACCTTTTGGCTACGATAGATGGTGTTGCGACTGCCATTCCAGTAGTAGAAAAGTTCTGGCAAAGACGTATAGTTCTCAGCGGTGATGGTGCGCTGCTCCTCGTCGATGACATAGTGGCAATCATCGTGAGTGGCATTATATTGGGTGAAGAACCACACGACCAAATCCCAAAGCTGATTGTTTAGCTCCTCGGCCTGCTGGCTGATGTAATTGGGGGAGATGTTCAGCTTGCCTGCCAGTTTGGGGGTAAAGGTGGTAAAAAGGACATCCTCCGCCGCTGATACCAGTTGGCGGTTCTCTGACTCAAATTGAGAGAGGGTCTGGTGATAGACGTGGTCAATCTCCGTTTTGGTGCGGAGGTTGAGTGCAGATATGGACTTGGAGAGTTGGTCGGTAAAGCCACCTACTACCTCATCACTGAGGCCAAACACGCCGTCGGCAACCAACATCCGCTTGTTGACCAGTTCCAACTTGCGTACATCGGCGAAGTTGTGCTGGTTGATGAAGGACAGCACCAACACATCGTTGTTCTGCCCTAGACGGTGGGCACGGTCAATCCGTTGCTCCATCTTCAGGGTATTGTAGAGTAGGTCGTACTGCACCACGAAGGAACAGTCCGCCAAGTGAAATCCACGGGCACCGTGGTCACTGGAAATGAGAATCTGAGTGTCTCCCAGAAAGGCTTCTATGGCGGTATAGTCCGTGCTACCGTTGTAAATAACAGTGGAAAACTTTGTGGATAACACGGAAAACAAATATTTCTGTGTGGCGATACTTTCCGTGAAAATCAGTGCTTTCTGTGCCGCGCCCACTTTCTTCAATCGCTTAAAGATGTTGGGGAGTGCATCTAGCAGAGCCACGGTTTTTGCATCTATGGTGACGCTCTGGGCGAGAGCTTCTATCTCCTGCAATTCTGCCAATTCAGCCGTGGCTTCAGGGATGGATTGTAGCCGTGTAATAATCCCTTGCAGTGTGCCTAAAATCGCCGCAGTGGAGGAGCCTAGCAGACCCAAAAGACGGAGAGACAGGTCGTAATTGTCCATCTGAGGGAATGCGAATTTGTTGTCACGGTTGCAGTAGTCGGATAGCCGTGTATAGAGCTCCTGCTCTTCCGGGCTGGGGGTGTAGGTGTGGGTGATAGGGATGCGGTTGGGTAACTTGGCATACTGCCGTGCTTGGGAGCGCAGGGTGCGGAAGCAATATCGGCTGACCTGCTGGGATAGCTCTGGGTAGTGTTCAGGTCGGCGCAGGTATCGCCCCAGAAATTCCTGCTCTGGAGGGAGGACACGCTCATCAATGAAATACATCAGTCCGTATAAATCCATGATATTTTTCTCAATGGGTGTGCCTGTGAGCAGTAGCTTAAAGCTAGGGTCCGCAATGCGTTTCAGCGCCTTGCCCTGCTTGTTGTCGTCTTTATAAACACCACTGAGAGCGGTGGCTTCGTCGAATACGGTCAAGTCCCACGATACGCCACTGGCAAGGGCTTCATGCTCCGCAACAAAGTCGTATGTAGAGAGGATGACACCCTCCTGCCGGAAGGGGTTGTCCTGCTCTGTATCACTATTGGCGATGGAAAACGGAAGGGTGTAATAGGTGTCCATGAGGGCGACCCACTGCACCAACAAATCAGCGTTTGGGATGACGATAAGGATGCGATTTTCCCCCTCGTGCCAGCGCTGTGCCACTACTAACATGGCCTCGTGGCTCTTGCCCATGCCACTCTCATCGCACAGAATAACCCCTTTCTGATATGGGGAACGCAGTGCAAACCGTGCCGCCGCAATCTGAAAGGGGTAAATTTGGATGTTAGATGAGGCAAACACAGGGGCAAAAGAGGTGCTGTCGGTGCTCTGCTCCAGCATTCTAGCTGTGGCATAAGCGTGAAATGGTGATTGCATGACGGCACCTCCTTGCATTCGTAAAGTTATCTTTAATTATAGTGGAAATTGTTCTCAAATGCAATATGATGGGGGGATTTGGTGGATGTATTCTTGATATGCAAATATTTCGATTTCACAATGTAGGCTTAAACGAAAATACTTAATATAGCAAAGGCGTGTAGTTCTACATAACGAAAACTACACGCCTTTATCTCAAAGGTTTTTTATTTTGTAATCTTTCAAATCAAAAGCCTGCATTTTTTAGTGCGTCACTCAAGACATCCAAAGCATCTCCGATACAATCAAATGTAACAGTTCTATCCTCGACATCAGGGATAAAATGCACCACAATATGATCTTCGCTTGTAACTTCTCCTCCAAATGAATTGGTTGCACCATAGTCTAGGTATACATCCACGATGTAATAATCATCATCTCCGTTTTGAGTTGGCGTGCTAACAGACGCATTATATCGATAATAAGACCGTGGACTCTTGAGTCGCTCTTTGATATATTCCTCCGCAGATTCAACGCTACCCCATCTTCCGTAAGTGATAAGGGTAGTTTCAGTGCAATCATTACTTAAGAAATCCATGTCGTGCACAAAATCTAATGCTTCATCCCAATCACCCTTTTGACAAACAGTCTCAATATATGCACAAAAGAGTTCTTCAAATCGAGCCGAGTTTTCTATTTCACTAAATTCGCTAATGGTGAGTTCGCCACACATATCAATCATAGCGTCAATGGTAGAGTCATCTTCTATCTCAACGCCAATATTTTCGATATACTCATATATTTGCGCCTGCTTCACTTGAAGTAATAGCGTAGCACTATCTTCGTAGTTGCCGAGTTCGGTAAACCCTTCAATAGCACTTTCATAATTCTGTTCCTCAAACGCTTCAAGTGCAGATTTATAAGCTGCTTCTTCTTTTGATTCACAAGCCGTGAGGGACACTACCATTAACACAAGTATAGGTATAATCAACTTTTTCATTGAGTTACTCCACTTCTTATTTATTTCATTGTGCTTTAGATTCTGGTTTTCATCAGTATTATAACATATAAACACAGAAAATCAAATGGATTGGCAATGACTGGAGTTTATTATCTTGATTCGAGTGTGCTAGATGATTATAATAATTACAGGTGGTTTGAATTTTCGCTACTTCTTCATACGACAAAAACTGTCCTACCATCCAATCTGAAAATAGTTTATGATAATAGCATCAACAAGAAAGAGGTGCAACATTTATGAAAACTACTGCCGACATCGTTGAATACATTCAACTGCGCTTAGATCTCGCACATATCTTATATCAAAGCGTTGTCCCCGATACACAGGACGAGGAAGGCAACTTATATCCCAATCCTCTTGTTATCGACGACCAACTTGTAATGGAGAATGTGGATAAAGTCGCCTTTGCCTTGGGGACAACTACAAAGGACTTGCTGGAAGGAACCCGTACCAATCTATGGAACGAGAAATTTGCTTACTTCAAGCTATACTCCGAAGCAATCTATGCAGAAAGGGCTGCCTTGCTCCATGTAAGCTATGGCGAATATAGCTTAATGCAAGCCATATTCGGGGATAAAGATGAACGGGTTGAGGCCAGCTATCGTCCGCGCTACAACATTGCAGCTGTGCAAAGTCGCCTGCTCACATTCATGGATCGAAATTCTCAAATTATGCAAGAAGCCAAACCCAATGGCGGTACCATGAAAAATTTCCGTGCTCAAATGAACTGCTTTTACCATTTCAAAAAAATCGAAGGATTATATCAAAGGTTTTTAGATGTGGTTCGTCGAGGTGAAGTCCTATTTTTTAAGGCACTGAAAGGAGAGCTTACAGAAATAGAGCAACACGAATATAACTTCATTGTCTCTGCGCTAGGCATCCATGATGCTGTAATGAGCTATGATGAACGCCTGTATTATCCGCTTTTGTGTATACGAAGGGAACTCTACTTATCTGAGAATTTGACAACATTTTTTGATTATGTCAACATATCTAACTGGCCACTTCAGAAAATGTTCCGTTGCATTGAGTTTTGGGAGGATGACAGCAGACTACAATACCTTGTATCTCGGTTCCCTTATATCAAAAATTCCATTCGCACAGCATCATGTGAAATAGAGAATTTTTATTGCATCTACGACTGGGAGGACGAGCAAGGGAACATCACAGATGGCGAGCCTGTATATGTAGCGAAAACCCAAGATGAATTGGGGGAAGATGCTACTTATTTGAAAGTCTTAAAACAACTCTGCGCCCCTGCATCCAAAGGGGGACTCCAAGGCTCTAAACCACGAGAAGTAGACGTGCCTCGGGTGATGGCACGGTTGAACTTACAAAAGGAGGCGGAGAAACGATGAAAACACACTCTCCGCTAGAACAATCAGGGCTCACACTGAAGCGCCTAATACAAGAAAATTATGCGACACAAGAAGATTTTGCCTATGACTACGGGGTGGATCTTCGCACTGTGCAACGTTATATCAGCAGTGGTATCAATAAGGTAACAGCCATTCAAGAACTAGCGGATTTCTTTGAAGTGCCTTTCGCCACTTTTTTCGAGAAACCCTGATTTATGAGGAGAACTATTAACTATGAATCTGTTCTGTAAAGATTGCAAAACAGATGTTTGCCTTCACTGAGGAACAGCAGCAACAATACAAAGAGAATAAATGGTTCGAACCACGTCGATGCCCAGCTTGCCGCAATGCTCAACGACAGCGCAATGATCCTTTCGAAGGTTGGAACTGTACGATGGGAGCGAACTTCCGACATAAACAACGCCACTCCCGTGTGGCTTATGCGCCCTATACGGTGGGTGGTTTCCATTAAGAGCCATTGAACACTAAGGTTAGTAGCAAAATGCGATGTATAATTCATCAAAGTCAAGGAGGTCGTAGAAAATGAATGAATCTGAATGTAGATGCCTTTGTCCGCTATGCGATAAACAAATCACCGTTGACGATTGCTTTATGATTTCTTTCGTGGCAGAGGAAAGTGCGCCAGCTGGTGTTCTTCCAGACTTCATCAACTACTACATAGTAAAGAGTCAAAAGCAAATATGCATTGGATGCAAATTTCATCCGAAATAAATTTAGTGCCAGCGAGAATTTCTCACTGGCACTTTAATCGGTTATAAGGCTCTTCTGCGGTGTGGTTGGCGATGGTCTAACGGATGATTTGAAAGGGCATAGACAACCTCCTTGGTCTGCTTGATAGAGTCTAATTTTCCTGCCTTTTTGCAATTAAGGCATCAATATATCTTTGCTTTTTCCCCACAGAATGGAAGTAAAGAGCCTTTTTGCAAAGTTCCTTCAAATGTATTTCTTCTTCCTCCAAATCAATGTGGTTGCTGGATAGAAATGTGATTTTCAGCAATCCTTTCGACATATCCTCGATGACTGTAACATAAATGGGGTGCCTTTCTTCTAAGTAGGAGCGGATATACGCATTACGCTCTTTTTTCGATGCAATCGCCGCCTTCACACGCTTGCGGTGTTCTGCTTTCTCTGCTTCCAACTGCGCACGAGTCTCCCAATATTCATGAGGTATTTTTTCTAAAAATGGACATTGCTTTTCTAAGCATCGATGAGTTTTTACCATCGTTTTTGACAGATATCCCGGGTGGGTATCTAAATGACAACGGGCAATACAACGACGTTTTTCAGCGAGATGTCCGTCAATGAGTCGTATGGTTAGCATTTCAAAAGATTCCAATATCCCACCCCATTTTGTGCAAATTTGAATTTTACGATTTATTCTTTTGAAGCATTTGTTGTACGTCGTCCAATGTATACCTATCTGATTTACTATGTAGAATCATGTGGCAGTTAGGGCATACTGGGCGTAAATCTTGAATTGGATCTATGTGATGTATTCCATCCATTTTACTAATCATTTGTATGTGGTGAACATGGATCATACCGTCAAATTCTTTGCCATAAACTTTGCCGAAATCGAATCCACAGATGCAACATCTTGCGCCGTAATGCTCTATACAAGCTGCCCTCGCTGATGGATTTCGCTCGTATGTATTGATTTGCACCATTTTTTTAGTACCCTCTTGATATTCCCGTGACCCATCAGGCAACTCGTCTGGGTAAACAATTGGTTTTACATCTGGTTTTTTAGGTGTTCTTATCGCTGGTACGACAGTGTGAATAGGAATAACTTCTTTTTCGACATCCTCGCCTAAATACTGCAACAAGTCACTCCAATCTTCGCAATCTCTCGTGCGTTGTAGTTCGATACTCCGCACTTGGGCGGGCTCCATACTGGAATATTCAGGATTCAACTCGCAAGCAATGACATAAAACCCCGAAGCCGTCTTCTGTGCCGCGTTACCTTTATATTGGACACGAACAGAAAGTAATGGAAGGTCTAATTCTGAACACAATATTGCCACATTACCCAGTGGTGTTGCCAACCCATAGTGTGCATTGACCTTCAAATGATGGATTTCTTCCAGTTGTTCTGCCAACTCAGAATATGTGAGATTTCCTCGGCGGTGTATCGCAGAATCCAAAAGTATTTTTGCAATAATGCGTTCTAACGGAGAAAGCACAGTCATGATAATTACTCCCTTCTGGTAGCATTTATTGGATACAATCCTAACGGATATACAGACCATAATCGAATTCGCAATGCATCGTAACCCGAACTATTGTACTTCTACCATATCCCCCTGGCTCCTCAGCCACATATCAATTCCATCACCATAAACTTCAGCACGAAGGGTATACACACCACCTTGCTCGTCCAATACCTCTGCTGTGGGAAGTCTGTCTAAAATGGATTCGATGGAATTCCCGTTATACTGGAAGGTGACAACACGCAGAGGGCCACTGAACATAAACTGCACTCGTTTTCTAAACTCGCCCTCGTTGAATTTATCCTTATAGGGAATGTAGAATTTCTCGCCACAGCTATTGTGGGCAAGAATCCGATCAATACGAAATACCGTCGGGTAATCCTTGGAGTCATCAGCCATAAATGCTATGAGATAAAAATAATACTCGGAGAACATGATAGCGGTAGGCTTGATGCGGTGAACACGCCCAACCCCATCTTTACGTTTATAAGAAATTTCAACTATTTCCGACTTGTTGATGTACTGAGAGAGCGCCCAGATTGTCTCGATGATAGCCTGCCCATGTTGCAGTGGAACGTAGTGGAACTTCTCACTGCGGATAATATCTTCCACCTCGTGGCGTGCATCGGGACTGGCCTGTGCCAATAACTTTTCGACAAGGGGGTGTAGCTCCTCCTTGCAAAAAGCACGGCTCTCCAATAAGATTTTACAGATGGCCAATACCTCTTGATTTGTCAGCCATTCTCGCTCCATACGCACCAAATAATAGCCGCCTCTGATGCGGTCATATTTGATGGCAACCTCACCCTCGTCAAAGTGGGTGCTAGAAAGGTATGTGCGCAAGTCGTCAATATCTCGTTGGAAGGTTTTTTCCGTGATGGAGAACTTTTGGACGAGCTGCTCCTTGGATAACACCTCACCCTTATTTAGTAGCTCATACATGTGGATAAGGCGAAAGCCTTTGCTGGCGTGGTAATCAATCATAGAAGAACACTCCCTTTTGCCTATATTGTATCACATCAAGAAGGACACTGAATGGGGTTCTTGTAAGTATTATACGCCTTCGTTGGTGAAACCACAAGGTAATAATCCTAACATCTTACAGCATATTTCCTTGCCTTTTGGCTAAAAAATTGATACACTTATCTTAAAATATCTCTTAAATCAGCATCAAAACCCCATTCACTGTCCATCTTATTTGGTATACTCATTATAATAGGACGTTCGTATCAAGATAAGGGGAGGCAACAATGGGCTATTATAAAAATACGTTGAGATATAGAAAGACATCCCACAGCATTACCATCACCAAGTATAAATCTTGCGACGGTTGCACAGAGGTGGAAATCCCTGCGGTCATTGAAGGTCTACCTGTTACTAAAATTGATGGTTGGGTGTTCAGTGAGTGCTCCCTTCTTACTAAGGTTATCATTCCTCCCAGCGTGACTGAGATTGGCCCCAGCGCCTTTTATGGCTGTCATGGCTTAGCTGATGAACAGGGCTTTGTCATCGTTGGGGGCGTGCTCTACGACTATATTGGAGATGGTGGCATTGTTGCAGTCCCAGAGGGTGTCTACGAAATTGGTGTATCGGCATTTTATCAGTGCTATTCGCTAAGCAGAGTGATTTTACCTGAGAGCTTGCGTGTAATCCGTGGACAAGCATTCTTCGAGTGTGAAAATCTAAAGAGTATTAACATCCCCGATGGCGTGGAGCGCATTGTATTTTGGGCATTCAAAAATTGCTACGGTCTAGCGGATGCAGATGGGCTAGTTATCGTGGGCGGCATTCTCTTCAATTATATCGGGACAAAAAACAGCATCATTTTGCCCGACCATGTGACTGAAATCGAGGAAGGTGCCTTCTGGGACCCAATCAAAGAGATCTTAAATATGCCCAAGGCGCAATGCTCTGATGGGCGCATTTTAACAGAGGAAGATTTACACAACGGATGCAAGCTGTAAAAAGGAGTGACCTGCCATGAACTTGCTTCACGAAACAATCTACGATGCCCTCAACGAGCGCTATCAGCCTATTCCTGCCTTCATCCAAGAGCGTGTGGAGCAGGAATTAGTCCAAGCAGAGCGGTACCACCGTCAGGAGGAAATCCTTGCATTTGCCCATGTGTTGCGCCACCTCAAAGACCATAACATCCCTTATTGGCTACGTGGCTCCACGGCCTCCTGCGTATTCTTTTATGTGATGGGGTTGGTACGTTGCAATCCACTGCCTGCCCATTACCACTGCCCTCATTGTAAGCGGACTGTTTTGGCAGATGAGAGCGCAGATGGGTTTGATTTACCCCCACGCTCCTGTGCCTGTGGACAGCCAATGGAGGGGGATGGTCACAACATTCCAGCCGAAACCTTCTGGGATATCTTTCCCCCTGCGACTGTGGAGGATACCTCAGCACAAATGCTCCATGTGGATATTCCTGCCTGTCATTTAGCTATAGTAGTTGCCATGCTCCAAGAGCAGTTACCCCAAATGGCACCGAAAGAAAGTGGTTCCATTACCTTTTACATCGGCCGGATTGCCGTTGTGCCCATCATCACAGCCACCCGATACATCAAAGAAACTCCTACACGCCCAGTGAACTTTGGGAAGACTCTCCGTTGGACGGGTTACTCCATGTCTACAATCCATGACACCACCTTCCAATCTGTGATGGATTGCCATTCCCCTGTGTTCCGTGATGGGGTGCATCAGCTGTTCATCACCTTGGGTGCCACCTATGAAGAAGCATCGCTGGCGGCTAATCTGGCTTATCGCAGACTACCCCTGCCAGAACATCTTCTGTCTATGCTCTCTGAGGAACTGGTAGAGCACTTCAAAAAGGTAGCCTATCTGTTCCCGAAGGCTCATTGTGTGGAGATGTTGCTCTACCGTGGTGCAACGGAAGATGTGGACGAATACCCCCTATTGGACACCAGCTATGACGCTCAACTAGAGACCATCCCACATTTCAAGTTGCACCCAGAATACCTGCCCTTTGTAGGGCGGAATTATCAAGAAAACAAGGTGCTATTGGTGGGCGAAAGCCACTATGTAAAGGGCGAGGACGTGGGTGATTTAGCCCAATGGTATCACACATCCACAGAGGCGCTGTTCGCCCCTCTTGGAAATGAACATCAGCACTATCGTCACTGGTTTAATACCAGAGGTGTGGTTAAGAACTTTGCATTTCACGAGAATAGCAAGTCTTACACCATGTTTTCCAATCCCATGAAGTCAATTATAGAGGTTGGAACTTCTAGCGCAACCCAAACACACGCCATGACCCATGTGGCCTTCTGCAATTACTACCAGAAGCCAAGTCTGGAGGCTGGGGCAACCGTGGAAAATACAGAGGAAAATCAGCAGAATTCTAAAGCGATTTTCCAGCAAATTCTAGCCATTTTACAGCCTAAAATGGTGGTGTTCCTCTCACGAAAGGCCTATCAAGCCTTTGGCGAGACAGCACCCAACATCTATGTTACCGACCACCCCACATCATCATGGTGGCATCGACGGGGCAAGATGGAGTTTCAAAAATTCCTTCAAAGTAACTCCATGACATTGGTAGATACGGTGGAGCCTCAAGATGAACGGCTCTGGCTATTGGAGCGACTGGTTTGTGATTTTGAGAATGCCCTTCAGCAGCGTGGTATCGAGTATAGAGCAGTACCCTCTCACCAACTAGCAATCTGGCTGAAGGAGAAATCTACACCCATTACCCTCGTCACCGTGGGTGATATGAGTATCTGCATTGACCACCGCATCTATTGCCAACATCAAAATGGGCTGTGGGAACACCTCCATATAGAGGGTGGTGAGACCCTCGATTATGTCCCCAACTTCCGCAAAAACCAGTGGGCATATCGGCAACTATTTGATCCTAATATACGGAACTCGTTTGTAGAAAAGAGTATTAAAGACTTCATCAGATAGCTGGTGCAATTTCCCAAGCTGAAAATTCAATTTACCTATTGCAAAACCCAAACCCCTCCCTTATAATAGAACACACGTTCTATTATAAGGGAGGGGTTTCATGCTTCAGCGCACTTATCTTTGTATTGATCTAAAGTCATTTTATGCTTCGGTAGAATGTCTTGAACGCAAATTGGACCCTCTCACCACCAATCTTGTGGTGGCCGATTTGTCTCGCACGGAAAAAACCATCTGTCTTGCCGTGACCCCCAGTCTCAAGGCCTACGGCATCTCGGGCCGAGCCAGATTATTCGAGGTTGTCCAAAGGGTGGCTGAGGTTAATGCACAGCGACAACAACAATCGCCTACGAGAAGATTAGAGGGCGAGGCTACCGATAGCATCACCCTGACCGATAATCCAACAATGGCTCTTGGCTATATCGTGGCACCGCCTAGAATGGCGCATTATTTGGATTATAGCAATCGAGTCTATGGCTGTTACCTCAAATACATCTCAGCCCAAGACATCCATGTTTATTCCATCGACGAGGTATTTATGGATGTTACTCCCTATTTAGATACCTACCACATGACGGCGCACCAGTTGGCCAAGACGCTGATACAAGAGGTGTATACTACCACGGGGGTGACTGCCACAGCTGGACTTGGCACAAACCTCTATCTAGCCAAAGTTGCGATGGATATTATGGCTAAGAAAACGCCTCCTGATACAGATGGAGTTCGTATCGCCAGACTGGATGAGGACAGTTATCGCAATCAGCTGTGGAGCTATCAACCCATCACAGACTTCTGGCGGGTGGGTCGTGGCTATGCAAAGCGTCTAGCGGCCAAAGGACTATACACCATGGGGGATGTGGCACTTTGCTCCATAGGGATGGCAAACGAATATTACAATGAAAAGCTTCTATACTCTATGTTTGGCATCAATGCAGAGCTATTGATTGACCACGCATGGGGATGGGAGTCCTGCCAGATGCGTCATGTGAAAGAGTATCGGCCTCGCACCAAAAGTCTGGCATCAGGGCAGGTGCTTCACTGTGCCTACAAGGTAGAGACCGCCCGTATTGTTGCTGGGGAAATGGCCGACCGCTTGGCGCTAGATTTAATGACGAAGGGATTTATGACCAACCAAATCACCCTCTATATCGGCTATGACCGTGACAGCTTGACTACCACAGATTATCGTGGCCCAGTCACCACAGACAGCTATGGGCGCAGGGTGCCCAAGCATAGCCAAGGTGCCGTGAAGCTGGATCGTCACACCCATCTGACCAGTATCATCACCAAATCAGTGCTGGAACTATATGACTCCGTAGTCAATCCCAAACTACTTGTGCGGCGCATCAATTTAGGCGTGGGTGGGCTTGTAACACCAGAGGAGGCCGCCCAACAGGTAGAGTATGAGCAAACCGACCTCTTTGGCTTGTTGGACAAAAAGCAGGCTCGTGAAGCGAGAGAAGCCCACGAGGAGCGCAAGCAAACCGCCATTCAGAAAATTCAAATGAAGTACGGCAAGAATGCAATCCTGCGAGGGAGCAGTTTGTTAGAGGGTGCCACGGCTATGGACAGAAATCGTCAGATTGGAGGACACAAGGCATGATAGACCAAAAGTACGCAGGAATACTTCACGCTCCCCACCCAAGGCCCACAGTGCGCCCACCCATGTCACTCTGGGATAGGGCGGCGCAATTTGCCCCATTTTCTGCGTTAGCAGGACACGCAGAGGGCGCAAAAGAAGTGGCTCGCACCACCCAAGCAAGGGTAGAGTTATCAGAGGATGCTATTGCCGAGATTGAGCGGACGCTTAATATAATCGAAAGTAGGTTGGATGAGCAGCCCGAAGTGACTATTACTTATTTCGTTTCTGATTCCCTTAAAGAAGGTGGGGAATATGTAACAATGGTGGGTAGGGTGAAAAAAATTGATACTGTGTGGCATGAGCTGGTATTACAGTGTGGGAAGAAAATTGCTATCGGCTTTATTGTGGCCATAAATTTCCCTGATGATATGTGCGATTGATTTCATGCTGAGTAAAAAAGCGAGCACTACGGATATTCCCGTGGTGCTCGCCTTTGATTTACATCATTGATTTATATTCTTCAAAATTGTAACGATACTCCTCTAAAATTTGCTGAAGCTGATCAGGAGTCTGGCACAGTGTAGATTCAAATGGGCCTGCAGCTACATCTTCGATGAGCATGACAATATAGCCCTCATCAGCTGATTTCACCTCGCACATATCATCTTCCGCTAAATATGCTTCAAATTCTTCTAGCACTTGTTCGTATGTAAGCATAACAATACCTTTCTCGGATTACCACATAACCTTCATTATGTGGTAAGTAGGGTTATCAACTATACCCATCCGATATCACTGCATCGAATAAAACTATACTGACAAGTAAAAAAGCGCAATCTCACCAGACCGATTTTTGGAAAAACAAAAATCGGTCTATTTGTGCTTCTCAAATAATAAAAAATGGAGCGACCTACAGCAAGACTTGAAATTTTTCCTCAAAGGTGTTATAGTGGAAATGCAAGAAACACTGTTTTTTGATTATTTCACCACGTAATGAAGGTTATGTGGTTTTATAAATTTCCATAAAGTAATTTCATACGCTCCAGCTGTTGTATATGTTTGGTGCCTGTTTCCATGGTGTAAATACGGGTGGTGTTAATGCTACTATGTCCTAAGATGTCAGCCAGACGGCTGATGTCTTTTTCTATTTTGTAGTAGGTGCGTGCAAACAGGTGTCGCAGGTTATGGGGAAACACCTTGCTGTGTGCAACCTTAGCCACGGCACATAATTGCTTCATCATTTTCCAAATATTTGAGCGATCCAGTGGTTTTCCAGATTTGGTGACAAACACCGACCCTCTATGTACCCCTATCTCTCTGCAATATGATTTTAATGTTTTACAGAGTTCTTTCGGCAAGAAGATTATGCGATTTTTTCCTTTGCAGTGAACAGTGGCACGACCTGTATGGAGTGCAGACACTGTGATATGTTGTAATTCTGACACTCGAATCCCTGTGGCACAAATGGTTTGTATCAATAGGGATAGCTTTTTGTTTTTCTGTTGTTCCGCCGTTTGAATGAGGCGTTCATATTCCTTCTGACTCAATTCCTTTTCGGGGTGAGCAAAGATATTGCGCTGAATTTTTAGGGGTTTGACTTTGCATAGTGGTAAGGCCAGCCAATCGAGGAACCCATTGATGGCCGCCAGCATGGAATTGACACTGCTAGGTGCATACTCCAATAGCAAGGTCTCTTTGAAAGCAAGTACCTGTGTTTTTGTTATCTGATTGTCGTCTAGGAAATTCAGAAGTTTTTTGACATCTCTCAGATATTTTTGGATGGTGTTTTGACTGCGTTCTTCTTGATAGAGATGAACTTCATAGTCGCTTAAATATTGTTGATTTACTGTCTGTGCATGGGTCATGTGTATTCCTCCTAACTGTTAGTATAGTCGAATTCTGAGAGAATATCTAGCCTCTTGCTTTTTATTGAAGTCCCTGTTAACGAAAGATTTGCAAGCTACATGAAACTTCACCTCATTCTAAATATCGAAAAGCGATAAATAGTTCTTGACAAACAACTCGCCTCGTGTTATTTTGAATATATCGAAAAACGATAAATTTCGGAGGTAGCTTATGAAATCAATCAACTGGTCACATAAAAGCAGTATGAGGCTCAGCCGTGTCATGGTGATGCTCTTTGCAGTGGCGTTGGTGGCGCTAGATATTTTCGCACGGGATGTGACGGTATTCCTATCTAGTCGCCTATTGGGGCAATATGGAATCGGTCTGGGTGAGGGAGTTGTATTTATGGGAACCCTCTATATTTGCAGTCTCCCTGGCTATGTTTTACTCTATAGTTTGTATCGGCTCCTTGGTAATTTAGAGGATAGGCAGGTGTTTATCCCCAAAAACATCGCCTATCTCCGTCGCAGTAGTTGGTGCTGTGTGATGGTGGCTGTGGTGTGTGTGGTGGGTGTCCCCACTTATCCCTCTTTTGTCATCATCACCGTGGCAGCTGGTTTCATGGCGCTCATCATCCGCATCATCAAAAACGTATTTGAACAGGCCATTCTCATGAAGAATGAACTGGACTTCACCGTGTAAGGGGGGCTGCAATATGGCAATCGTAGTCAACTTAGACGTGATGATGGCACGGCGGAAAATCGGAGCAGGAGAGCTGGCGGAGAAAATTGGCATCACCCCTGCCAACCTATCTATCCTGAAAAATCAAAAGGCCAAGGCGGTGCGCTTTTCCACACTGGAAGCCATTTGCGAGGTTCTGGACTGTCAGCCGGGGGATATTTTGGAGTGGCGAAAGGATTAACTTATGTGGTTGTTTTTTGGTATCATCGCAATTATCACAGCATTTTGTAACTGGGGCTGTGTGGTGAAAGGGAAAAATCCAGAGCTTTTTCGGTTTATCAGTCTCTCAGCCACCGCCCTCACCGTCTGTGGCTTTAACCAGCAGTATATGGACTGGGTGGTATGCGAGGATTGGGGTGCGCTTATGGACTGCGTTGGAGTTACCAAAGTGCTTTGGCTACTGGTGGCGCTGTCCATCCTCATCAATGGCGGTACCTTGCTCATAAGAGGAAGAAAACAATGAGGAAAAAAATAGCGTATAGTTGTCTGGCCGCTTTTATTGTGCTTGTCCTTGGGATAGCTCTATGTCTCAACAGCATGTTCCCTTTGGCTCGTGCAGTCGTTTGTGCAGATGTAATGGATATTACCTCCTTCAGTGTGGAATACGACAATGCCCCCATCGAATTATCAGAGCTTTGCCTTGGAGGTATTTTAGTACACCTAAAAATGGCAGAGCCAACAAGGAAACTATCATTAGATGATAATCCAAGTGTGAGGCCTTACTATAAAATCACGGTAGATACAAATGATTGGCAGTACAGATATTTTATCTATGAGCAGGGGGGTGCCTTTTATCTGGAGCTCCCTTATGAGGGGATATACATACTAAATGACGATGTCTCCTCATTATTGGAGCAGGATAAGTCATAAGCGGAACCATCTCGAGCCACGGCATTTTTTGCCGTGGCTTTTTCCAATAGCCTAAAAGTTTTTATAGCAACACCCGAATGCTTACGACTTATCGAGGGTCACATGAGTTACCTCTTGCTTGATTTGTCGGACTCACATTAAGAAAGTCTTAAACTTCCACCCCCTATCTTTTTAAGGGTGCCCTGTGCTAAGATACAAACACGACATACGAGAGGTGAAACCATGTACCACATTTTAATCTGCGACGACGATACCGACATTGCCACCACGTTGGGGATGTATCTCCGAAGCGAAGGCTATCTCATTTCCACTGCCAGCAATGGGCTGGAGGCCTTGGATATTTTGCAAACCCAAGACATCCATCTCATATTGATGGACATTATGATGCCCAAGATGGACGGTCTTAGCGCCACTGCCAAGCTCAGGGGATTTTCCAACGCTCCAGTCATTATGCTCACCGCCAAGAGCGAGGACACCGACCTGATTCTGGGGCTCAACATGGGTGCGGATGATTACATCACCAAGCCCTACCGCCCCGCCGAGGTGATGGCTCGGGTGAAGTCCCACCTGCGGCGTTATGCCCAGCTGGGGGGTATGACCGCCCCTAAAGAGGGGAGCTTGACCGTGGGAGAAATTGCCTTGGACGATGAAGCCAAGACCGTCACCCTCCGTGGGGAGGAGGTCAACGTGACCCCCACCGAGTACAGCATCTTGAAGTTTTTGATGGAAAATCCCAACAAGGTCTACAACTCCAAGGCGCTCTACACCGCCGTCTGGGGACAGTCCCCCATGGGTGCAGAGGGTTCGGTGGCGGTACATATTCGTCATTTGAGAGAAAAGCTAGAGGTCAATCCCTCTGAGCCTAGATACTTAAAAGTAGTCTGGGGTCAGGGGTACAAATTAGAGAAATTGGAGGGAAAATTATGACTTGGAAGCAATCCTACGGGGTGAAAATCCCCGTTTACATCATCACACTGCTGGCGCTCATTGCGTCTATCGTGTCGGGTGCGGTGTTACTCATTGGCTACGACAACGGCACTTTCACCAACGAGCAATATTACGGCACAGACTCTTATAACAGCCTAGCAGGTAGCACTCTATGGAGCTATAATGTACGGTTGGACAATGAAAAGAGATGGGCAGAGGAGACGGCGGCTTCTAATGATGCATTGACCATCACAGAAGGCTCTGGTATGGAATATTCTGATGAGGTAATCATTTTCACGGAGGAACCATTGGAGTTTGAGACCTCAGAATCAGAGCTGATTATCGACCAATATTTAACAGAAGTCTTGGCTGAATTTGAAACCACTGCCAGTGTAGAGGAGACCAACTTCAACATCCGCATCACAGAAAATGCCACAGGAACTGTGCTACTGGATACCTTTGGTGATAGGCAGTATTGGCCGATGGAAACCCGGGAATACGGCAATTACACCATAGAGGGTGCCCTCCAGAGCCCCACCACGGTGAACGACGAATTTGCTGGGCAAGAGGTGATGTACTATCAAATGCGGAGCCTGTTTCCCGACATTTGGGTGGTCTTTGGCGTTAGCAGTTTTCTCTTACTGGTTGGCTTAGGGCTCATCATCGCCACCGCAGGTCACCGCAAGGGGAAAGAGGGGGTCACTCAGGGAACATTGGAGAAAATTCCCACAGACTTGTGGGTGGTATCGGTCACTCTATTGGGTGGTGCCGCCGCATATTTTACATTTGCCTGTAGTTATAGTGGCTGGCAACAGCAGAGCGACATCGCCTATGTGGTGGGCATGGTTGCCATCGCCTCCGCTTGTGCTCTGGTCTTTGGGGATTTGGTGCTCAAAACCGTGGAGACTATGGCTGTGCGAGTGAAAACCCACACCTTTTGGCGCAATACCATCATAGGCTGGGTATGCCGCAGCATAAAAAAAGGGCTGTGCGCCCTGCCCATCATCTGGCGGACTGTAATCATTAGCTTAGCTATCTTTGCCGTCAATGGCTTTTTGGGGATGTGGTCTATGGCTGGCTTTTTTCCATGGATGATTTTCGCCTTTTATAATCTGCTGATGGTGGTTGCCCTCTGCGCTCTGGCATGGCAGATGAAGCTACTCCAAACTGGGGCAGAAAAACTGGCAAATGGCAAGCTCAGTGAGAAAATCGACACCAGTAGAATGTACTTGGACTGCAAAAAGTACGGTGAAACCTTAAACACCATCGGGGACGGCATCGGCCTTGCCGTGGACGAAAAGCTAAAATCCCAGCGGATGAAAACCGAGCTGATCACCAACGTCTCCCACGACATCAAGACCCCCCTCACCTCCATCGTTACCTGCGTGGAGCTCCTTCAAGGGGAGCACACAGAGGAGCAGCACAGGGAGTATTTGGATCTACTCCAGCGTCAGTCCATGAAAATGAAAAAGCTGGTGGAGGATTTGGTGGAGGCCTCCAAAGCCTCTACGGGCAACCTAAATGTGAATCTGGAGGACACCGATTTGGTGGAGGTGGTGGAGCAGGCTCTGGGGGAGTATGTCGCCCGATTTGAAGCCCAAAACTTGACCGTAATGACCACGTTCCCAGAAAGTTGCACCGCTCAGGCTGATGGAAAATTGCTGTGGAGGGTACTAGACAATCTCCTGTCCAACGTGTGCAAATACGCCATGCCATCCACACGGGTGTATGTGACGGTGACAGAGGGTAATCGTCCTGAGATCGCCATTAAAAATATCTCAGCCCAGCCTCTGAACCTCACCGCCGAGGAGCTGATGGAGCGCTTCGTCCGTGGGGAGTCCTCCCGCACCACCGAGGGCTCAGGTCTGGGACTAAACATCGCCCAAAGTCTGATGCAGCTGCAAAACGGCAGTCTGAAGTTGTATATCGACGGCGACTTTGTGAGAGTCCAGCTCTATTTATAAGGCAACACCCCCGAACCAGTCACAGTTCGGGGGTGTTTTTTTCAAAGTTTATGGGAACATTTCCCCAATTTCTGCGTCTAAATAGGTATCAACCTATTTAGGGAGGAATTTTCAATGAAAAAACTACTTGCGATTTTGCTATCTCTGGCCATGACAGCCACTCTTGCAGCCTGTAGTGACAGCTTTGGGTCACTGGAAAGAGTCACTGTCAGCACCGATTACCCTGCAGCCCTTATGGTGGACGGCTCGGTTTACTTCAAAGGCGGAGAGACAATGGATTTAGGGGACATAGATCCAGATGGCCACACCACCAAAATTGACGATTACCCAGACCAAGACGGAGAATGTAATTTTGGCGATAATCTTGCGTATGTGTTGGTCGATGATGAAGTGGCGATACAGGTTGGAAACCAGTGGTTCCTCTGCTCCCCACGGATTTCCTTTATAGAGGAGACCGCCATTGTGGTGGCCATGGACTACGGCCTGATGGTGGTGGGCGACACCGTGGGGCTCAGCTCTGTGCATACGGGGGATTTGGAGTTACCAGAAGATTTATCTGTGGGCGACACCGTTGAAATTCGATGGGACGGTATGTTGCAGGAGACCTACCCTGGTGGCATGGCCAACGTGTACGGTGTGAATGTGGAGGAGCAAGGGAATGACATTCTGGGCGCTTATCGGGCGGCCTTCGCCTATCTCCAAGAGGCGGACAGCGCTTTGGACAGCGATATAGAAAAAATTGCGCTGGATTTGCAAGCTACCTCCAACCACCTAACCACCGCAGAAAAAGAAGCCCTGACCTATCTGATTGCCTGCGATTCTGGGATGTTTGACAGCGTGTATCAATCCACCTTTGAGGACTTGGTGGAAAGTGGCGATATTGTGGACGACGGCTTCGCCAGCTTTGAAAATGGCGTACTCTATACCTTTGCCCAGACAGATTCCAGTGCCGACGGTTTTACCTTTGATATGGACAAATTCCGTAGTTCTCGGGGTGCCTACGGCGTGCAGGACTGCGAAGTGGTATTTGATAACGATGGCAATTTCACCCTGACCACAGGCACGGAGTGGATTTCCTGATGGGGCTAGCTTTTATGATGGTGCTGTGATAGAATGATGCACATAGGACGATTATTTGTATAGGCGGAGGAACTTTCAATGAAATTAAAACCAATGATACCGTATCTGATGGTCAATATAATGGCCTTTTATTTACTCCCAATCGTGATTAAGGACACGGGTAGTGCAATGGCTGTTATGTTACTTGGAATACCGCTGATATGCCTACTGACTGCAATTATATATGGGGTTAAAAATTCATTTAATTTCATGTATCCCATTATTGTTGCAATTCTATTTGCACCAACTATATCCATTTTCTACAATTCAACAGCGAGTGTATATATCATTGGGTATGGTGTGATTGCACTCATAGGGAATTTTGTTGGAGCACTATTTTATAAAATGAAGCAGCATTCATTATGACCGCACACCTTAGATTACAGTTCCCCGACTCTGGTCGCTGGTGATAGCATAGAAAGAGAGAACAACCATGAAAAAACAACTAAAATACGCACTTTACCTCTGCGGTTTTGCCATGTGCGTGATAGTATTTCTCAATACATATTCTTTCTCATCCACTATCAGCCAAACCATTCCTGCCACGGTGTATGTGGATGGCATAGCAGTGGAGGAAACCACCGTCACCATGGAAGGGGAGCGCACCAACTATGTATTCCACGACAACGAACGTTACACTGGCACCTTCGCCATTGACTGTATGGAGTTTACCGCCCGTGACACCCAGTCAGTGCTGATTACTTGGGACAATGACGAGCATTTGCAAAAATTTACTTACTGGGACTATGCACCTGAAAACCAAGATGATATTTGCTATTTCATGCTCATCAGCGACGACATGACCCAGTTTGGCCTCCTGCGTACCGATGGTGCCTTCATCACCACCTCCCCAGAGGTGTTGACTTTAATGGAGAAGCATTTTGTACTCAACAACGCTGGTGGAGCCAGTGTCAGTGATGTACAGTTAATCCCACCCTTGCTCTACAAATAGGGTTGTAACAAAAGAAAGAAAAGAAGACACCCATGACACTGTACATCCTCTACATCAAACAAAAATCTTCTCCTTTGGCGGCAAGTACAATATTTAGAGAAATAATTCAGGTGATTGACAATGCAGACAGAGATAAAAGAACAGAAATTACAGACAAAACCACAGCTCCGCCCCCAGCTAATTGCCATCTTCGCCACAGCATTGGGGCTCGATTTGGTGATCGAATTACTGGGGCGCTCCAGTGTGGTCTCCCTTTGGGAGCACATAATCTATCAGCCCATATTTTTTCTATATAACCTACTTTTGTTGGCCTTTACCCTGAGCATCAGCCTGTTTTTCACCCGAAAGGCATTGGTGCGTGCCATCGTTGCCATCCTGTGGCTGGCAGTAGGGGTGACGAATTTCGTGGTACTGTCCTACCGCATCACCCCATTTTCCGCTATCGACCTTTTGATTCTGAACTTCAATTTGAGCTTTATCAAGACCTACGCCAATCTGCCACAGGTTCTGCTCTTTTTGGGTGTCCTAGTGGTGGTAGTGGTGGGTCTGGTGCAAATATACCGCCGTTGCCCCTCCACGGCACCACTGCCAAAAGTAGGGGGCATTGTGGCAGGGCTTCTATTGCTATCTGTGGTGGGGCTGACCCAACTGTTTTTCGCCTTAGATTTATTCGAGTCACGGATTAGCGATATGCAGAGTGCCTATGAGCAGTTCGGGGTGGTGTCATGCTTCACACGAAGCGTGATGGAGCGTGGCATCGACCAGCCCGAGGACTACTCAGAGGAGTTGGTGGAGGAGGTTTTAGAGGAGCTACCCGTAGAGGAATCCACCCCTACGATAACCCCCAATGTGGTTGTGGTACAGTTGGAGTCCTTTTTTGACCCGAGTCTCCTCTGTGACACCACCTTCAGCGAAAATCCCATCCCTACCTTCACCCAGCTAATGGCGGACTATTCCAGCGGTGCCCTCTTCGTCCCCGTGGTGGGGGCTGGCACCGCCAACACGGAATTTGAGGTACTGACTGGAATGAGCGTGGACTATTTCGGCACGGGAGAATTCCCCTATGAGACGGTATTGCAGGAGCGTAGCTGTGAGAGTGTGGCCTATCACCTGAAAAGTTTGGGCTACCACACCACCGCCATGCACAACAACACAGCCACCTTTTATCACCGCAATTTGGTCTATCCCAATCTAGGCTTTGACACCTTTATTTCCAGTGAATTTATGGCGGATACCACCACCACCCCTCAGGGCTGGATTAAAGACGAGTGTCTCACAGGAGAGATTGCCCAAGTGCTCACCACCACCGAAGAGCCAGATTTTATCTTTGCGGTCAGCGTCCAAGGTCACGGCCCCTTCCCCACGGAATTGACCGAGCCACTGGATATTCAAGTGACCAGTAGCCCCTTCGAGACAGAGCTGGAGACCCAGTTGGAATATTACATCAATCAGCTCTATGAGATGGATTGTTTTGTTGCGGAGCTGTTAGAGGCTTGCCAGAATACGCAGGAGCCAACCATTGTGGTTCTCTACGGCGACCACATCCCATCGCTGGATTTTGTGGCCTCGGATTTTACCACAGGGGATAATTCCCAGACCTCCTATGTCATCTGGTCAAATTATGATTTGGATGTGGTAGACAAGGATTTGTATACCTATCAGCTCTATGCCCAAGTGTTTGACATGATGGATGTGGATCGAGGGGTTATCACCCGTCTGCACCAGACCGCCCAGTGGGAGGACGACTACTTAGAACAGCTGGAATTACTACAATATGATATGCTCTACGGAGAGGGCTTTTGCGCCGATGGAGTGGAAATTCGTCCCGTCCAGATGACCATGGGACTGTTGCCACCCACCATAGAGGACTGCTGGTTGGAGGGGGATTACTATTATTTCTCCGGGTCACAGTTCACCGCCAGTAGCCAAATTTTTGTAAATGAGCACCCTGTGGATACGCTACTGATGGCAGACGGCAGCTTACAAGTGGAGGCAAACGAACTTGAACTCGGGGACAATGCCACTGCCTGTCAAGTCAGTGAAAATGGCACGGTTTTGGCTACATCAAATGAAATTGTGATTGATTATGCTACATAACATGGCCACAACCCCAACATAAAAAAAGGAGACACCCCATGACACTTTACATCAAACAAAAAATCTTCTCCCTCGG
>JBCQUZ010000095.1:0-7094 GCA_047173645.1 Rikenellaceae bacterium
TTTTTTGCGCTACTTATTAGATTTAACCTTCACTAAAATTACAACTCTATATATGCATAGCTCAAGATAAAACAAACATTAAATCTAAACACAATGAAACTAATCAAAAAAAATATGAGTAGCCGAAATGTCGGTATCGCTCTTATTATGGCGATGGCATTATGCACGACTACGACACTGGCCAAATCAAAATCAGAACTCACCTATCCGCAAGTGGCGACAGGTCAAGTTTTGACCTATGATGGCGAGGGCGTCGTGGTTAATGGTCTCAAATCTGGCGATGCGCTCTACGGTCAAGATGCGCACTATCTCAAAGGTGCCAAGATGAGCTACAAGGATAATGGCGATGGCACAGTTACCGACCTTAACACAGGGTTGATGTGGCAGATGATTCCCGTAAAGCAGGGCTTTACTTGGCAGGGAGCGCAGGATTATTGCGAGAGTTTGGAACTTGGTGGCTACTCGGATTGGCGAGTACCATCGGCTAAGGAGCTATATTCGATTAGCGACTTTAGCGCAGGGTGGCCATATCTTAACACCGAGTTTTTTAAGCTCATAGATGAGCAGCGAGTGGGTAAGGATGAGCAATATTGGAGTTGTCATAGATATGTTGGCGCAGCGGTTCAGGGAGGAAGTACCCTCGCCTTTGGAGTCAACCACGCCACAGGTCACATCAAAGCATATGGCGCAGGCGATGATAATGGTACTGTAGATGAGCGTCCACAACAACGCCCACAACAAGCTCGCCAAGGGGGACAGGGTGGTCAACAACAAGGGGGACAGCAACGCCCACCTCGTGACACCACACAGATGACAAGTGGTCAGCGTCCACCTCGTGACACGACACAAATGGCTGAAGGTCAACGACCACAACGACCGCAGCAAGCTCAACAAGGAGGTCAACGCCCACAACAACAAGCTCGTCAAGGCGGACAACAAGTCGGTGGTCGTGGAACAAAATATGTTAGAGCTGTACGTGGCGCAGAGTATGGCATAAACAACTTCGTGGATAATGGCGACGGCACAATCACCGATAAGGCATCGGGTCTAATGTGGGCAAAGGTCGATAGCAAGGAGGGTATGGAGTGGATTAAGGCACTCAAGTATGCCGAAGATGCAGAGTTGGCAGGTTACAAAGATTGGCGACTTCCGAATGTTAAGGAGCTGCAAGGAATTGTCGATTATAACTACGCTCCAAGTGCCACAGACCCTGCGAAGGTAGGTGCTGCGATAGACCCAATGTTCGAGAGCACATCAATCACCAATGAGAATGGAGATAAGGATTATCCCTATGTTTGGACGAGCACATCGGCTCTGACACGCAAAAATCAACCATTCTACTTTGCGTGGTACGTATCGTTTGGTCGTGCAGTATCACCCGAGGGAATCGATAGCCACGGAGCTGGCGCAGTGCGTTTCTTCTCGAAATATGAGGGTGGTCAATCATCGGAGGGTAGTGTGCGATGCTTCAACTATGTGAGATTGGTGCGTAATGTAAAATAGTTAGTATAACCTTTCGTACATAATAGAATAGATTTCAGATTCGACGTAGCCGACGAAAATTTGTTTTTTTCATCGGCTACGTTTTTTTTGTGTTTGTGAATAATTAGATAGGATTAGGCGCATAGAGCGCACTCGTTACAACACCCTCTATTCTTGATTTTGCCATTATTTACGATGCAAAGTACTGGGCTTAATGCGGTTTGTCTATAAGTTCAAATATTCATGTGTCACATTACCAAGCTATAAGCCTTAAAATATAGTGCGCTCTATGCGCCTAATCCTATTATTAGATTTGGCAAAATTGGGAGATATTCAAAAATATTTGCTACTTTTGTGGAAATTATAAACAGGAAAGTATAGAAGAAGTATAAAAAACATATTACATATAAACTGCTTAGATCCCCCCAAAAGCAACCACATTTGAGATAGATTCAGCAGTAGATACCACAAGTAGCACGTGTTAATTTTAGCACGGGGCTAGTTGTGGTATCTTAGGTTGCGTGGTTGCACCTTGGGGGATTTGATTAGTTTCCGTGCTTTTTCGTTCCCTTAAGCAACCACATAATGAATACAACTATCACATTACAAGGAGAGTGACTCTTCCTCCACTCCGAAATCTACCGCAACGACCAATGGGAGTTATACCAAACAATCGAAAATGATAGTCTATATTGGATTTTCAGCCCTATGCAAGAGGGGTTCTTTGGACTCGAAGGAGTCATAATCGAAAGAGACAAAGGGGGCAAAGGAGACAAGGATAGCCAAACAATCTACACCTTCGACCCCAAAGAAAACCTCCTCACCATTGACTGCTCCACCTACCTCGAAGATGGATTTTGCGACATCTGCGAGGAGGAAATTTACACTATCGAGCAATCATCACAGGGCGACCAAGTGATATACTACTTCGCCCTGCAAAACGACCCCGACTATCCTGCACCTTACTTTCGATATATACTACAAAAAGTTGAGTATTCAGAATAATAGCAGTACCCATATTACGGAAAATCGGACTTTTCTGCCCTCGTGGCAGGAAAGTCCGACCTATTTTTGCCGACCCTATTATTAGTTAAAATGGCAAATCATCGTCTTCATTTGAGGTGTAGACCACCTTTTGCTCGACAGCAACCTTCTCAGTATTTAGATGATTTTGCGTGTCGGCTCTCTTGCCTCCAAGCAACTCAATCGCCTTAACGTGTATCTCAGCGATACGGCACTTTTGCACAGGTCTACGCTACTCCGACCTCTTCAATTTGCGCAGGAGTAACATCAAGGAGAACCACATCGAATTTACGACAATCAAGACTACTGACACCCTCCGCATAGAGCTGAATAAGTATAGTCGTGAGGTGCTCGAAAAGTACAAAGATGTTGCTTTTGAGGGAGATAAGGCGTTGCCCGTCATAACAAATCAGAAAAATAATGAGTATATCAAGGAGCTTGCAAAGTTGGCAGGAATTGACGAGCCAATCCACGAGGTTCACTATGTGGGCAACGAGCGAATAGAAGCAGTAACGCCAAAATATGCACTGCTTGGAACGCATACAGGTCGCAGGTCGTTTATCTGCCACGCACTCTCGATAGGCATACCTGCCGATGTCGTGATGAAGTGGACTGGGCACAGCGACTACAAGGCGATGAAGCCGTATATTGATATTGCCGACAAGATCAAGGCATCGCAGATGAGTAAGTTTGACCAGTTTTAGCGAAATAACCGCAAAAATAACTACCTTTGTATAGTTTAATAATAAGCACAGTATGGCAAAACAAGATATAGAGCAGATGGATTTTGATAAGCTCATTAGCGTTATCGGCTCAGAGATAGAACATTCGGGGGTTAAGGTTGTGGTTGCAGCTAATGCCCAGACACTCCTGCACTATTGGAGGGTTGGGTATATCATCTCCTATTTTCAACGTCAATTAGGTTGGGGAGGAAAGGTGATTGACAAAATCTCGAAACGTCTGAAGATGGAGTACCCTGAGAAGAAGGGGTACTCACCTCGTAGCCTAAAATATATGTGTCAATTTGCCAAGCAGTATAACGCTGATATGGTGGAACGCATTACAGAAATTGACAGAACCGCAACCTTTGCATCTATCGAGGAGACCACCACATCTGTTCGACTTATTAATGAGGCAGAATTTGGGCAAGAGCCTCCTGCCCAAATAGCAAATGCAGTTCAGAACATCGAGGGTGCGATAGTTGATAACCTACCTGCGTTAATTGCGCAAGAGCTTCCTGCCCAATTAGAAACGAGTTTTGTTACCTCACCGATTGTAGTTATAAATTGGGCATCGCACATTGTCTTGATGGATAGTAAACTCCCATTAGGTCAGCGATATTGGTATATGAAGCAATCTCTCGAAAGTGGTTGGAGCAGCACCTCATTAAAGGCGCAAATCAAGAGCGATCTATATAATCGACAGATCAGAGAGGGCAAGGTGAATAACTTCAAGAGTACCCTCCCTGCAGTGCATAACGACCTTGCTAACTACCTGCTAAAAGATCCATATATCTTCGATTTAGTAGGAGCAAAAGAGAGTGCCGATGAGCGAGATGTTGAGTCTCAGTTGGCGACACACGTAACCAAGTACCTCTTAGAAATGGGGAGCGGATTTGCGTTTGTGGCACGTCAGCGACACTTTCAGATTGGCAATTCGGACTTCTATGCAGATCTGATACTATATAATATACGCCTCCACGCCTATGTGGTGATCGAGCTAAAGGCGACACCATTCAAACCTGAATATGCAGGTCAGCTCAACTTCTATATAAATGTAGTAGATGATAAGTTGCGAGGCGAGAATGATAACAAAACTATCGGTCTGCTACTATGTCGAGGTAAGGACGAAGTGGTTGCTCAGTATGCACTATCGGGATATAATCAGCCGATTGGCGTGAGCGATTACGAATTGAGCAAGGCTATTCCAGATGATCTGAAATCTACACTACCGACTGTCGAGGAGGTTGAGCAAGAGTTGTCGAGTTTGATTGAGAGTGAGAACAAATAGAGTAATCAAGTAAAAAATAGTGCAGACATAATCAAAGGAAGGTTATATTTGCGTCATAATTTGCGAAACGATTATGATGGTCATAGATTGAGAGATAAAGTAACAACAGGGAATGACAGATAACAGAAAAATCCAAATTATAATCTACATTTTTGTATCATTTGCAGCTATATGGTGTGGCGTTGCAATGCGTGATCAAGTTATGCGACTTGGTGGTGATGGTGTCGTTGGCAATGTAGCTCTATTTACTGTCCCTATCGTGCTTTTTGCAATTTTCATTGTGGGTATGATGGCACTTGAAGAGGGTGTAAACTACGCTCAAAAGAGATTGAGCAAAGTTCGAGATAATAGTGTAGAGGCGAAGATAATAAAACCCAAAGAGGTGGAGGCTGCGAAAGTCGAAGAGGAAAAACCACTACAAGTGATAGAGGTTGAAGCTATAGAGGTCGAGGATGTTGAAATAATAGAACCAGAGGTCAAAATTATTGAGACTATCACAGATGAACCAGTCGAGGAGCAACCTCGACAAAGCATTGATCCCGATACTATATTTGTTCTTGGAGCATACGAAAAATTACAACAACTCGAAACGCTACTTATCAAAGATGGTTATCTATCCGACGACCTACAATGGAAGTATGAACTCAATGGAAAGGTCAAATTAAAGGAGCTAATAATTTTCATGACAGGATTGAGTGAGGAGAGATATTTTATGCGAAATAAAGATTCCAAAATTAAGGTCTTCTTCGAAGAGCGTTATAGAATATCAATCGGACAGAACTTCGAGAAATCTCGAAGAGATAAGTATTTTGGTTGGTATCGCGTGACATTCCGTAATTATCCATTTTAACATATTTACTACGATTCCGTACAATTCCGTACGATTGCATTACGGAATCGTAAATTACGATAAAATCTTACAATAGTGAGCATCAGGGAGTTTCTCTGGTGCTCACTACGATTTTACAAGAAATCCATTTTCTTATTTTACATTTGACGAGTTCGAACAATCGAAAATTATAGCCTATGCGCAAGGCTATTTTGTTAAACTTTGTAATTTATATTTATGGATTTTCAGAATCTAAGGAACAAGCCCTTGTGGCAGATGACTGGTGAGGAGTTTTTGCAGCTCACTGCCCAAAATAGTGCGGCTACAGCACAAGAACAAACCGTTGTGGTAGATACAACGAAGAAGAATCACGTATATGGGATCGCGGGGATCGCATCACTATTCGGTTGCTCTGTACCTACCGCAAGTCGCATCAAGAAGAGTGGCGTAATCAATCGTGCAATAACGCAGATAGGTCGCAAAATCATAGTAGATGCAGAACTTGCCCTTGAACTCGCAGGGCGCAAAACGGGAGGGCGATAACTATGGCAGAGAATAAAATAACGCACGAGAGTGTAATAAACTCCGTGATGGCGAAGCACGACGAGATGAATGGGTCGGATTTTCCACTGCATTTGTTCCCTAAACGGTTCCAAGATATTGCACGTGAGTCGAGCACTTCGCTGGGCTATCCTCTCGATTTCATCGCTGGGTCGATGATGTTTGCTGCTGCGGTGGCGATTGGTGCAACTTTCAATATCAAGGTTAAGGAGGGTTGGACTGAGAGTCTGATTTTCTACCTCGCTATCGTTGGCAAGGCTGGAACAAATAAGTCGCACCCGATGAGTTTTGCTATGTCGCCACTCTTTGACTTTGATGCAGCTCAAAACCGCCTCTATAAGGAGCAGTATGCTGAGTATCTGCAAATGTTGTCAATGAACAAGAAGGAGAGAGATGAGCAGGGAGGTGCAGAGCCATTGCATCCTCCTAAGCTCAAAAAGTTCGTTGTGTCGGACGTTACGCCAGAGGGGTTGGCATATATTCACGAGCAGAACAAACGTGGAATATGCCTCTACTCCGATGAGTTAAAGTCGTGGATCAATAACTTCAACCGCTACTCAAAGGGTTCGGAGGAGCAGTTTTGGTTGTCTAACTTTTCGGGGAAGCCAATTATTATTGATCGGCGTAGCGCAGAAGCTTCAATCTCGGTGCGCAGGTCGTTAATCAGTGTCATCGGTAGTATTCAGCTGTTACAGCTTCGAGACCTCGCAAAGGGAGATAAAGGGTGTAATGGATTCTTGGATCGTATCCTCTTTTTGATTCCACGCAGATTGCAAAAGGAGTATTGGAATACGGAGGAGGTGTCGCCACTAATCAGTTCGCAGTGGTCGGCAATCATCACGGAGCTAATTAGCATCGAGTGCCCGATGGACGATAATGGTAATCCGACACCTACAACACTCGCCTACACGAGCGACGCAAAAGCTCGTCTATATGAGTGGCAACGTTGTAATACGGATCTCTGCAATGGTGAGTTTGATGAGCGATTGGTGGGTATTTATAGCAAGTTGGAAATTTACGTTTCACGATTTAGCTTGCTTATGCAACTCATTCGTTGGGTCTATCGAGATGCAGGGCGTGAGGCGATTGACATCAAAAGTCTCGAAGCTGCTATTGCCCTCACGGAATATTTCCGTGGCACAGCGCAAAAGGTGTTAGACTTCATCTATGGAAGCGAATTTGATAAACT
>JBCQUZ010000096.1:0-7079 GCA_047173645.1 Rikenellaceae bacterium
TTTAGAACAACTTACAAAAATTGCGCATGCTGACAATGCAATTGCGATCTTAATATTATTTCTCATTTTTTTAGTTTTTAAATTGATTTGTTAATCGTTTAATGTCCAGTCTGAGTCCTCAAATAAGCCAAGAGTATTGGCTGAATCGGGGGTACTTTGATTGAGGATAGCATCCTCGATTTGCAATTCTACCACATCAATTTGTGGAGCTAAATAAGTTTTGTTTTTCATGCTTTTGTTTTTTTTAGTTAGTTAATTATATTGTAGGTTGTAAATTCATATTGACATTATCTCGTATTATTAATCCATTATTTGATTGCTCTTCAACAAGAACTGGTGCGTATATTTTGGCTCCAGAATATATGTTTTTCTCAATGATAACATCCTTGCAATTGATTAGCTCAAACATCGGTGCTTCTGGCTCATAGGCCTTTGCATCATTGTTTATAATAATTTCATTGCCGCTAATTTGTAAATTCTCAACTCTATCTGCAATTACTACACGTGGATTAGAAGAGTTAATCGTATTGTCGATAAAACGAATATTGCGATCATATAATTCAGTGGAATCGTATGTTGCACCTAAGCGAGGAGTAATATATAGTGCAGCGTGTGTTGTCCCGCAATTAGCACTATTTAGGATATAGTTGTTTTGAATTAATACATCCTGAACCGCACCCGATTCGAACCAGTTTAAACTCTCTCCACGAAATAGTATTGCAGACATCATCGACGAGAATGTATTATCATCAATGACAGTCTTAAGAGGCGTTTTAAGCACAATTCCTCTTGCACGGTTATTACGCACTGCCGAATTACGCATTGTGAATGTTGGGTTCCAGCTCTTATTCTCTACACAATCTCCATTTTTCAACTCTGAGGGAATTGGATTATCAAATGTAAGAGTCATAATGGTTTCATTGAGAGTGTCAACCCGACGTACCCGATTTACGAACTGACGAGAAGAAGAGGGTTGCAGAATAAACCACATCTCATCTCCCGCTTCAGCGAAATTAAAACCGTGCTGTTGATAATGTTGGAGTACAACATTTACACTATAAGCATCTATTATATCTACTACCTTAAGGTATACTCCATGTACATTAACTCCATCATCTAACATATTTTCAAACACGCAGTTATCTACAAGTATATCTCCACGACAAGAAGCAAAATGTGATGCATCGGCTACCGTTGACACAACTCTATTAGAGCCCTCGGGAAGAATAATATTGCTATTTAATATCTTTATATCCTCGGAACGTTCAAACAAAAAGCCCATGCCTAATGCATGATGAATGGTAACATTATCAATGGTAATATCTCGGCAACCTTTAAAATCAAATGCAGGAGCGTAACGATTAAGAGTTTTATCCCCCTTTGCATTTAGTGTAGATCCAATTGGTGGATATACACTCATTTTATCATATATACGCACATTGCCATTTCTGAGTTTTTCAATATGAGCCTTCTCGCTATAATCGTGATCTACAGCTCCATTGACAACATTTTTATTTATTGGGTCAAATGGAAGAGCTGCACCTAACGATTTAAAATTATAGCCATGTGAGTTAGGAAATGTAATTCCACCCTTGCTCACACTCCAACTATTCGGGTCGCATAGCGGCTTAATCTCACACCAGCCCTGCTTCTGATTGCAATCTATTACTTCCCCATAAAACAAAAAAGGAGTCGCCCAATCTATTGTTAAGTCACGGACAGTTACATGATTGCAATCCTCAAACAAGAATGGAAATAGTCGACCATCACACATTATTATGGAACCATTACCTTCAATCTCAACTCTATCAAACCCCTTTAATGGAAATATTATCTTCTTTGAACCATTATTGTGATTTGAGATAGAACAATACTCTTCATAGGCATACTCTGGCGACACATTATAGATGCCATCCTTTTGTAAGACAATCTTTACATTGGACGAGGAGGCAGACTCCAAAGCGTTGCGAATAGCGGTTGTCATATCTCCATCCGTTGATATTATTTTAATCTCCTCAACATTCGGGATTGTCGTGCAATTTGAGAAGAGCATAATAATAATGAGTCCTATTAATTGCCTTAGTTTATCCAATTTCATTGTAGTATGGTATTAGGTTTTGTTATTTAACAATACAAAGATGTTTGATTTTATCTTTATATATGTGGCTACTAATTCATAACATGTGACTGTGGTTCAATAATAAATATCAAGTCACGTTGTTAGTCAAATAATGACAACAAAAATAGCTGTAGATTGTCTATAAGTCACACTAAATTTACTCTAAGACACAATATTTCCATTGTGTATATTTACCTTTGTATCACACAAAATCAAAATATAAATAAGTTTATTATGAAGGTTAGTAGGATTATAATAATATCATTGGTATGTATTAGTACGATATCAAGATCGTTTGCGGCAATAGATACGCTCAGTTATGAACAGGGAAGAAACAGCCATAATTGGTTCTATTTAGGCACAGGTGAAAATATTCAACCCTTACGAAAAATGACTATCAAAAGTCAAGTTGCAGTTATAGGTGGAGGAATGTCAGGCATTGCAGCGGCAGTGGCAGCAGCTCGCCAAGGAGCCGAAGTACTTCTTGTAAATGACCGTCCTGTATTGGGTGGTAATGCATCAAGCGAAATTCGTGTCACAGTTAATAGTCCTCGCTTTGAGCGAAACAGTGGTATTGCTGATGAAATTCTTATTGCCAATCGAAAATATAATCCCCAAGAATCATATCACACATGGGATCATGTGCTGCTCAATTATGTTTTAGAAGAGCCAAATATTACACTAGCACTCAACACTTCGGCTATGTTTGCTAATAGTCGAAAAGGGAAAATTGAGTCTGTCGTATGTTGGCAGTCGACAACTGAGACCGAAGTTACAATTGAAGCTGATATATTTATTGACTGTACTGGCGATGGCTCCGTTGGTGCTTCTGCTGGTGCAGAATACAGAACAGGTAGAGAAGGAAAAGAGGAGTTTGGAGAGACATATGCTCCAGATAAGCCTGACGGTTGGGTAATGGGAGAGGCGATAATGATGGTAACGCGTGATATGGGTCGTACTATTCCGTTTTACCCTCCTGCAAATGCTAAAAAATATACTCCTAAAGGAGGTGACAACGAAGGTGATCGTAGAATTAGCACTCTAAAAGAGGGTTATTGGTGGATCGAATTAGGTAGTGATTATGATATAATTGCAGATCGCCCACACAATAGTGTAGAGTTGCTATCGTACATCTATGGAGTCTGGGACTATGTTAAGAATTCAGGTAAATACCCCGAAGCGGCTAATTTAGCAATTGAATGGATTGGATCGCTTCCTGGAAAGCGTGAGTCACGCCGTTTGGTAGGAGATTATATGCTAAGTGAAAGCGATTTGGTTAATTATAGAGAATTTACAGATGCTGTTGCTTGGGGTGGATGGTCACTCGATGAGCACGCGCCAGGTGGAATTTTGAACGAGGATGCTCCTGCAAGTTATTTTCACGCAAAATTCGATCGGCCATATCAGATCCCATATCGTTGTATATATTCAAAAAATATCGACAATTTGCTATTTGCAGGACGTGATATAAGCGCCACCCACATTGCGTTATCTTCAACTCGTATTATAGAAACTTGTATGTCAGTAGGGCAAGCTGCTGGAGTTGCAGCCGCAATGTGCACAGAATATGACGTAGAACCTCGTGATATATATGAAAATAGTATTAACGAACTTCAGGAGCGCCTACTGCGTGCAGATTATTATATTCCTTATCGCCCAGCCACAGATCTTGATAATTTAGCAAAGAAGGCAATCACTACTGCCAGTTCAACAAAGTCAGGAGATGTTAAGAATCTATTCGATGGAGTAGCCCGAGATGAAGGTGGAGAGAATCATCACTGGATGAGTCGAGGTACAGAGGCTGTATTACACCTAAAATGGGACAACTCAGTATCACTGTCGAAAGTAGAACTAAAATTCGACACCAATGTTAAAAGACCAATGATGATGCATAAGAATCTATCACGTAATATCTCTCAAGTTGTAGGCGTGCCACCAGAACTTGTGAAATCATTTACTGTTGAAGCAATGCAAAATGGGAGATGGGTAGAGGTTGCAAAAATTGAGGATAATATTAGACGGTACGTTCCCCTCACTTTTGAATCAATAAATACAAGTGAGATTAGAATCTCCCTTCATGATACATATGGGGCAAACGATATTAAAGTCTTTGAATTAAGATGTTATTAAATTGATTATTATATAGCAAAACTAAAATATGGAGACTGCAATTTAAGCAGAAACTATATCTATTTTCAGGTTAAATTGGTTAGGTTGAGGTAAGATTACCTCACACTCATATCTTTGTGGTTATTGATAGGAGAAGTAAAGGGAGAACATCGCACAATTTGATATTCTCCCTTCTTCTGGTTTATAATTTCATACCCTTTGATTGCGATGGAAGTGTTACTTGTGTAAACACTACACGTTTGTTGCTATCCAAGATTTGAGGTGCTGCTTGGCTCTGTGATGGCGGTGGCATTTGCTGCGGCTGATGGTTCTGTAACACCTCGTGCTCCTCGTTTCGTTGCTGCGCACCATCTTTCGGAGGAGCGAGTGAAAGTTGGATTTTACGCTCCAGCGATGCAGCCTCGGCTTTGAGTTGCTTTAGCTCGTCTTCCTTTTTCCATACGCCAGAGACAATCTCTCGGAGGATTGGGGTGTCTCGCTCATACTGTTCATTGCCCTTGCGGTACTGCTCGATGGTTGTAGGTATCTTCTCCAACGCCTTTATGAAATTCGCAGCTGCTACTTTGGTGTCTGCCATTGCGATCTGACCATTGTTGTAGCTGTATCGGTACTCGCCCTCGACAAAGAAACGATTCTCTTTCTTCTCGCCACTTGCGGTTAAATTACGCTCGGTCTTTACCACCAACTTAAAGCCATACAACTCTCCGATTGGCTCGTAAGTCCCCTGCGTATCTGTTCGCTTGGCTATCTCCTGCAACTTTGTACCTATGCGCTTGATGTCGGTGGTAGCGAGACCATCTAACCTGATTGCGTTGATGATATTTCCATCTTTGTCTCGCTGTGCTGCAGCTACGAATTTACCATAATCGCTACTCATCTTGGCGATAGTTGTGTTGTTACTCTCGACGGTCTGCACTGCGTAATCCAACTTTTTCGAGGAGCTTGCCCTATCCTTGTTGAACGACTTGCGCTCACCCTCTAATGCTGCTATTCGCTTATCCAACTTCGCTTTGTCAAGTAGGTCGGTATTACCCGATAGAATCGCCATATATTCCGAAAAGTTCATTCCCGACTTCTCGTCCATTGAACCCTCGTCGATGGTTCTTGCACCCATCGCTCCACTCTTTAGCTGCGAGATGAATGTTTGCTTGCAATGGAGTAGGTTAAACTTGTAGCTATCCAGTGATTTTTCGACTGCATATAGAATCACATCTACCTTATTACCAGCAAAATACTTCGCAATCTCATTGCCTTTTCTTACCGCTCTTCCATCGCGTTGACTCAGATCGCTTGGTCGCCACGGAGCCTCCAAATGATGCACCGCAACGGCTCTCTTTTGAGCATTAACACCTGTACCTAACATCGAAGTTGAGCCAAACAAAACTCGGATTTTACCCTCGTTCATAGCATCAATTACTGACTTGCGAGCCTTCTCAGTTTTACACTCTTGAATAAACCTAACCTCATTAGCAGGGATACCATAATCCTCCACCAATTTACGCTTAATCTCAGAGTAGATATTCCACTCGCCTGGCTTATATGTGCCGAGGTCAGAGAATACGAACTGCGTCCCCTTTTGGTCGTGATAGTTGGCGTAGTACTCTGCGATTTTGTCGGCACATTGAGATGCTTTGTTGTTGGGGTGATCTTCATACCTATCACCATCAATCATTCGCATATCGAGAGCCATCTTGCGTGCATAATCGGTGGCAATCAACATCTTTGCCTTCTCTTCGGTGGGCGATAACTTTTCACGTCCCAATATCGTGGCATCGCCATTTTGAGCAAACCGCATTAACTTCTCGATGAACTCCTCTTGCTGTGGCGATGGTGGAATATTGTGCAAAATCTCATTCTTCACAGGTCTATCCACACCAACATCCTCGGCTGTGCGGTAGTCGGTAATCTCGTTGTAGAATGCCGCCAATTCAGGCACTTTGATGAAGTAGCGGAATCGCTCTTTATTGACAATATTGTTGGTCACCGAGAACTCAAAGTCGGTGGTTTTCTTGGCGAAGATTGCCGCCCACGCATCGAAGCACTTGATGTTCTGTCGCTCAAGCTCCTTTGGTCGCAGATATTTGAATAGTAAATATAGCTCTGTCAAGGAGTTAGATATTGTCGTTCCTGAGAGAAACGTTGCTCCCAAGTCACGTCCAGTGCGCTCCTGTATGGTGCGAATGGCAAATAACATATTCATCGCCTTTTGGCTACCATCCTGCGAACCTAAGCCAGCAATTCTATCGTGGCGGGTGTTAAACATTAGGTTCTTAAACTGATGGCTCTCGTCCACAAAGATATGGTCGATACCCATCTGCTTGAAATCTACCACATCATCGGTGCGCTCGCTGATAGTGTGCGCTAAAGTTTTGAGTTTCACTTCGAGTTTGTTTTGTCGTTTAAGTAGCCCCTTTAGCATACCCTTTGAGACCTCTGCGCCACGCTGTTTTAGCACCTCCAAATTCTCCTCCACCGAGTCCAACTCCTTTTGCAAAATCTGCTGTTGTAGCTCTGGCGATTGTGGAATCTTACCGAATTGGTCGTGCGACATAATGACGCAATCCCAGTCGTTATTCTTGATGTTATTGAAGAATTTTACTCGATTTTCGGGTGTGAAATCTTTGGCGTGAGCATACAAAACTTTGGCATTGGGATATGCTGTGCGGTAACACTCAGCAATCTCAGAGATGTTTGCTTTAAGCCCAATTATAAGAGGCTTATGCGCTAATCCCAGACGCTTCATTTCGTGCGCTGCAATGCTCATTATCAGCGTTTTACCTGTTCCAACCTCGTGGTCACAAATGGCTCCGCCATTGGCTTTTATCATCCA
>JBCQUZ010000097.1:0-7000 GCA_047173645.1 Rikenellaceae bacterium
ATATGACTACCTTTTTGACTTTTCAACACAAATCCGTTGGCTTGCAGCATAGTTATTACATCTTTGATTGATTTATAACTCATAGCTCTGCGTTTTTATTACAGTGCAAATATAGTAATAATACGAATACTTTGCAAATCTTTTGCCAATTATTTTGCTTTCCCTCAACAAAATTACCGAGGCAATAGTAACATTATTCGAGTTTGATGGTAACAGGCTTACCGCAATGGGGGCAGGTTGCTGATCCATCTTTGGCGAACTGCTCGAATAACTCTGTTATCTCCACACCTAAAGCGGTGGCTACTCTTTCGAGTGTTCCAATAGTCGGATTACCTTTTAACGATGCTCGTAGAGCAATATCCGTAACACCGAGTGATGCTGCAAGATCCTTTTGTAGTATCCCTTTTTCCTTACAAATCTCTTTAATTCTTAAATTCATAACGTATAATATTTGGTTGTGGGGCAAATATACAACAGAAAAATAACAAAAACAAATGCTATAATATTTATTATCGTGAAAAACAAATGAAAAAAGTTATGTTTTTATTTGGAGAAGTAAATATTATACATTATCTTTGCAGTACAAAACAAATACTAAAGGTTATGAACACACAACTATCAAACACAGCTTACTCGACAATCGCTAACAACATTTTGTCGAACCTACCAGACGAGAATATGAGCTACGAGGTTGAGGTAGAGATGGGAAACTTGATCTACTTTGTAGATGTTGAGTATAGCGCAGATTACAGAGATTGCGAGTGTAGCACCGACAGAGGTACACAGTATTTCAGCGAGCTTGATTCTGAGCAGATAGATGTTACAGCGGTGGTAGTCTACAACAATGACACAGACAACGAGTATTTCGCTACTGATGCAGAGATTGACGAACTAATGAAGTATATCAACTAATAATAATTACAGCAATGGGAAATTTCAGAACAAAGGTATTTAAGAGGGCACACAGCCTCGTAAAGAGTACAGGCAAGGCGTTTGCCGTATGTTTGGCAAAGGCGTGGAGTATTTACCGCCTCACTCGCAGAATGGCAACAGAGGTCGTAAAATTCAGCTACGAAAAGGTAGACGGCACATTGAGAACCGCAAAGGGCACACTTCGAGAGGTCAGCCACTTAATCAAGGGCAACGGCAAAGATACCCCCTCAACCCTCCGCTACTTCGATGTAGATGCTCAGGCGTTCCGCTCGTTCAAAATCGAGAACCTTATCACAGTTTACTAATCATTAACAGCCCTCAGCAATGGGGGCACAACACCCAAAATATTATGACACAGACAAACGTAACAACAGGTAACACAGCAGAGAATGAAGCTATCTATAAGATGGCTAAATCAGAATTCAAAATCTGGCTCATTGATGGTTTAATTAGTCGAAAGGATATGAACGCTATGACACAGTGCATATCTTCAGATTATAGAGAGGATCTGGACGATCCATTGTTTGATAAGAAGCGAGGCTTAGTTGATCTATACCTCAAGTTGGAGAATGAAGCGATCGACTGGAATACATTTCGCAGTCAAGCTATCGACCTTTGGCAAGATCCAATCAAAGATGCTATAGAGACAGATATATGGATCAATCTGGATAGGGCACAAGTATTAGCACCCGCAGATATTGTAATGTGTTTGGATCTTGTAAGACAAGTTAAACAGATCATTGAGTTGCATCGTAGGCAAACACCTGAGAGCTTTATTGACTGCATTAGAAAGGAGTGTTTTATGGTAGACGATCATCTTGCCTCTATTGCATTAGATCTTGCAGAGATAATGAGACAATATATTGTTAATGATTTGTATTTTAGTGAGATAGATCAATCAACTCTCAAACCAGCCAACCCAGATCTCTCCAACAACTAAAACGACGCATATCACAATGGTAGCTATGAATATTTCAAAAAACATCGTTGTTTATGACGCATATTAGTCAAATATAGCTACCTTTGAGGTGTGTGTGATGACGCACACTACCGACGTTGATAAGATGTAGATTATCAGCAATGCACGAATGACACAATCGAGGGGCGCAGTGATGCGCTCCTTTTGTTTTACGGCGTACTGAAAGTGTGTACCAGATACACGCTTTTATCTTTGACTTTTGAGATGATGATTTTATTTAGTGCACCTCTTTTTATGCGTCCAGTTTGTGTAAGATCGAGTCATAACAGACCTATATTATTATAGGTAAAAATACAAATTACGCACACCATACGACTAAATTAGTGCGTAATAATGTGCGTAAATTACATAAGTTGCTGGTTATCAGCCACTATTGTGGAGATGGCGGGCATCTAAGTGCACGACATCTAAGTCGTTTAAATTCAGCAATGTATGTGAAAATCACACGCATTTAGTGCACAAAACACTATCTGATTCACATCTTGACTGCACATTTGCGGTCAATTGTATGCCACAAATATACAACATTTTTTGATATTTGGGCTATAAATAATAGTTAAAATGAAAAAATCCCATCAAATCTCCAATGTGCTGGAAATCTGATGGGATAATGTGGGTTGGTTAGGCGATCCAGTGCCAATGAAAATGATTCAACCTGCGCGCTAATTGCCCCGAACCTAATTTGTGCACTACTTAATATTTGTGCACTACATGGCGATTATTGGACTTGCCAACGAAAAATTGGATAAGCTCCTCCTTCTATCGTGTATGAGCGAGAGACATTAAAACATTGCCACTCGCGCTTACTGGTTAGCATCCACATTACGGAGTGTCCTGGAAACCAATGTGAGGATAGCTTTTGTATAAACATTGGGTTCTTGTCATCATCAAACGTAACATACACCTTCCCCTTGACCAGATCATCGGTTGTGAGGGCACTGTGAGCAATGTCATACTCCACTTGAGCGACACCTTGTATCCAAAGTGGCTTCATTGTCTGTATCGCTTTAGGTTGCAGCAAAACGCCATCTACCACCCCCAAACTCAACGCACCACCCGTATCTACACACAATACATGTGTACCAGTAGTGAGCGTCCTCACAGTCGTTTCTGTCTTGGGTTCCACGATCCTCTGGGACTGTAATTCATATCCCAGCAATTTGTAGACCTCGTTCTTGATTCTATCAAGGCAGATCTGCTTGCCGATCTCCTCATTGTAGTTACGAGGATCAACACATGTGGTTGACTCGCGAACCGTAAACCCATTCTTCATACGAACGGTCACATAGGTCGTCGGCTTACCAAACTCCCCTACGGTGCGCACTAACACATCCTGCATATTAGCCAATACGTCGGCTTCTGTAATCTTGTTCTTTGCCATCTTTATCGTCCTATTAAGTAAGCGATACCGTGGTGGATTCCAGCACCAATAACGCCTCCTGCTGTGGTCATACCGACATCAATCCAGTCGAATGACCCTTGTTGTAACCAGCCCCATGTGCCGCCTGGTTTCGATGCGTAGCACCAATCTTTGTACTCAGCTGCTGCCCCTGCGACAACTGCTGCATCAATGTGTCCTGTTGTGATACCAATAGCGAAACCGACCCCCAAATGCTGAAGGCGGTTGCTAGTGTTTATCCATGCCCAAAATTTTTCCATAGTTTGAATTTGGTTTGAAAAATGAAGATGTACAGATGTCAATTGTTATCAAAATAAGTCCGACTCTTTGCGCAATAGCACACTACCCTCATCGTCCACACAAAATGCATATTGCTCATGATCTAACCACCATTGCCAAATGGCCAACCGTCTGTAACCACCCCAGGCTTGCGACAGAAAATCATACTCTGTTGTAATGTCCTGATAAGTATCGTATTGAAAACTTGGGTCTCGATATATTGGTATAGGTGGCGTTACATCTTTGTACGCCTGTATATATACTCTGCAAACTCCCCCTGTTAAGAAGAAGTCGTGTAAAGAATATGATTGAAGATGATGGCTCATAATTAAAATTGTATTGATTTAGATAATAACTGCATAATTTCTGTTTTCCAGTAGAATTTACGCTCGCCCTTTGGAAACCATCGCCCATTAACTCTTAGTCGAAAACAATTGTCTGAATTTTTTCCCGCAATGTATTTCTTGGGTTCAAAATCTGACGCATTATATATTTCGATCTTGTTGGATCGTTGCCCTGATTTTTTGGCAATGATTGTGTAACACGGTTTACGTTTCTCGCTCATAATTAGGCATTTGCATATTCGTTTTGACGATCGGCAATATTGCGCGACGGAAGCAGCTGCTCCGCGTATGATGTCTACCTCGCATATTTATATTATCTCCCCATCGATGCGCTGCATGATGTTTGGAAGTGCTATAACACTGGTTATGTTGACGATGACGAGATGAGCTGGGTGTTAGATTGTATTTGTGAAGACATCGATACTTCAACAATAATTTAGCTGCTGTTTGAGAATAGAGCTGAAGGTTGTGTGAAATGTCGGGAAATGCAAATATATTTTTCATATTATTTTACCTGTAGTAAGATTTTAATTTGCAGATACTTCTCTATTTTGAACAGTTCGGGTATTGAGAAATCATACTCTCTACTAAGATATTTACCGACAGTGTCGATACTAATCTCCATATCAGCAGCCATTTGCTGTGGGGTAATTCCTTGCTGATACATGCTTTGACCGATCTTATCAGAAATAAGGGCAAGCGTTCGCGCTACGTGACCAGAATCCAATGGATCTGGAATCTCATTGTAATAAATAGGCATAATATTTCAAATTAATGTTGGTTGGTTTATGCGGATTCGAACCGCAACGACAACAGTCAAAGTGTTGTATGCTAACCATTACATCATAAACCAATTTAAGGCGTTTTACTCAACACTTTCGAGTTGAGTTGAGGTAGCCTTATCCTACTTGCCTCTTGCCTGTACAGCGTGGCGTGATAAGTAGACCTGAGCACCGTGAGTGTAATGGTATAGTCCGTGCTCTCTTAGCGCATTTTTAACCATAATAGCTAAGCAACTGTGGAAATTGGTGGACTCGAACCACCGACCCCTACATTAAAAGTGTAGTGCTCTAACCGACTGAGCTAAATTTCCTAAGTGGGCGGATGCCTCGGAAGGTCTTATACCCGCGTTGATACGCTTGCCCATTTTACTTTAACCTTGATGTTATCAAATTGAATTGCTTGATAGTCACAAGATTATTAAGTGATTTGCACATTTTCAAACTGGAATGATAATATGCAACTATACTAAATTTCGCTATTCTCCCCATAATACCCATCCACAATAGAAGTTTGTTATTACCCAGCATATAGATTGCATGAGTGTCACATAAAACATATGCCTACCTTGTATCCCAATGAGGTGGTATGCTTTCAAAAGTTGTAACAGCACGCTAACCAATGTTAGTGCTGATAGACCAATATAGGTTGTAATTATAAACTCTGCCATTGTGGAATCTCAGAGATTCGAACTCCAATCTCATGGGCTTCAACCATGCGCTTTTACCAAATAAGCTAAGATTCCAAAATGTGCAGCTCCGGAAACTGCACCGCCTTAAAGGTTTTGTTGTACTCGCGGGGGTGGTTTCACCTGTAACCCAGAACCGGTTTTAGGAACTTAAAGATGCTACTTGCTCATCTTGTCTGCAATGTCCATCAGCATCTTGAGACCTACAGCGTCCATGGGATTCGACCCATTGCTGGTGCCAACAAAAAACCAATTATTAAAATTCGATACATGTCTAATCAGGGAGATTAACCGACACCTCACAGCCAACTAAATTGGCCTGTAGCCACGAACTTAAACCAAGTTCTACTGAATCCAGCTCCTCATCTGTGAACGCGACCATAGAAGACTCGTTGGGAACACGCTCCACAGCAAGTGTTAGATCTTGGATCTTAGCCTCATTTACCCCTTCCACCAGTAGTGTTATGTCCACACCAACTTCCGCACCTTTCCAGTCGATTGTTAGTGACAGCGGGCAGGTGTTGTCAGACGACGAAGCAACTACAGCCTCATCCTCAATTGCCTCCAAAATCGACGCTTTAGCAAGCTGGTAGCCAATCACATTGTCAATATACGCCTTAATCTTTGGCTTCGGATCTTCCCAGCCTTCTGGCTTCATGATTTTGCCATCTTTGGGATTGTAGTGCGGTTTACCATCTGGCCACAACTTCGACATATTTGCCTCCTGTACGATGGCAAACAACTGGTCTGGCTCAAGACCCATCTCGACCATTGTCCCTAATGCGAAATACATCACATCGATCATAGCATCAGCTTGCTCATAGATGTCATCAGCTACCAAAAACTCGGCAACCTCCTCATTCATCCATTTGCCACGGCTAAGTGCTCGCTTCTTGTCAATAGCTACTGGTGTTGTTGCTACTGGATGCCCGAACTTCTCGTGAAACTCCTTGACATCATTCCATTCTTTCCTCATAAACTTTCTATATTAATTTAACAAAAATGTTGTGGGCCCTACCGGACTTGAACCGATAACCTTCGCGTTATGAGCGCGCTTCACTAACCAATTGTGATAAAGGCCCTGATAGGGATGGTAGGATTCAATTCCTACAGCTCCTGGCTTCGCTGCACCAAGCGAGTTTGTACATGTTCTTTACTCTACATCCCAATACGTCTTTCCGTAGTCAGTCTTTGCATCAATTTCCCCTCTCAAAAAGAATCCCAAACACGCCAGGGGGGGGTTGCCAAAAATAGGATTGATGCCGAAACCTCTCCCCCGACAAGGGTAAGCCCAAAACGGCGTGCTGACAATCTACGTGGGGGTGGCTGGGTTCGAACCAGCGACTTACTGCTTCTTGTCGACGCTCTATCCACTGAGCTACCCAACGTCGCATTGCCGTCAGAGTTGGATTCGAACCAACGACCCTCGATCCGACAGTGCTCTACCTCTGAGCTACACCCCCGTCAAATCACTTGTTAACCTGAATTTTGGATAAGCAACCACTATTTCACTAAGGAGTCAGACACTCCGGCTGGGATGCAATTTCCCAGTTGGAGTTATACAACCCCAACCAACACCATTCTCAAGTTAGTTTCAG
>JBCQUZ010000098.1:0-6987 GCA_047173645.1 Rikenellaceae bacterium
AAAGGCACAAATCGTACGATATATTTTATCGGGATTCCACCCCTCCTTAAATTCGATTCTGCTCGACTCCACTCGGCTTTTGTTGAGAAGATCGTTTATGTTGATTGCAAATGCTGTCATCGCTTAATTGTTTTTCGGGATTACTACATCTCTAACATCTATCTTGCCTGTCACCACCTCGGTGATTAGGGCTTGTCGATACTCTTTTAGTTTTGCTACCTGCTCTTTGTACTTTGCTATGGTGCTATCTATCTCTGCTGTTTTTTTGTCGAGGTAGTTGGCTATGGCTTGTTGTTCATCAATAGGGGGTAAATTAATAGGAAAATTTGCTATAAAATCACTTCCAACTCTTGGCATTTTTGCACCATAAGTCGCTCCATCAGCAACTTTCGTAAATAAATCTGACAACATAAAATATTGAATAAATCTATTTTGAGAGTTACTTTTTGTTCTATAAACAAAGAAATCACCTACAGCATTCCCTTTTTCGCTTGCGAGCCAAACTTTTTGCAAATATGGGCGTAGCTTACCATACACTATATCTCCTGCTATAAATCCAATACCATTTCCCTCAAATACTGTGTCAGATGCAATAAAGCCACCTGTTCCACTTTCTATATTTTCTAAACCTATTTTATTAGCATCTTTAGATGCTTCGGTCATCTGAGTAGTGGTGAATTTAAACCTATAACTATCCCAGTGTGCAGGGATAGAGCCAATCCAAGCGATACCACTATCTTTGAGAGGTGCATCAGGGTTCAGTCCTTTGGTTACAGCACGAGAGATAATAGAAGTTCGCAACTCCCCAAGCAACTTAATCTGCTCCTCACGCACCGCCACAACCTTATCCACCTCCCCACACTTCCAATCCAAATACGCCACAATCCTTACTTGTTCAATGATGGATGGCTGAATAAAAAGACACTCCTTAACATTGTCTTTGTTTAGTTTCGGTTGTGCTGAAGATATAGATTTATTTATTAGTTGCTTTGATAAATAATTAGAAACAAAAGAGTAATGGGCAAATAGATTATCAATATTATTTTTAAATTTAAGTAAAAACATATTCGGACCAAGCGTAGCAGGATATTTCACTCTCGGCATTACGCAAGCCAATCCAGCATAAGCCCCAACATTAGCAAGTAAAATTTCGCCTCCATATAGAACTGATTTTGCTAAATATTCGTGTGATTTTCTTGATACGTATATCCCATTATTATTCAAAGAATTGCGTAAATCGGTAAGACGAACTAAGCGAGAATAACCACATTCTAAGTAGTGAACATTCTTAGCTAAATCTGCAAAGGAGCCATTCGCAGTAAAGTCAGTAAGGGTATTTAAAGTGCGTTTTACATTTACAGCTTCCCAATGCTCAGGAATCTCACCAATCCAAGCAACGCCACTATCTTTATATTTTTCGTACTTATTCATTCTTTATACGGTATTATTGGTTAGTCTCCTCTGAATTGGAGTGTGCCACCTTATTGAATGCTTTACTCACATTACTCCAGCGAATATCAGTAATATCTTGTAATGTATCCAACTCCTCCATTAGTGTAGATAATCCATTAATTATATTGTCTATTAGCATTTGAATAATTTGTACGTTATCCCTATACTTTTCATAGTAGTCATTGTAATCATAACTATTCATATTAAACAATTCGCTTTTCCCTTCAACAACTACACAGCGAGGGGTTGCATCGATAAGAAACTGAATATAGTTCTGCAAGAACTTATTAGTAGATTGTTCAAGCAATAACGCTCCTGAGTATGAGTCTTGTTTAAGAGTAAGCACTACACTTAAAGCCTTACTTTTACCAAATAGTGGTTTATAACCCGTGAATTCTGTAATAGCATCTTTTTTGCTAATCTTTATCGCAAGATTATAAAGCCCATCTACATGAGCCTTCTGATTTTGTATCTTATTATAGTCTAATTCTACATTGTCAGCAAAAGCAAGATCTTTTGATATTGTTTTTGCTCCATATAGATCAATCATTATTTGAATGAGATTTTTATATATATCATCAAAAAACTTCTTGCGTGCCCCCAGATAGTTAATAGTAGCCGTTATACAGCCCAAGAGTGATCCTGTAAATAACCCCATAAAGATACGGATATACTTGGACTCGTCATTACCAAATATATAAATCAATAATGACAGTATCGTTATTGACGACGTAATGTAGAATATTTGTCTAAATGTTTTCATCCCTTATCCCTCCATAATATTTTTAAGTGCATCGCCCATACTATCCTCTAACTTCATAATATCAGCAATAATATCCACAACGCTGCGTAATGGCTTATAGACATAAAACAACTTTGTAAATGGAAACTCACAACCAATCTTATCTTTACTCCTATCCATCCACGCATCGGGGGCGAACTTCAACACCTCACGCTTGAAGTACTTCTCAATATCTACCTTAAAAGGAATACTCTCCGTATCTCTTAGATCGGTGTCTACAACGAAAGGTGACTTCTTATCAAGCGGTGATTCATACACCTCTGTCATACTCTCATCTGTTTCACCCAACAGCGTACGTATCTTCTTGATGAATCCTGCGGCAAATTTTAACTTCTTTGTAAAAAGTAAGTATTTGAAAAAATCCCAATCCGATAGCTCTTCTCTCTCGTCAAGCTCTTGCAGTGCAGAACCTACAATTAACATCTTATCCTTATCGCCTTGACCGATCTTGGGGTTCTGAATAAAGGCAGTTATCTTATCGCTCCAATTGCTATACTTCAACCTCAAAGGTCGCTCAACCGTAACCTTAGTAAATAAGAAATCTTCGGCTTCCATCAACTTTGCCACCTCGATACTCTCGACAAGTTCCCCACGCTGGAAATCAAAACTGCAATTGTCATAAGCTCGATATATAGATGGAATATCTTCCATACCTCGTGCATTGATCTCGTAGCGTTTCTTACCCAAACTTCGGCTTAGTTGTGATACATACTCTGGTTGGTTGGCATTGATAAGCAACACCTTACCTTTGCGTTCAGCAGGTTTATTATTGTCCAATATCCACATATAGGTGGTTATATCTGTGCCATAGAACAGATTTTTAGGCAGAGCCACAATAGTATCAAGCAGATCCTCATCGAGTAGCTTCTTGCGGATATTGCTCCAGCCGCTACCAGCATCGCCATTGAAGAGTGGCGAGCCATTAAGCACGATACCAATACGACTACCGCCCTCGTCCATCTTGCTAATCATGTGCATCAAGAAGAGCAGTGACCCATCGCTACTATCGGGCAGACCAGCCCCGAAACGCCCTTTGTCGCCTAACTCCGCCTCTTTCTCTACGATTGATTTTATCTTCTTCCAATCTACTCCGAAGGGCGGGTTTGTAATCATATAACTAAACTTATTGCCCATAAGTTTGTCATCTTTGATTGTATCGCCTTGTTTGATGTTGTCGGCATTTTCGCCCTTCATCAACACATCGGCTTTACATATCGCATAGGTCTGCTCGTTGATCTCTTGACCATACAAGTAGACCTTCATATCTTTGCGCTCCGAGATCTCTTGCATATAATCCTTAGCAACAGTTAGCATACCTCCCGTACCACAGCACGGGTCATAGATAGAGAAGTGTTGCCCCTCGTGCTTGATGTCGCTCTCCTCACCACAGAAGATGAGGCTCACAAGAAGTTTTACAATCTCACGAGGGGTGTAGTATTGACCAGCAGTCTCGTTGGTGCTCTCCTTTGACATGCGGATAATAATCTCGAAGATGGTACCCATCGTGTGGTTATCGACCCTATTTGTGTGTAGGTCGGCCTTGGTTACAAACTCTTGTGCTACGCTAAAGAGTAGGTTTTTGCGCTCCAGAGTCTCATAAATTGGCTGCAAGCCCTTCTCCTTACCTCCTGTGAAGTTGTAGAGAATATCTTTCACATTCTCGCTAAATCCCTCAAGGTAGGTTTTGAAATTGTCGCCCAAGCTACTTGGATTAGTGAGCATCTTGGCGAGGCTGAATCCAGAGATATTATAGAATCTTATGCCCTGAGCTTTGAGCATATTAGATAGAAAATTATGATATTTCTCAACCTCAGTAGCTTTGTATGCCTTCACTTGATCGGGCAACATATCTATCGCCTTGCTCACCTTTTCGCAGTACTCCTCCATAACGCAATCTAATCGACGAAGCAATGTAAAAGGTAAAATTACTTCATCGACGCTTTTGTCGTTATATTCATCACGGATAATCTCCTTGATGTTCCATATCATTTGAGCCAGCTCTTGTGGTGTCATATCGTACTAATTTAATTACTAATGTTACAAAGTTAATATTTTTTTATGCAACTTATCTGCACACTACTTGTTTTTCGCCAAAATATTTTCCGCTCGCTCTGTTATCTCCGCTTTGAGCGATTGAGGTTCGATAATCTCAACGCCATCGGCAAATCCTAACAGTAGTGTCCTAAACTCATAATTGGGGCTAAGTGTCAATTCGATAACTGTATATCCATCACCACCCTCGCTATGCACGACCGTTTGGGTTGGGTGTATTGGCTTGGACTCGATGTAGTGGTATCTATCACTATCAACCTTTAATTTTATGCGTATCGGCTCACTTTCATCGGGCACTGTTACACCGACTACATCATCGAAATATTCACCGAAATTTATATCTTTATTCTCAATATAATCAACTTTCAACTCTCGGAATCCATCAATTCTATCGAGAGCCATATTCATAATTTTTGAGTATTTCTTGCTAACGTTCAGACCAAACAAAAACCAACGATTGTTGTATTGTTTGAGATGATAGGGGTGCAACGTGTATTGTTTCGCCTCTCCAAAACCTGCACGGTAATCTACATCAAGTACTTGTTTACTGACAATGGCGTTGAACAGGTCGGTAAACCACGAAAGCCCTTTAAGGTTGGGATTCTGCTCAAAGCTCACGATCTCATCTACTCCAGTGCGTAGATTAAAACTACCCTCCAAGCGAGTTACAACCTCGTCCATCCAATCAAATTGCGGAAGTCCTTTAAATCGGTTAAGCATCACAAGGGTGTTTTTTAGCTGCTCTATCTCGGTGGTATTGAGAGGTTGTTTATTGATAGAGAAGTCTCGATCCTCATAGCGATAGTACCTCACGCCATTGTCATTATATGATTTTATGGGAGCTGAATAACCCTCGCTACTCTTCATATAGCTTAAATCCCCTCTGATTGTGCGAGTGGAAACCCCATTGCAATCACCTTTCTCTTGAAAAATGGCATCGCAACACGCCTCGATAAGATCCTCGAAAGAGAATTTGTGATTAAAATTACTGAAGCACTTATCAAGTGCTATATATCTGATTTGAGCGTGCTTATTAGTTGCCATAGCGATTCTGTCAGTTTGAGAAGTTTGCTTACTCAACAAAGTTACTTATTTTCAATCAACTTTCAAAGTTATTATTCTCTACAACACCGAAACCGCCTGATCCACCACCTCACTCTCGAAGCTGTCGAGGTAGACATTGGTAGTTTTGAGTTCTGCGTGTCCCATCACCTGCGAGATCACCTCACGTGGTACTTGGTTGCGCTGCAAGGTCATAGCCATTGTGTGACGACTGACGTACGAGGTAAGATTAACGTCGTCGATCTCCAACTCCTTGGCAAGTTCCTTTAGCCCTGCCGAGTATTTGTTGTAGCGGTAGCGGATATGTTTGTAGAGCTGTTCGCCTGTGTAGTCAGCCTTTGATACAATCGGCACAAGGTATGGCGAGATGATTTCGCACTCCTCCTTGAACCACTTCAACAGCTCTGCAATCTGGTCGTTTATCAAAATCTTAATTGCATCCACGCCCTTGTCTCGCATAGTTTTTTGACGTTTGTAGACGATGTATTTACCACCCTCCAACTTCACGATATTGCTCTTTGTGAGCATCGCCATATCGACGTAACTGATTCCGTGGCAATAATATGAGAATAGGAACATTCGTCGAGCCGTTTCGGTTTTGTAGTTCTCGCTTTTGGACTCCTTGATACGTTGCATATACTCCGATGGCAGGTATCGCTTATCGGTTTTCTCCTCCAATTTACCAATCTCGAAACCACCCTTGCCGAATGGATAACTCTGCGCAGATGCCTCCTTGTCTTGAATCGCACGGTTGAGCAGTGCACGCAGAGCCTTCATATAATATTTGCGTGTGTTGCCGCTGCACCCCTCACGTTGAATCACCTTGCCACCCACTCCCTCACTCTCACGTGGGGTCTGCATCCAAATGTTAAACTCCTTTACGTACTTCAAGTTGATCTCCGAAAATACTCTCTTCGAAAATTTAGCATCGAATAGTTTTAGCATATGTTGGGTGCGAGCATAGCAATCGGCATTGCCTGTATGCCCAGTCTTGCGAAGCTCATCGACTACGGAGTTGAAATACAACTCCACACGACCTCGCTTTGCACGGCTCGTAAAAGCATCCTCAAATTGGTCGAGTGTCCAGTCAATTTTACTGCGCTCGAAATCCATTATAATGTCATTCGCCCGTGTCTCGTACTCGCCGATCAGAGCGTTGTGACTTTCGTAATCGGGGTTGAGCCGCTTATCCTTTTTGAGTCGCTCCGCCTCCGCACTCCACTGCTTTTCGCTCGCCTTGATTGGTATGGTGATATACTTATTCGCCCTCAGTTTCGAGATTCTGAGACGAATTGCACATCGACCATCTTTCGATGGCTGGTGCTTCCAAAGTATGAAGTGAATATTATTCATTAGGGCGTGTATTTTATTTTAGTAAAACATTAGTAAAACAAATTAGTCAACTTACGGCAAAAATGCCAAAATATAACTATCTGTATTACAGTGCAAAGATAATAAAAATCAATTAGATACAAAACAATTACATACCCAAAGGGAGCGTCTGGGGGGCGTGTGGTCGCAAGTTCGAATCTTGTCACCCCGACTGACAGCAAGGTGCTGAAAATGAGGAAATTTACCTCTATCTTCAGCACCTTTTTTATCCAAAAAACATAATTTGC
>JBCQUZ010000017.1:0-36199 GCA_047173645.1 Rikenellaceae bacterium
CATCTGTGCAATTGTTCACAAGACAAGGGCTAACTCTTAATTTGTCAAAACACAAAGAATATTAACAAAATAGCTGAAATATAGCTATTTATAATGATTTAATTTACGTATGAAATATATCTCGATAAATTTACATTACTTTATATTACGAACCAGTCGAACATAGTTGAAACTTCTCGCACCACCCTCAGCCGCTGGACCTCCTTCATGTTTCGAGAAGAAACGAACTGCTCCCGCTCCATGGCTATCAAGACCATTTGGATCTACCGCTCTACCAAATGACACATACCATGCAAAATAGAATGGTTGCCCGCGTCGGAATATTGCAGATGTATTTGTCCAAAAATATGGATAATCCTTATCACCATTCTCATTTGTTATCTCCGAACACGAGAATATAGGGTCAATCGCAGCACCTAGCTGTGCTGGATCTGCCGCACTTGGAGCGTAGTTATAATCTACAATTCCCTGTAACTCTTTAACATTGGGTAGTCGCCAATCTGTGTAGCCAGCCAATTCTGCATCTTCGGCATATTTGAGTGCTTTAATCCACTCCATGCCCTCTTTGCTATCTACCTTAGCCCACATTAGCCCTGTAGCTTTGTCGGATATAGTACCATCGCCATTATCTGCGAAATTATTTACACCATACGCATTTCCACGCACTGCTCTAACATACTTTTGCATGCGATTTCCACCACCTTGCTGTTGTCCTCCTCCTTGTGGGCGTTGACCACCTTGCCCACTTTGGCGAGCTAGAGGGCGTTGATTTCCATCCATTTGCATAGAATCCATTGGAGGACGTTGTCCCCCTTGGCGAGCTTGAGGGCGTTGATTTCCATCCATTTGCATAGAATCCATTGGAGGACGTTGTCCCCCTTGACGAGCTTGTGGTCGTTGATTTCCATCCATTTGCATAGAATCCATTGGAGGACGTTGCCCCCCTTGACGAGCTTGTGGTCGCTCGCCATTTTGCCCCATCTGAGGACGCTCTCCGCCATTGGCTTCATCTCCTGCTCCATATGCTTTGATATGACCGGTGGCATGATTAACACCAAAAGCTAGCGAACTACCTCCCTGAGTCATTGTGCCAACATATCTATGACTACTCCAATATTGTTCATCTTTACCGACTCTTTCGGTATCTATAAGTTTGAAAAAGTCGGTGTTAATATATGGCCAACCTGTTCCAAAATCACTAATTGAATATAGCTCCTTAGCCGAAGGAAGTCTCCAATCATCATAGCCAGCAAGTTCTAAGTTTTCGCAATAATCTTTTGCCCCTTGCCAACTAAAGCCTTGATTCACAGGTATCATCTGCCACATCAATCCAGTATTAAGATCGGTAACTGTACCATCTCCATTATCTTTATAGCTCATTTGAGCACCTACTAAATAGTGTGCATCTTGACCATATAGAGCATCTCCAGGTTTGGCTCCCTCAAGCACCACTCCATCGGCATCATAAGCCAATATTTGACCTGTAGCTACTTGAGGATAGCTTAAATTCGAGACACTTTGCCCATATCCCACAAGAGATATAGAGGCAATTTTTAACAGCAAAGCTACTCTTGCGACTTTACTATTCAGGTTTTTTAGTACATTCATTATGTGATAGTTTAATTTTATACAAGTTATTATTTTAGATATGAAATCATAACAAAGGTTAAATTTCAAAAGATAATAACTTGACTTTATGCAAATAATACCACAAAAGAGTATACAAAAATCTCAATTGATGTGAAATTTATAATATTGTAAATTTTGTCACCCAAAACACAAAAGAATCCGACTAACTTTGATTGTTAGTCGGATTCTTCTGTGATAATAATTACTTTAAGATCTACTTCGGATTATTTCATATCTATAACCTTAACACCCTCAACATCACCGTAGTCAAGGTTCTCACCAGCCATACCCCAAATAAAGGTGTAGTTGCTAGTTCCTGCTGCACCGTGGATACTCCACTCAGGAGCGATAACAGCCTCTAGGTTTTGCATCCAGATGTGGCGAGTCTCTTGTGGAAGACCCATGAAGTGAGATACTGAACAGTTGTCTGGAACCTCGAAATACAAGTAAGCCTCCATACGACGGTCGTGAACGTGAGTTGGCATAGTGTTCCAAACGCTACCAGCCTTAAGCTCAGTCATACCCAATTGCAATTGGCAAGTCTCCATAGTTTGGTTAACGATGTACTTGTTGATTACGCGGTGGTTAGACTCCTCCAATGAACCTAGCTCTACTGGAACTACATCCTTAAGTCCGATGAACTTTGTAGGGTACTCCTTGTGTGCAGATGCAGAGTTGAAGTAGAACAACGCTGGCTTAGACGCATCCTTAGACTCGAAAGTAACAGTCTCGTTACCCTTACCGATATAAAGAGCCTCTTTGTAGTTGATGTCATAAGACTTCTTACCTACTTTGATAGTACCCTCGCCACCGATGTTGATGATACCAATCTCGCGACGCTCCAAGAAGTAATTAGCCTTCAATGGGTCGATAGTCTCAAGAGTGATAGTTTTGCCAACAGGAACAATACCTCCGATGATGAAACGATCGTGCATAGTATATACCATATTAGTCTCATTCTCAACAAATAGACCTTGGATCAAGAACTCACTGCGCAAACGCTCAGTGTCGTAAGATACATAATCTGTTGGGTTTGTAGCGTAACGAACCTCGTAGTTTACCTTTTGTGCAAAGGTTGCGCTCACTGCAAAGAGTGCAATAGCTGCAAAAAATAGTCTTTTCATAATTTATTTAATATTGTTTTATTTAATTTTGCTCTGCCTTCTCAGATTTAACGATCTTGCGGTTGTTGATATACATAAGTCCTAGTGTGAATGCGCCAAGGATGATTGGACCCACAACCTTGATTGTTTGAGTTAGGTGGAAGATAACCCATGCAAACAAGCTAGATGCGAAATCCAACGCTGCACCACCCTCAAATCCATCAGGAATGTGTACAGAAGCATCACCCGTAGCCTCATATACAGCGTGAGCTGCAAGAGTGAACGAAGGAGCGAGGTTAGTCACAAAGTACAAACCTGCGATCAACGCCACAAGACCGATGATTACAGTCTTTACAACATTACCCTTAGTGATAGGCAACACCATTGGGAACACATAGAACATACCAGCTAACGATGCAAGTGGCAAGAAATTGTTTCCTGGCAATACAACAGACAACAAAAGGATGATAGGGATCAAGATCAACGATGCAACAAGAGTTGTTGGGTGACCAATAACAAGTGCTGGAGTCATACCGATATTTAGACCCTTAGAGTTCTTAAACTTCTTAGCGATAAGCTCCTTAGTAGCTTGCGAGATTGGCATCAAACCCTCGATAAACAAGCGAGTGATACGTGGGATAAGCTCCATCACGGCACCCATCTTGATACCACATACCAAGATCTCTTTGATCTTATCAGCAATTGAATTGTCAGCAGCTCCCGCTCCAAATTGAGCAAATGCAGCGATTCCGCAACCTACGATAACTCCCAAGATGAGTGGCTCGCCTAGGATACCAAACTTCTTCTTCATACCCTCAGCGTCGATGTTAACCTTGTCGAATCCTGGGATCATATCCATCGCCTTGTTCAATACAACAGCGAAAGGTACGAAACCTTGGCAGAATGGTTGAGGAACAGAGATTCCCTCCATGCCCTCGTAGTATCCTTGGAACTTCTCGGCTGTGAAATCTGCCATCACCATAGTGATTATGTAACATACGATCGCTGCGAAGAATCCCCACAACAAGCTACCATCTGTTGCATAGTATGTGATAGCGCCGATAAATGCAAAGTGCCAATAGTTCCAAAGGTCTATATTCACCGTGCGAGTAGTTTTGGTTACAAGCATCAAAACATTGACTCCCAAACATACTGGGATTATAAGAGCTCCCACAACAGGTGCATTGTATGCCACACCTGCCGCAGCTGGCCAACCCATATCGAAGATGTCGAGTTGCAAACCATAGTTTTTAACGATGTCGGCAAGCACAGGACCCAATGTTGAGGTCAAAAGAGCTGTGATGATTGATAATCCCACGAATCCAACACCCACAAAAAGTCCTGAGTGTAGAGCTTTACTTGGCTTAATAAGCAAGCAGACACCCAAGATAGTAAAGATGATAGGCATCATTACAGCTGCTCCGAGCTGGATGATGTACTGAAATACTTCCATAGTTTTTTATTTAATTTAGGTTATTATTTTGTATTGGTTGTTATTTTTATATTATAAGGACGATTATTTAGGTTGCTTACCGATATAAGCCAAGATTCCACCATCGACATACAACACGTGACCATTCACAAAGTTCGATGCCTCAGATGCCAAGAATACAGCTGGACCAGCCAAATCCTCTGGATTTCCCCAACGAGCCGCTGGAGTCTTAGCCAAGATAAAGCTATCGAATGGGTGCTTTGATCCGTCAGCTTGAGGCTCGCGAAGTGGAGCAGTTTGAGGAGTTGCGATGTAACCAGGGCCGATACCATTACATTGGATGTTGTACTCTCCATACTCCGATGCGATATTGCGAGTAAGCATCTTTAATCCACCCTTCGCAGCAGCGTAAGCCGATACAGTCTCACGACCAAGCTCCGACATCATCGAACAGATGTTGATGATCTTACCAGCGCCCTTCTTCATCATTGCAGGGATCACAGCCTTAGCCATAATGAAAGGACCATTCAAGTCGATGTCAATAACTTGACGGAACTCTGCAGCTGACATCTCGTGCATAGGCACACGCTTGATGATACCTGCGTTGTTAACCAAAATATCAACCATGCCAACCTCTTCTTCGATTTGAGCGATCATCTTATATACAGCATCTTCATTTGTTACGTCACAAACATAACCCTTCACGTCAATTCCGTCAGCAGCATAAGCCTCAAGACCCTTTTGAACAGCTGATTCGTTAATGTCGTTAAATACGATTTTGGCACCAGCTGCGGCTAGAGATGAAGCAATTGCATATCCGATTCCATAAGAAGCGCCTGTCACGAGGGCTACTTTACCCTCCAACGAAAAGTTTACCATGATTTTAATTTTTTATTTTGAGCTCCATTATTATCTGGCTAGCTCGGGTTCATAATTAGTTATTTGTTTGTAAAAATAGGCATTTTTTATCAAATAGACAAATCTGTAATCAACTTTAAATCTAATTGAGGGCTCTATTGTTTGAAAATCTTTATAAAAAGTTTATCTTTGTAGAACTAAAATTCTTAAACCTAAAAGAGATGCTAAGAAAACCACTCGCACTTTTATTGTTCCTCTTAACAACATTGTGCTTTGAATTGAAGGCAGAAATGCCCACTCCCGACCAAACGATTGTCTTTAAACAAACCGAACAACGAGAGTTAAATATACACATTTTTTACCCTAACGATCAACAAAAGGGGAAGAATCGCCCCGTGGTAATTAGCTTCTTTGGAGGTGGATGGGCTGGTGGAAACCCCAATCAATTCTTCGATCAAAGCGAATATTATGCGTCGTTGGGTATGGTCGGAATCTCGGTTGAGTATCGACTCATCGAAACCGACAAAACCACCCCATTCGAATCTGTGATGGATGCTAAATCAGCGGTGAGATGGGTTCGTGCAAATAAAAAGATGTTGGGCATCGACCCCAATAAAATTGTCACATCGGGAGGATCCGCTGGAGGTCACGTTGCTGCGTGCACCGCAATAATTGAGGGTGTTGAGGATGATTCAAACCTCAAAGTGTCGTCGGTACCTAACGCGATGATACTCTTCAATCCTGTGGTAAACACCACATCCGAGGGTTATGGAGCCAACAAGTTGGTTGGTCGCGAAACAGAGCTTTCGCCTGTGCACCATGTGCGCCCAAATCTCCCTCCATGTTTGGTGATGCACGGCACTCAAGATACCACCGTGCCATTCCAAAACGCTGTTGATTTCACAGCATCTATGGTTGCTCAGGGCAATGATTGTCGTTTGATTCCAGCTTTTGGCGAAAATCACGGATTTTTCAATAGCCCCGAATTTAGAGCTACGTCGGGTAGTCGCAATTATAAGCGAACTATGCGCGAAGCGACAATATTCCTTGCCGACCTTGGATATATTTCGAAGGATTTAATACCCGAAAAGGAGCCTATTCGTGTTGCTTGCGCAGGTAATAGCATAACATTTGGTAGCACTGTGGAGGATCGCGAAAAGAACTGCTATCCCGCTGTTCTTCAAGGTTTATTGGGTGACGACTATGAGGTTCGCAACTTTGGTCGTTCGGGTGCTACACTATTGAACAAAGGAAATATTCCATATTCTCAAACTCAAGAGTATAAAGATTTGGTGGAGTTTTCGCCCGATGTTGTCATTGTGAAGCTAGGAACCAATGATACAAAGGCTAAGAATTGGTGTTACGGAGAGGAGTTTGAGGCTGATTATGCAGCTCTTATAAAGAGCTTTAAGAGCAATAAAACACGTCGCCCCGAAGTATATATATGTACTCCAATGCCTGCATTCACCGACCCAAATTCGGAATCTATAAATAGTGCAATTGTGACAAACAAGATTATGCCAAAGGTGAAGAGCGTAGCAAAGAAGAGTCGCCTAGTGTTGATTGATCTATATAGCGTATTCGAAAAGAGCCCTTCGCTCTTCCCCGACAAAATCCACCCCAAAGCTAAGGGAGCCAAAATGATGGCAACATATATCTATGGCGAGATTTCGGGCGATAAACCTGTAACTAAATAAGGCTGGTTCGAGGCTGGTTCGCCCTAACGCCGGGCGGGCGGTGCGAGCCGCACGGGCAATTTAAGGAGCGCTTTGGGATACGAGCCTGCGGCTCTAAAAAAGGGAGTATCAATATTTTGGGTTCGAATAAATTCGACCAAAATATTGATACTCCCTTTGGGATTAAACACTTTCAGTGTTTAATCCCAAATCGAGGGTAACTATGAGGTAACTTTGCTGTGGATACTCTTTTGTTTCCTAAAATCTGAATAAATTAACTTCGGAGTTTACGATATGTGTAATCTCGGTGGGGTTCAAATGGCTGTGCCATTTGAAGAATTTAGAGAGTGCTAGGATTATCCAAATTTATTTGGAAATAATCCTAGCACTCTCTAAATTTTAGAGCTGAAAGCTCTATCCCCCATCCGCTATATAAAAATCAGCTCCGCGGGGAGCACCCCGCTCGCCGAAGGCAGTCCAGCCTTGCCCTAAATACTTGCCCTAAATGCCTCTAACCCCTAAAGCTCTTTGTATAATATATAGTCGGGACGGATAAAATCGGTTCCTTCGATTATGAAATCGCCACTTTCGCCGATTTTCATTCCTTGGCGAAAATAGAATTGAGTTGCGATATTGTGTTTGTTGACATTTAGTTCTACGCGACATGGCACACCTCCACAGAGGCGTTTAATTTCGCGAAGTAGATGTCCAAATAATATTGCGCCATATCCTTTGCCTTTGTAAGGTGTTGCGAGATAGAGTTTTTGGAGATGATACCTCGCTTCGCCATGGGGCTCTATAGATCCATAGCCGATATTTTCGCCTGCTCGATTATACATAATATAATAAATATGCCCCTCGTCAAATTGCTTGTGTAGATTTGGAATAGAGTACATCATATCCATCATAAACTCCATTTGTTCGGACGAAACTATATCTTTGTATGTGTTGCGAAATGACTCTTCTGCCATTGTGTGAAGTAGCTCAATATCTTGGCGCGATGCTTCGCGAATGCCCCATTTCGTGGTGTGATACTCTTCGAAAGTGAATGGATGCTCGTCCTTTTCGCCAAGTTCGTGATGTTCCGAATATGTTAATTCCCAATTGGTTGTATCATATTCGGGAAATGATATGTCGCCCTTATAGTCGTTGTGAACACGTGTAATGTATAGTTTATGAGCTATCTCCAAACCCTCGCGATATATCTCTGCACCTCCGATTATAAATAGATCTTCTTCGGCGGTGAATAGCTTTAGAGCCTCATCCAGAGAGTGAACAATTGTGCACCCTTCGATCTCCAGGTCGAGTTGTCTTGTGATAACTACATTTGTACGATTGGGGAGCGGTCGCCCAAGCGATTCATATGTTTTGCGACCCATAATCACGGGGTGTCCCGATGTTATGCGCTTAAAGTTTTGTAGATCTTCGCGGATATGCCAAAGTAGAGTATTATCGCCTCCGATAACTCCATTTTGGGCAATTGCAACTATTATGTTTATCATTGTATAGTCTTGTTTTATAATGATATAGATTTGAGTGATCTATGTTCTAAAATGACATAGGAGCCGAAATAGTAGGGTATGGATCATACCCCTCCAACTTGAAATCTTCGAACTTAAAATCAAATATTGATTTCACCTCCGAATTGATCTTCATGCGCGGAAGTGTGCGCGGTGTGCGTGAGAGTTGCTCTGCCACTTGGTCGAAGTGGTTGAGGTATAGGTGCGTGTCGCCCAAGGTGTGGATAAATTCACCCACTTCGAGCGAGCAAACTTGCGCAATCATCTGTGTAATAAGTGCATATGACGCAATATTGAATGGTACGCCAAGGAATGTGTCGGCGCTACGTTGATACAACATGCACGACAGTTTTCCATCTGCCACATAGAATTGGAACAACACATGACAAGGTGGCAACGCCATATCCTCAATCTCTGCAACATTCCATGCCGAAACAATCATGCGACGCGAATTTGGCGACTCCTTGATTGTTCGCACAACCTCCGCGATTTGATCTATAACTCCGCCATCGGCTTTGCCCCAGCTTCGCCATTGGTGACCATAAACATGGTTCAGATCTCCGAACGTGTAACCCTCAATCTCGCTATTGTCGCAAGAGATTACAGATTCTAAAAATAGCTCCTTAAAGATAGGCGTAACTCCATGTTTTGTACATAGTTCCGTGTAGTAACGATAGGCATCATTATCCCAAATATGCACTCCATTTTCGACCAAATATTTAATATTTGTGTCGCCACGCAAGAACCACAATAGTTCATATATCACCCCCTTCAAAAAGACCTTTTTGGTAGTTAACAGAGGGAACCCCTCCGCCAAATCAAATCTCATTTGGTGTCCAAATATACTCTTTGTTCCTGTTCCCGTACGATCGCCCTTGACCACTCCATCGGTCGAAATTTTTTGTAGTAGATCTAAATATTGTCTCATGCTATTCTTAGTCTCGTCTCTTTTTTTTGACTTGTATATATATCTTTAGATGTCTATTTTTTGTAGAGCTATATCTCCACTCTCATCCATTATTGCACAATATGGGGTTTGGCTCCAATCATTTGTGAAGATCACCCTTGTACCACTATTTGTCGTGTGGTCAACTGCCACGTGGATATGTCCAAATATGTGAAGATCAGTATTCTCGCGAGCGTGAACCCCCTCGGCATGCTCTGTTAACATCTCTTGTGCTTTGTCGCACCCTTTATGGTTGTTACGAATATGCTTTTTGCGTGATGATCCACTCCACCACTGTCCAAATTTAAGAGCTATGTCGGGATGTACGAGCGACGAAAAGAGCACGCGCAACCATTTTGATCGAAATCCACTATTCATAAGTTTTAGCAGAGGGTCACTCTTTACGTTGAGGTTGTCGCCATGAGCAATATATACTCTTTTGCCATAAATATCAAATATATGTGGCGATGTATAGATCTCCATTCCGCACTCTATAGCCAAGTAATCTCTAATCCATTGATCGTGGTTGCCTGCCATAAATACCACTCTTATACCTCGATCCGTAAGCGACGCAATGCGTCCCAGAGTGCGAACAAATCCTTTGGGCGCAACTCTCTTATATTCGAACCAAAAGTCGAACATATCGCCACAAATAAATATCGCCTTAGCATCATCACCAACAGAGTCTAACCACTTCACAAAACGCGCTTCGGTGGCTTTGGACTCCTCCGCAGAGCCCCCTCCTAGGTGTATATCCGATACAAAATAGTACATATTATTTTGTTAATTCGATTGTTATAAGCTCCTCCAACTCTTCGCCTCTAACATCTCGTGCGATAACAGTTCCGCTACGATCAATCACAAAGTTTGTCGGAAGTTTCGTGACATTGTAGCTATTTAGCGATGGCGACGCTCCACCCCTAAAGTCACACACCGAGATCCATGGCAAACGTTGCTCTTGCACTATAGAGATCCAATGCGATTTAGAGGTATCTATACCCACTTGATAGATCTCGAATCCTAGATCTTTATATTTGGTATAAAGCTCCTTGAGCTCTGCATTTTGTGTGTTTGAATTACCCAACTCCGACGACCAAAACTCCAAAAGTATAACCTTGCCCAAAAGCGAAGATAGTTCCACTGTGCGACCATACATATCGGGGAGTTTAAGTTCAGGGAAGTTGCTCGTCGTGATATTCGCCTTGAGGCTAAGGCTCTTCTCCATTTGCGATATTGAGTTGCGCAACGATTTTAGGTACGACGACGAAGGGTATGTCTCCTCTAGTGCATCTGCTACTGTGCGTAGGTAGATCACATCATTGTCGCCATTAAATAGGTAAATATCACCTGGTAAGCGTTGATAAAGAGCATATACCGCAGCCAAAGAGGATTGGTTCTCGATGATAAATCGGAGCTGTTCTCGTTTGATGGCGCGATATTCGGTTGAGTATTTGCGCGCTAAATCTCGTCGTTCACTCTCGCCGAGTTCGGTCGAGGCATATTCGTTTGCTATGATGTCGAGGCGACTCATACCTTTAATGTATGTTTGGTAGAATTGGCGCAGTAGCTCCGACTCCTCCGACCCTTCGACTCTATACCCTTTGGCGATATTGCCAAGTGTCGAGAGTTCGACTTGATCGCCTCCCATCAAAAACAGAGGGATTCTCTCGCCTCCGCTCACGATATTATATAGCGACATCTCCTCTGCCTTTGGTGTAAAGGTTAGGGTAAATCGCCCCTCATTATCTAATTTAACAGAGTCTATAATGGTGCTTTCGACACTCTCTACGCTCTCCAAATATAGCATTGCCGATTCGGTGCCGATAAATCTTCCCGAGATCGAGATATTCGAATTATTGCAACCACAAGCAATAAATGCGACTAAGTATACAAATATAAATCTATTCATTTTGTCTATGTTGAAGAACAAATATAGTAAATTATCTCAACAATCGCAACTCTATGGGAGTTCTATTTAACGACATGTCGACGTTGTCCGCCACTTTTCGAGAAATTTTTCGTTTGATAGCCATTACGGTTTTTACTGCCTTGGCGTTGATTGTTGCGTCCGTAGCTCTTTTGTTGATGTTCTGGGGAGCCCCCTTTGTAATCGCTTCGGATATTATTAATAGCATCTTCATCTAGCTCGATACGCCCCTCAGACATCATCTTTATATCTTTTATGATTAGTTCGTTGTTGGGGTGCTCTTGGTTGTATTCGAACCCTTTGGTGCGCATAAATTTTGCGATATTACCTACCGCACGTGCCACTCCATCTTCGTTCGATTCGTCGCATAGAGTGTTTATCATCTTGGGGACATATCGACCGTAATGTTTATGGCTAATGCGTCTTTTGGAATAACTTAGCGCATTGGGTCTCATTTTGAGCTCTGCACGCGAAGGTTGAGGGTATGGAGAATCTACATCTAATTCAAAATCAGACATTATAAAGAGGTGATCCCACAATTTGTGTGTAAAATCTGCGGTATCGCGAAGCAGAGGATTTAAGTTTCCCATCACAGCAATCACCGCTCTAGCTTGACGATTACGCTCCGTGCGATCTTCGATTTGTGACAATGAGTCGACCATCTCTTGGATGTGTCGTCCATACTCAGGCAACATTAATTTGCGCCTCGTGTAATTATAGTTTTTTTTCATGCGAAAAGTATGTTTCCCATCGTGGGAATATGTTCTAAATAGGGTGGTTCATAGATAATTTGCGCTTAAGAGTTGATCCAAAAATTGATATTTAAAGGGTCACTCACTGTGCTACACCACCCTTGTGTAGAGTGTAGTTATTTGTGAATAATTATTAACTTTGATGCAAATGTAACGATTTTTTTTACAATTACCAACATGATAAAAGTTTTAGTTTTAGAGCAATCAAAAAGTGTGCGAAACAACCTCGTGGAGCGTCTCGAATTTGAAGGTTATGCAGTATGTGGCTACGAATGTGTCGAATCGCTATTGAGTATGAATGGCGACTTGGCACCCTACGATATTATTTTGTTTGACTCTTCACCGACGTTGATCCCCTCGTCGCTGCGTGGCACCCCATTTATTATTATATCCTCATCGGCAAGTGTCGATTCTGCATTGGAGGCCGCTCGGCTTGGAGCCCTCGATTTTTTGACTCGTCCAATAGATATGAACAAATTGTTAATAACTATTCGTTCTGCGACATCTCACCTTAATGGAGATAATGACAATGAGCCAAAACTCACCTCTCCTCAGAAATCACACTCTCGTCGTCGCTCCTCGATTACAGTCGAAGAGATGATCGGTACCTCGCCCCAAATGCTTCGCCTGCGTGAGCTTCTCGACAAGGTTGCACCCTCCGATGCTCGCGTTATGATACTTGGCGAAAATGGAACAGGCAAGGAGATGGTTGCCAAATGGATACACCACAAAAGCCTCCGTGCATCACAACCCTTTGTCGAAATCAATTGCGCCGCAATCCCTTCGGAGCTAATCGAAAGTGAACTCTTTGGTCACGAAAAGGGAGCCTTCACCTCTGCCATAAAACAGCGCAAAGGCAAATTTGAGCAAGCAAATGGAGGGACTCTATTTATGGATGAAATTGGCGATATGTCACTCTCCGCCCAAGCCAAGGTGTTACGCGCATTGCAAGAGCGAAAAATTTGCAGAGTCGGAAGCGACAAAGATATAGATGTCGACGTAAGGGTAGTGGCGGCAACCAACAAAAATATCCGCGCCGAGATCGAAGCTGGGAATTTTCGCGAAGATCTATATCACCGAATTGGGGTTATAGAGCTACGAGTCACCCCATTGCGTCAACGTCGCGAGGATATTCCTATGTTAGTAGATCACTTCCTTAAACGAATATGCAACGACTATAACATCTCGCCCTGCAAATCAATCTCCGCGGAGGCTATTGAGCAACTAAAATCTAGGGAGTGGAGCGGAAATATTCGCGAACTACGCAATATTGTTGAACGACTTGTGATTCTCTCCGAAAACGAGATTGTAGATCACGACATCGAAGAGTATTGCTTAGGGTAGCAACATCTTCTCTAGCTCTACACAACTATCTGCTGGAGAGCTATGATCGAACAAAAATGATGATATTCCAACCTCTTTCGCCGCCTCGATATTAGCCACTCGATCATCGATGAAAAGTGTTTGCGATGGATCTAAATCATACCTCTCCAAAATCGTTTGGTAGATCTTCTCTTCGGGCTTGACACACCCCTCTTCACAAGAAACTACTTCGCCATCAAAATATCTGTAGACCTCGAACGTACGAATATAATCAATATATTCGTGCGCCATATTCGACAATACATATAACCTATAACCCTTGCTTTTTAGCTTACAGATCAACTTCTTAGTCGCCTCAATCTCCTCTTGTTTTACGATCGAAAGAGCCACATAATCGTCGCAAAATTCGCGACTAACACCCCTATATTCCGCAAGCTCCGCCTTAACTTCGTCGAACGATATTGCTCCACGATCATACTCACTCCACCACTTAGGCATCGGATCATACATAACATAGCTGAAAAACTCCAAAAATTCGGGAGTACACTTCTTCGGGTCGCGAGCAAAAACCACCCCGCCTAGGTCAAAAATTACATTTTTTATCTCTGTCATACATCTTTATATATTGCCACACATCTCAATTTATCTATTAAGGGATAATAACTCCCCTTAATCTATTTCATCTGTATAATTAAATTCTACTTTGCTTTGAATAATAATCTCGCTAAGAACATTGTTTAATAATCCTCTATTTCGAATATCATCAAAGCAGGCTCTTAGGGTAGGAATATTAATCAATTCTTCAATACACATCATATATTTCTTTACGATGGACTCTATTCTATAAAGCTTTAACGCGTTATCTCTAAGTCGATCTTGAAGTTTTTGAATTGATTCTTCAGACTTTATTACAAAAGTTATAGGGTATTTCTCTATCTTTTCAATATCTAAGAAATATTTCTTAAAGTCTAATGTCTCGGTGACTTGATAGAATCTACCTAATGGTTTCATTACGAAATCAATTCCTCCATCATTAGCATTTGTACGCCCCGTTTTGTATAATTTTAACTCTTCATAGTTTAAACTATCCATATCATAACCCCAAATGATATATTTATCCTTATAATAGAATTTTATAATAGAATAACTAACGATTTCAAATAATCTAGCATCAACATTTGGTTCAAGTAAAGCAAAAATAAAGTTATATATATCATTGCTACTCTCCTTATCTATGTTTTGCAATGTTTCACATTGAGTAATAAATCGCTCAAAGGAGTCTTGTTTGACCTTTATGTATTCATCTATTATAAGAATTACTGCATTTGCAATATTAAAATCAGAACCATTTATACTTGTTATAATTAGATTCTCATTAAACCAATATCTATTAGTTTTTAGATCTCTTAGTATAGGGATTATATCTGAGGTTGGAAAGAATTTTTGAAATTCAGAGTTCATGCGATTGTTTAAAGCATGGTTCTGTAACTTATTGCCAAATGGTAATTCTCGTTGTCTTTTTAATAGGTTAGCATACTGCGCTCCATCATATTTGCTATATTCATTAGATTCAACAAAACCAAGATTGATATAATCTTCAATTATAACATAGATAGCGTACAAATTAGCAAAACTTCCTCTAGACTTTGAACCTCTATTGGCTGATTTTGTTTTCAGATTTATATACTGTATTAATAGACTTTTAGAAAAAATATCCTCGGCAAACGCTCCAAAGCAATCATTAAGTATTGTTTTAATATTGGATGTGAAATTGTGTTCCATGACATTTAAAATAGACTTAATGAGGATTCCGCAGATGAAATATGTTGTTTATAGCTCTTTTTGGGTGTCTCTAGAATTTCTCCGTTATATTCATTTGAAAGTTGTAATCTTCTAACTCCGATTTTGACGTAATCTTCTTGTAGCTCTATTCCTATAGATCTTCTATTTAGTTGTTTGGCAACAAACGACGTTGTAAATGTTCCTGAAAAAGGATCAAGAATAAGTTCATCTTCATTTGAACTAGCCTTAATAATTCTTTCCAAAAGAGAAATGGGTTTCTGTGTCGGATGATTTTCATATTCGTCCATTCGGTATCTAACACGTGCAAATTCCCATACATTTCCAGGTACTTTCTCTGTATTATATGGACGAGGTGGATTTTTTCTATAATCAATCAAACCTCGTTTAGCCCCAGTTTTAGCTTCGACCAAAATATCATCTGCATTGAAAGTGTAGTTGCGTTTATCCTTCACACAATGTAGTATAGGTTCATACATAGATCCAAAAAATCTCTTCGCTTGAACACCTGAACTATCATAACTCCATACTAATCTAGATAATATAGACATCCTATCTCTTAAAAAAATATCAAAATATGGCATAAATTGAGTAGATGTCATAACATACAAAGAGCCTGTAGGTTTTAACTTCTTAATACATAAATCCAACCATTCATAACACCATTCTAAATACAGTTCATCTGTTTCCCATTTATCTTTACACTCTCCAAAATTTTTACCAATGTTATATGGAGGATCTGCAAAGATGAGATCAATAGAGTTATCTTCTATTTCAGAATTTAACGCCACTATTACATCTGAATGTATTATGGTATGATTTGTATCTTGGATTATATTTGTTGTCATAATTGCAACTTGTTATTTTTATAAACAAACTTATATGAAGTTACTTACGAGCCTCCTCGTTATCCTTTTCATCTTTGAGTTTATCATCCTCTTCCCATTCGAACATCTCGAATTGATGTTTACCTCCAAGTCCAAAGCGAGTGTAGGTGATAGGCAATCCACGGCGCAGATACTCAGCTTCGTAGGCGGTCTTGACCGAAAGAGTTTCGTCGGCATATCCCGAACCATAAATATCATCGTTGCTCACTTCGCACGGTAGTTCAAATCGACGGATAACCTCTGCCGTATATCCAAAGAGGTGTTTCGAGTCGGTCTTGAGATTTATCACCCCATCGTCGGCTAAGAACTCTGAATATGACTCCAAAAATGGAGGTGCAGTGAGGCGCTTTTTAGCTCTACGGGTTTTGAGTTGCGGATCGGGAAATGTGATCCATAGCTCGTTGATCTCCCCCTTGGCAAAGAATGAATTTATAAACTCTATGCGTGTACGCAGGAATCCCACATTGCTCATCCCCTCATCGGTCGCACTCTTTGCTCCGCGCCACATGCGAGCGCCCTTGATGTCGATACCAATAAAATTCACATCGGGCGATTGCTTCGCTAAAGCCACTGCATATTCGCCTTTTCCACATCCAAGCTCCAAGACGATAGGGTTGTTGTTGCCAAAGAAATCCTCTCTCCAGCGCCCTTTGAGTGGGTGATCTTTGTGGAAAATATCCTCAAATTCGGGTTGCACAAAACATTTAAATGTTAAATTCTCGGCAAAACGCCTAAGTTTATCTTTTCCTTTTCTTGCCATTATTATTCTATTGAGTTGTTTTTGTGATTGTTACTCCCACAGCTTCGATTCCCGATATGGGGGTTGTGGGGGTGATCTCCATGTGGTAGCTTCCCTGTTGGCTCCACACGACATTATTGCGATAGGGGAAGTTCTCGACTATGCTTGCGCTACGCTCTGTTGCCGAAGAGTCGAAATATAGTTTCACCTCTTCGCTAAATGTTAATGAGTCGGGAGCCATGGTGTTTATAGTGAGCGTCACCGAATCATCGACAAGCGATGGCGAATAGCGCACAAAGAGCTCTATGTTACGAAGTGTTGAGGTGTCTTTGTTGTTCATTATAACATATTTGGGATCACCCCACCCCATAACATCTACATCCGTCACAACAGATTGTTGGGAGGCTACACACCCCCCAACAACTATTGATGATATTAAGATTAGGACTCTTTTCATTGTTTCATTGCTCCGAATCTATCTATTAACTCCCTCTTTGATTTATTCCCTCTTGGGCTGTTGCTCTTTTTTGGGTTGTTGCTCTTTCTCCCTTTTAGGTTGTTGTTCCCTTTTGGGTTGCTGTTGTTGTTGCTCCTTTTTGGGTTGTTGATTATTACCTTTTGGGCGGTTTGAGTTGTTGGGTCTATTAGGACGGTTTGGTCTGTTGGGTCGATCTTGCTTTTGCCCTTCGTGTTTTTGCCCTTCAGTCTTTGGACTCTCTTGTTTACCTTCGGTTTTGCGCTCTTCGTTGTTTCGGCGATTGCGATTACGGTTGTTTTTGTTGCGTCGTTTCGTATTGTCGAAACGTGTGATGCTATCCTCTTCGGAACGGTATGTTGGCTCCTCTGTTTTGATAACTATATCTTCGTCGCGTTGCAACTTCTCGACCTTCTTTCCTGCACGATTGATCGCCAAGATCTCCTTTACCCTCGATACGGGCAATGTCACAATATTTGCCATGGCATCTCTGCTCGAACTAAATGCCATAGTTCCAGCCAAAATATCGCTTTTAACCAAGTAAAACTCACCATCCAAAGTTTGAAGAGGCTCCCTGAGTCGAGGCATTCCCTTGCGCGCATCTACATAAGTATCATACTCATACATCATACAACACTTCAACTTAGAGCACTGTCCAGCCAACTTCAGAGGATTTAGCGAAATCTCTTGCACGCGAGCGGCGTTTGTCGTAACACTCGAAAAATTCGACATCCACGATGCACAACACAACTCTCTTCCACAAGCGCCCAAACCTCCAATGCGTCCTGCCTCTTGTCTAGCTCCGATCTGCTTCATCTCAATTCGGATATGGAATTTATCGGCAAACACCTTGATAAGTTCGCGGAAGTCCACACGCTCGTCGGCAATGTAGTAGAATATCGCTTTGATCTTATCTCCTTGATATTCAACATCTCCAATCTTCATATTTAGCCCCATATCGTGAGCAATTTGGCGCGAAAGGATCATCGTCTCATGTTCCATATCGATCGCCTCTTGCCACTTCTCTATGTCGTATGGTTTAGCCTTACGATATATCTTTTTATATTCGTAGTTGTGAGGTTTGAACCCCACGCGGTGCATTTGGCGAGCCACCATGTCTCCCGTCAACGACACCACGCCGATGTCGTGCCCAGGTGATGCTTCGACCGCAACGATGTCTCCTCGTTTCAAGTCTAAGTTGTTGACATTACGATAGTAAGACCTACGCGTGTTTTTGAAACGTATCTCAAAAATATCGGTTGGCTCATTGTTGGGAAACTCCTCCAACCAATCGGTTTCGTGGAGTTTATAACATCCTTCGTGGATTGTTGCCTCTATCTCTTCGCCACATGTGCAAAAAGATGCACCGCGACCTATATTTGGTCTGTTCTTACAGTTACAGTTGTTACAGCTCATTATGTGTAAAATTTTTGTAAAGATAGTAAAAATAATTCTATTTTCACCACTCTAATTGCCGAGGAGCAACTGTTTTTGCCCTCTTTTGATTCTAAGTATGAGCAGAATCGACGCTACGGACAACCCCACAATGTAGCCTACATATAATCCTTGAGCTCCCATGCTCCACACAAATGTACACAAATATCCCACCGAAAGGTTAAGCACCCAATATGAAATAAAGGCTATAGGAATGATCGCTTTAACATCTTGCATACCGCGTAGAATACCCACTGCAACACACTGAATACCATCGGGAATTTGGAATATGCCGATAAAAATAAGTAGCTTTTGAGCTATATCTATAACCTCTTGATTGGATGTGAAAATACGAGGCAACACACCACTAAACGAGCAGAAGATTATCGCGGTGATGGTGTTCCATACAAATCCTAGATGCCACGCCGCATTGGATGCCAACTTCATCTCGTGTGGATTGCGCGCTCCAAAGCAGTGCGAAACCCGAATCGTTGTTGCCGAACCAATCGCCAACACAATCATAAATGCCGCGTTACCCACCGATATTCCAATTTGGTTAGCACTCATGGCACTTGTTCCCAACCAACCCATCATCACACCTATAAATGTAAATGTCGACACCTCCATAAATATCTGTGCCGAGATAGGTGTACCAAGCCCTATGAGGCGTATAATGTGAGCCTTCGAGAAGTTGACTCTAGCAAACCTAGATGTGTATTCCGTAAATTTATTGCCCTTGAAAAAGTATATGAGCAGAAGAATAGGGGTGAGTGTCTTAGAGATCATCGTAGCAATACCAGCACCAAGAGCCCCCATTTCGGAGAACCCTAAGTGTCCATATATCAACACCCAGTTGAGGGCGATATTTACGATATTGCTAATTATGATACACCACATCGCCGTTTTTGTGTCGCCCAAACCCTCCAAAAATTGTTTGAAGGTGAAGAATATCATCGTCGGGAACATCGTCACAACAAGTGTTAAGTAGTAGGGTATAGCCATCGCCACCACATCGTCTGGTTGACCAAGTAGTGACATCGCAGGGATAATGGCTAATTGAATAATTGTCGCAATAACACCCACTATGGCGTAGAGCAATATTCCATTTTGCAGATACTTCGCCGCCTTACCACATCTATGTTGGGCAAATAACTCACCAGTGATTGGGGTGAGTCCAAAGGTGAGACCCATCGCAGCGACCAATATTGTCATAAAAAGTGCGCCACCCAACGACACCGCCGCAAGAGGCAGAGGGTCGTCGCCACCATATTGTCCCACCATAGCGTTGTCGGCTATTTGCACTATCACATGTCCAACTTGTGATGCCACTACGGGGATCGCAAGTTTAAGGTTAGATCTATATTGATCTTTATACTTCGAAAATTTATACATGGCAACAAAGGTAATAATAAATTCGGGGCTTTACATATTGGTGCAGATTAATATATCGTCAAAAAGGTGGTTTGTTGATTATATTAACGTGGTTTTGATATAAGCTAATATATCGGGAAGAAAATAGAGACATTCGCCTATCAATGCGTTCTAAATCGGAGCAGAAGTATCGTTTTGTAATGGTCTCAAAATAAGTGAGAAAGCGGAACTCTCCTATAGTTATTAACATACTTATTAACACTTTTGTTAACAATCTATCAACATCATGTTGATAACTTCTCTTGGTTTTATCAATATAATTAACTTTTTGTTGATAACTTCTGTTGATAATTGTTAATAACTAATACATCTGTAATTTCGGATTGATCCATTATATACATTTTAACTGAGTCAATGTGTTGAATTATAGAAAAAAACAGGTTCGCCCACTTGGAATGAACCTGTTTTTATATCTATCAAACAATATTTACTCTACATCTGCTACTTTATCTCCATCGTATGCCCATTTGATATAAATGGCTCCCCAAGTGTAGCCTCCACCAAATGCTGCGAGGATCAAATTATCGCCCTTGCGCAATAGATTCTCGTAATCCGCAAGACACAAAGGAATTGTCGCTGCTGTTGTGTTTCCGTTGCGATCAATATTAATCATACACTTCTCGCGACCAATACCCATACGTTTTGCTGTAGCATCTATGATACGCAAATTTGCTTGGTGTGGAACGAGGAATCTAATATCATCTGAAGTGAGTTTGTTGCGCTCCATAACCTCAACCGAAACATCCGCCATATTCGATACAGCAGCTTTAAATACCGCTTGTCCATCTTGGGTTATCGTGTGCCAGTTATTGTCTAAAGTCTCTTGCGACGCTGGGTAGCGCGAACCTCCAGCCTTCATAAATAGGTGAGACTCTCCACTTCCATCCGAATGCAATGATTGATCCATCACTCCATAACCATCTGTCGATGGCTCCAACAATACTGCAGCTGCACCGTCGCCAAAGATTGGGCAGGTGTTACGATCTTTGTAATCGACAATAGATGACATCTTATCTGCACCTACAACTATAACCTTCTTGCAACTTCCACTCTCAATGAACTTTGAACCAGTTGTTAGAGCAAACAAAAATCCGCTACATGCTGCTGAAAGGTCATAGGCAAAAGCGTTCTTACAACCAACTTGGTCGGCAATAAGATTACCAGTCGACGGGAACAACATATCGGGAGTTACTGTAGCACATATAACTAAATCGACATCCAAAGGATTCGTATTAGTTTTTTTGAGTAGTTGCGCCACTGCACGAGCTCCCATAAATGAGGTACCCAAAGCCTCTCCTTTAAGGATATGGCGAGTTTTAATACCGATACGAGTCATGATCCACTCATCTGTGGTATCAACCATTTGGCTCAACTCCTCGTTTGTAAGCAAATAATCGGGTAGGTAGCTACCCACACCTGTAATTGCCGCTGTGATTTTTTTCATAATTATAATTGAACTCAATATTTTGAGTCGCTAGTTTTCTTTGTAAAAGTTATTCAACCTCACTCTTGAATGCCGCTTGGATTTTATGCGACACATCAGCACGTGCACACTTTTCTGTTGTGAGAATCATGCTCGCAATAGCCTTTGCCGAAGAGCTGCCATGACCTATTACAACGGGAGCATTCACACCCAATACAGGTGTGCCACCAACGTTTTCGTAATTCATAGCCTCCCAAAAAGGGTGATCTATACCTGTCAATGCTTTGTTAACTCGATATAGTCCCTCTGCCATTTTAAGAACCGTGTTACCCACAAAACCGTCGCATACAACAACATCTGCAATCTTACCTGTGAAGATATATGAAGATTCGACATTACCCACGAAGTTATATGCTCCGTATGCCTTCATCACTTCATATGTCGCCTTTATTTGGGCATTACCCTTCGACTCCTCCTCTCCGATATTGAGAAGAGCGACACGAGGATTTTCTATCCCTAGCACCGATTGTGCATAGATTGATCCCAAAAGACCATACTGTGCCAATACCTCGGGCTTGCAATCGACGTTAAGTCCTACATCTAAAATAAGCGCAGGACGCCCCGACACCGTAGGGATTAGAGATGAGATTGTTGGACGTATCACCCCCTCAATAGGTTTTACAGCATACATCGAGCCAACCATCATTGCTCCTGTGCTACCTGCGCTTGCAAAACCATCTATTTTGCCCTCTACAAGGTGAGAGAATCCCACCGTGATGCTTGAGTCGCTCTTTTGTTGAAACGCTTTGGCTGGATGTTCGCACATCTCGATAACTTCAGTAGTTGCTACAATATCAAAATTCGAAGGATCGCAACCATCCGAAGATAAGATATTTAGAATCTGATTCTCGTCTCCATACAAGACTATACGGCTATCCTCCCCTATAGAGTTTAGCGCCAAAACTGCACCTTTGACTGCGGCTTCTGGAGCGAAATCGCCTCCCATTGCGTCAATACCAATCTTCAACATAGATATACTCAATAATTGTGTTATGATACGTTAAGAATAATAAACCATGGCATAATGAATACCCATGGCTATAAAAGAGTTAGAGCGCATTTCGAATGCGCTCTAAGGTGTTTCGAAAAACGACTACTCTACAGCGAGCTTCTCGATCGCCAATTTACCACGGTAGAAACCGCACTCTGGGCATACACGGTGGTAAAGAACCGCAGCGCCACAGTTAGAACAAGCAACCACAGTAGGTACTACTGCTTTGTAGTGAGTTCTTCTCTTGTCTCGTCTAGTAGACGAGATTTTGTGTTTAGGATGTGCCATTTTAAAATACTATTTTATTAAGTTTATAATCATTATACTATGTGTTGTCTAACAGACAATTTTAGTCATTTATTCTACTCCCTCTCCATCATCTTTTTTAGTGCCTCCAACTTCGAAAGTTCCGAACCACTTAGAGTCTTGCTTTCGCCCTCTTGAGATTTTTGTTCAATTTCGTCAAACTCTTCCGACGAGATTATTTTAAATCTTTCGATCATCTCGGGGTTACACTCTCCTTCGGGGTGAACCCTTTGATAAGGCAATGAGAGGACAATACTCTCATATATATATTGTGCCAAGTCGAGCGACGATTCTGATTGAGGCAACCAAATAATTTCGCCATCATACGACTCCTCTTGTTGCTCATCTATCTCGCCACAAACCTTCACAACCAATGGTGCTTCGAAATCTACATCGATCAAACAATCGTCCAAACATCTGTCACACTCCACGATAACTTCGCCCGAGATCGAAACTTGAAGATCCATAATTGTCTCCGAATAGATCATATCAATATCTACGTGACAATTACCTCCCTTGATCTCAGAGTAGCCATATCGCTCAAATAGATCAGCCCCAACATCGAATTTGAAGTTGTGTTCACCTAAGCTAAGCGCCTTATAATCAATCGTATAACCCTTCATTGGTCTATTATTTCATAATATTAAGCCCACAAAGTTACACTAATTTAGTTGATTTGCAAAATTTTATGAGATATTTCATGCAATATAACTCGACTTTGGCGTAATATAAACCCATAGTTATGAATTTTTTTATACATAAATTTTGGCTTTATAAAATTATTGCTTATCTTTGCACGCCAAGTTGATTTGGCAAAGTTGCTGTTGTAGCTCAGTGGTAGAGCACTTCCTTGGTAAGGAAGAGGTCGTGAGTTCAATCCTCATCAACAGCTCATACTTATATTTATAAAGATGCTCCTTTTTGGGTGGCATCTTTTTTTTGTTATATGCGATAAATTCGACTATTTTGTGTAAGTTTGTAACGTGTAATTTTTATCGTGTACAATTAAATTAACCAATCAAAATATGAAACCTCTATTTATATGCTACGATAGATGTAGCACCTGCAAGAAGGCTGAAAAATGGCTTATCGACAATAATATTGAGTTCGAAAAGCGTAGCATCATCGACAACAACCCCTCGCCCCAAGAGATCGAAACGTGGATGACACTTAGCAACCTTCCGATAAAGAGATTTTTCAACACCTCGGGCATAAAATATCGCGAACTTTCGCTTAAGGATCGTGTGGCGACAGACTCCACCGAAAACCTCTTGCAACTTCTCGCTACAGATGGCATGCTTGTAAAACGACCTTTATTGGTGACTCAAGCCACTGTGGTTGTTGGATTTCGCGAAGATCAATATACCTCTGCTTTGTTATAACCTCGGTTTTATAGCATAATATTTGTTAAGAGTATCACAACATAAACAAAAAGAATATTAATTATATATAGTATTATAAAAATGGATGCAATAGAGATGATAAAGGAGCGCCGTAGCGTTCGCAAATACAAAGATCAAAAGGTTGATCGTAAACTAATGAGCGAGATTATTGAACTTAGCAGATGGTCTCCATCGTGGGCTAATCTTCAAATTGCACGCTACACAATTGTCGACGACGAGGAGCGAATCGCACAAATATATGAGCGTGGAGTAAATGGCTTTGGATACAACATGAAGACCCTCAAAAACACAAAGGGGGTGATGGTACTAAGCTATGTCAAGGGCAAGAGCGGAAAGATTGATGGGGTGAGCTATGCCACTTCGAAGGGCGAAGCATGGGATATGTTCGACGCAGGAATTGCATGTCAAACATTTTGTCTCGCAGCTCACGCTTTGGGAGTTGGTACCTGTATATTTGGCATTATCGACGATAAGGTAATAAGCGAAATCGCCTCAATCCCAGCAGGCGAAACTGTCGCTGCAATCATAACCTACGGCTATGAAGATGGTGGACATCCAGCACCAACACCACGCAAGGAGCTCTCGGAAATTATGCGTGTAGCAGGTGAATAGTTGCTTATAAACTGATTTTTAAAAGAGGCGTTGTGTAAGGCTGGGCTGCCTTCGGCGAGCGGAGTGCTCTCCGCGGAGCTGATTTTATATAGCGCTTTGGGATACGAGCCTGTGGCTCTAAAAATATGGTAATCAATATTTTGGATTCGAATAAATTCGACCAAAATATTGATTACCATATTTTTTAAACACCTTCGGTGTTTAATCCCAAATCGAAGGTAACCATGAGGAAACCCTACTGTGAATACTCTACGTGCTTACAAAAGAATTAACTTTAGTAACCAATAGCATATTTACTCTTTTTGGGGCGATTTATCCACAAAGAGTTTTGGTTGTATGATCTAAAACTTGGTGCTTTTTTGTCTCGTTGTGATATATTGAGCCTCTTGGCATCTATATCGAATCTTTCGAATTGCCAATCTATTGCGAGGATTTCGTCATCCCAAATTATGGAAGACACCTCCGCTGGGTCATACTCTTGAGTATAGCTACAAACCACTTCGGTATGTGGTTCAAGAGTTAGAAATCCATGAGCAAAGTAGGGTGGTATGTAAAACAGACGCTCATTTTCATCGGATAGCTCCACGGCGTGCGACGCACCAAAGGTTTTGCTTTCGGGGCGCAAATCGGTGCCAACACATAGAGCACGTCCCGAAGTTACAGCTATTAGAGTTCCTTGCGAATTTTCGCGCTGAAAATGTAGTCCCTTCATCACACCACGTGCCAACTTTTCGACACTTTGTTCTGCAAATTCATCTTCGATACCCATGAGCTTAAACTCATCTTGGGTATCGAGATCGAATAAGAATGAACGTGATTCTCCCTCCACTTCGGGGGTGATAACCATCATCCCCTCGATTGGAATTTGTTGAATTGAATATTTTGCTTTTTTTGTCATCTATAAAAAATGTCTATCGACTAAAAGAAAATTGACGAGATCTCCTTGTAGTTGTAAACCCTCTCAATTACATTTGCAAAGATCTCTGCCACAGACAATACCGTAAATTTACTAAGATCTTTATCTTGGCGCAAAGGAATAGTATCTGTAACGATAATCTCTTGTAGAGCGCTTGCATTAATACGCTCATATGCCTCGCCCGACAACACTGGGTGGGTGATAGCAGCACGAACACTCGCTGCACCCTTTGCCATAAGCATATCGGCCGCCATACAGATTGTACCTGCCGTGTCGATCATATCGTCGACAATGATGATATTACGACCCTCAACATCGCCAATAGCGGTCATCTTACCCACCATATTTGGTTTTGGACGCTCTTTGTGTGAGATAATAATAGGCACTCCAAGGTGCTTAGCGTATGTGTTAGCGCGTTTAGCTCCTCCCATATCGGGTGCTGCAATCGAGAGATCTTCAATTCCTAGGCTCTGCATATAAGGGATAAAGACACCACTTGCATATAGAGCATCTACAGGGACATCGAAGAAACCTTGGATTTGATCTGCGTGCAAATCCATAGTCATCACACGATCAGCTCCCGCTGCGGTCAACATATTAGCGACCAACTTAGCTGTAATTGGAACACGAGGACGATCCTTACGATCTTGACGAGCCCAACCGAAGTATGGCATCACAGCGACAACTTTGTGTGCCGAGGCGCGGTGTGCAGCGTCGACCATCATGAGTAGTTCCATGAGGTTATCGGTCGGTGGGAAAGTTGATTGAATGATAAATACCGTACAACCGCGAATTGATTCTTTGTAGACAGTTTGAAACTCTCCGTCACTAAAGCGAATAATATCGCTCTTACCTAGGGTTGTACCGTAGCTCTCGGCAATCTTCTTTGCGAGGTACTCGGAACCACGACACGTGAAAAATTTGATCTTGTGAATAGCCATTTTCGTATGCTTATTTGTTGTTGTTACTCTAATTAAAAAACTCTAAAAACCCTCCTCTTCGTCGTGTTTGATACTTTCGAGACATTCACCTATAAAGCCCAAAAGCTCCTCTTTGCCCAGATGTTTTTCGCTCGATGTTTTGAACATCGGGGGGAGCTCCTCCCACTGTTCGAGCAGGCGGTTTTGGTATGTTTCGATATTTCGTTTGCGCTGTACGGCGTTGAGTTTATCAAATTTTGTAAATATTATACCAAAAGGGATTCCATTTTCGCCCAACATCTCCATGAAATTTAGATCGATTTTTTGGGGTTCATGCCTCGAATCGACCAACACAAAGAGCATATATAGCTTTTCGCATTTGGTGACATAGTTAGTAATCGTCTTGGCGAACTCTTGGCGGATGCTCTTCGATGCGCGTGCATATCCATAACCAGGCAGATCGACCAAATACCATGAGTCGTTGATCTTGAAGTGGTTAATGAGGCGAGTTTTGCCAGGGGTACCCGACACCTTCGCAAGTGCGCTATTGTTGGTGAGCATATTGATAAGCGATGACTTACCTACATTGCTTCGACCTATGAAGGCGAAGTCTCGCAACTCATCGTTGGGAACTTGAGAGATCTTTTCGGAGCTGCACTTAAATTCGGCTTTAGTAATTTGCATCGTCTTATATGTGATATTTACGGTCGCAAAGATATGAATTTTATTAAGATTTTGCAAAACGACTTAGTTTTTATTTTTCATAATCTTATTTTGGGAACGTTTCTATTCAGCGAAATTTTATTATCTTTGCCTCAAACATACACAATATAGATGTAATTATGAAAAAAGAGTGGAGTGACGTTAAAGAGTTTCACGATAAGTTTGGGCATCCATGCCCCGAACAACCCGTGATGTTGGATAAAAAACGAGCATTGAGCCGTGCCAAATGGATGAACGAAGAGGTGTCGGAGTTTCTTGTTGCCGACAACATATATGAGCAAGCCGACGCGATGATCGATTTGCTATATTTTGCACTTGGCACAATGGTCGAGATGGGTTTGGAACCCGACGAACTATTTGCTATTGTGCAGGAGGCTAATATGTCGAAGTTGTGGGCAGATGGCAAACCTCACTACAATCCCAAAGATGGCAAGGTGATTAAGCCCGAAGGGTGGGAAGATCCAACCCCAAAGATCAAAGCATACGTAGATTCGATTATTGAGTCGAAGAGGGGAATCTAGGAGTATTAAATAACGTGAGTTCAATAATTTTTGGGCTCACGTTAAAATAGGTCAAAAAAACGTTAATATAGCTATTAAAAGTTGGATTTTAACAATAAAATCTATATATTTGCCTAATCAAAACCACAACTTTAGACCATTAACTTAATTATGAAAATAGCCCTTGCCCAACAAAATTATACGGTAGGCGATATTGAGGGGAATACCCTCAGGATTATTGATGCTATAAATCGAGCAAAGAATGAAGGCGCTGATTTGGTAGTTTTTGCCGAACAAGCTATCAGCGGTGTGCCAGCATTTGACCTGCTTCGCAAGAGTACATTTTTGGAACTGTGTGAAGATGCTATGGTGCAAATAGCGTCATGTTGCGATGGGATAGCTGCCATCGTGGGGTTACCGATGCACTCTTCGAAGGGTACAGTCTCGACTGCAGCGGTGATCCAAGATCGTAAAGTTACAAAATATATCAGCAAACGCAATATCACTGCTCGTCGCGAAATGGGATTCTTGGTTCCTGGGCGAGGTTCCGACTCTATCAATATCGGCGGACACAAAATCTTGATTGTCGTAGGTAACGACATTAACAAAATCAAAGATGTAGATCCCTCTGTTGACACAATCATATCTATCAATTCGCGTAAATATGCCAAAGGATTGTTGTCGTATAGATTCAGCACCCTTAGAGCACTATCATATGTAGAGCAAAAGAATGTGGTTATTATCAATCAAGTGGGAGGTAATTCCGAAATCGTCTACGATGGTTCATCATGTGTATTCAACCCCAAGGGCGAATTGATGTTCCTAATGAAGAGTTTCGAGGAGGATTTCAAAATCCACGATCTCGAAATCGAAGAGTCTGGAGCTACAGTTCCACCCCTCTCATCCAATAACCACCGCATGCCATTGGTCTACAAAGCTGCAGTTATGGGACTTAGAGATTATTTCTACAAAAACGACTACAAGAAGGCGTGTGTGCGCCTTTCGGGCGGAATAGACTCCGCAGTCACAGCTACATTGGCAGTTGAGGCGTTGGGCAAAGAGAATGTAGTGGCATTTACGATGCCTTCGGCAACAACATCCGAAGGATCGGTCAACGACGCTAAAGAGATGGCGGCGAATTTGGGCATCGAACACAATATTATCCCAATCAAAGATATATATGAGTCGACGATTAAGTCGATGGCACAATTTAGTGATGGTATATATGATGTGTCGGACGAAAATATATTGGAGCGCATACGCACAATTATCTTGATGGGATACCAAAACAAAAAGGGTCCAATCCTTATCAATTCAACAAACAAGAGCGAAACAGCCTTGGGTCTCTGCACCCTGTATGGCGACACAGCGGGAGCATTCTGCCCCACGGGAGACCTCTACAAAAGCGAGGTGTATGACTTGGCTCGCTACATAAACAAAATATCAAACGACGTAATTCCCGATAATATATTGCTCAAAGAGCCAACATCGGAGCTACACCCCGAAAAGTTGATCGAAACACCACTTCCTCCCTACGAGGTTGTCGATGCAATTTTGTATCGCATGATCGAGTTGGAGCAACACCGCGAGGAGGTTATAAATGCAGGTTTCGACAGCGACGTGGTTGAAAATATCCACTCCATGTTGTTGCAAAATGCAAAGAAAAGGTATCAATACCCTCCAGTGTTGAGATTGTCGACATGTGCTTTTGGTCACGAAAGACTTATGCCTCTTACCAATAAATATGGAGACTAAACAGATCCGCCACCAACAGATCCGTCACCAAGGCGAGGTTGCAAAGATTGAGGGGCGAAAGATAACCGTTTCGTTCCTAAGTCAGGGTGGTTGCGGAAGTTGCCAAGCTAGGGGAAAGTGCGGAATGGTGGAGAGCGATAAAAGAGAGGTTGAGGTATATAGCGTAGAGGCGGATATGTTCGTTGTCGGCGATAAGGTTGTGGTGAGCGCCACAATGAGCATGGGGCGTATGGCGGTGATGTTGGCTTATGTCGTGCCATTGCTGTTGCTTATTATATTAATGTGTGGTGGTGCGATGTTGAACCTTGCCGATTGGGTCGTGGCTTTGATGGGATTGGGAGGTGTCGCGCTATATTATATAGGTCTATACCTTGTAAAAGATAAATTTGAAAGAGAAATAAACTTCACAATAACTAAATAAACTATAAAATAACTAAATGGCAGTATTAATTTATACAATTCTCACACTCAGTGTGTTGGGAGTTGTAGCGGCGGTAATTTTGTACTATGTGGTGCAGAAGTTCAACGTCGTAGAAGATCCTCGTATCGACGAGGTGGAGAAGATGTTGCCCGGAGCAAACTGCGGAGGCTGTGGCTTTGCAGGTTGTAGAGGGTTAGCTTCTGCACTCGTTGCGCAGGATGACATTTCGTCGCTCTATTGCCCTGTGGCAGGAGCGGATCCAATGAAAACTATTGCATCTTATTTGGGCAAGGCAGCAGCCGAAAAGGAGCCTATGACGGCAACTTTGAAGTGTGGCGGAAGTTGCGCGGTGCGTCCTTCAACATCGACTTATGATGGCGCGAAGTCATGCGCTATCGCGTCGTCGCTGTATGTGGGTGAGACGGCTTGTGCTTATGGCTGTTTGGGACTTGGCGATTGTGCAGTGTCGTGTAGCTTTGGAGCTATCACGATCAATACCGAAACTGGTCTTGCGGAGATTGATCCCGACAAATGTACGGCGTGTGGAGCTTGCGTAAGCGCTTGTCCACGTGGTGTTTTGGAACTTCGCAAGAGGTGGCCAAAGGATAAGGCTGTATATGTGGGATGTAACTCTAAGGATAAGGGCGCAGTGGTGATGAAGGCTTGTAAGGCTGGATGTATCGCTTGTAAGAAGTGCGTTAAGGAGTGTAAGTTCGACGCGATTACGGTCGAGAACAATATCGCTTATATTGATCCTCAGAAGTGTAAGTTGTGTAGAAAGTGTGTGAACGCTTGTCCAACTGGCGCTATCAAATTGGTGAATATGAATCCACTTCCAGTAGCTCCTAAGGAGCCTGTTGCACCAAAGACAGATGCTCCAAAACCAGCTACTCCAAAAGTAGAGGCTCCAAAAACAGAGGCTCCCGAACAAAAACCAACCACAAAGATCTAAAGATAAGGGCTAAATATGAAAACTTTTCCAATTGGTGGAGTTCATCCACCCGAGAATAAATTGAGCCGCGAAGTGAAAATCGCAACTATGGATCTTGCGGCAGTAGTTTCGATCCCACTCTCACAACACATCGGTGCGCCAGCTACCCCATGTGTAGCGAAGGGCGATAAAGTTACTACAGGTCAACTAATTGCAACAGCGACAGGCTTTATGTCGGCAAATATCCACTCTTCGGCTACGGGCACAGTGTCGGCTATAGATGTTGTGGTCAATGGTCAAGGTTTGCGCCAACCAATGATTACTATCAAGCGCGATGCCGAGGAGGTGTGGGCAGAGGGTATCGACACATCTAAAGATATAGTTAGAGAGTGTGCATTGTCAGCTCCCGAGATCATCGCAAAGATTAAGGATTGCGGAATCGTGGGTATGGGAGGTGCAACATTCCCAACACACATTAAACTATCACCCCCTCCAGGTAAAAAGGCGGAGTTCCTTGTTATCAATGGTGTGGAGTGCGAACCATATTTGACCTCAGACCACCGCATTATGTTGGAGAGAGGCGAAGAGGTCTTGATTGGAGTCGAGATCTTGATGAAGGCAATTGATGTTAAAAAGGCATATATCGGAATCGAGAATAATAAACCAGATGCTATCGAAAACCTCACAAAATTGGCGAAGAACTTCGTTGGAGTAGAGATCGTTCCTTTGAAGGTTCAATACCCTCAAGGAGGTGAAAAGCAGTTGATTGCAGCGGTAAGTGGACGACAAGTACCACCTCCACCAGCTTTGCCTATAGATGTAGGTGCGGTGGTGAGCAACGTATCGTCAGCTGTGGCGGTATATGAGGCGGTTCAAAAGTCAAAACCCCTAATCGAGCGTGTGGTGACTATTACGGGTAAATCACTCACATCGCCAAAGAATATGGTCGTGAGAGTCGGAACCCCAATCTCGGAGCTAGTAGCTTTAGCAGGAGGGTTGCCCGAAGATACAGGTAAGGTTATCAACGGAGGTCCGATGATGGGTCGTGCGATGGTGAACTTGGACTCTCCAGTGACTAAGGGTTGCTCGGGAATCACGATTTTGTCGGAAGCGGAGGCTGTACGCCCCGAAGCGTCGTTGTGTATCAAGTGCGGAAAGTGTATCACAGCATGTCCGATGGCACTGGAGCCATTCTTGTTGTCGAAGGTTGCTCGCAAGGCGAAGTGGGACGAAGCTGAAGAGGGGTGTATCACGGATTGCATCGAGTGCGGAAGCTGTCAATTTACATGCCCTGCGAATGTTCCACTTTTGGATTATATTCGCCTTGGCAAACAGAAAGTTATGGGTATTATTAGATCACGAGCTGTTGCAAAGTAGGCGACACAAAAGAGTATAAATGTTATGGCAAAAAAATTAATTGTTGCACCATCGCCTCACCTCCACGGAGTTGAATCTACGAGGCGAATAATGGCAGATGTGATTATCGCACTGCTTCCAGCGCTTGTGATTTCGGTGATCTATTTCGGACTCCCAGCGCTATGTGTTACGGCGGTTGCGGTTGCTAGCTGCTTGGTATTTGAGTATGGTTTTAGTCGCCTTTTGATGGGTGGCAAATCCTCTACGGGCGACTTGTCGGCTATAGTAACAGGTGTTTTGTTGGGTTTCAACCTCCCATCTTCTATTCCGTTGTGGATTGTAATTATAGGCGCTTTGGTGTCGATAGGCGTTGCGAAGATGAGCTTCGGAGGTATTGGTAAAAACCCATTCAACCCTGCGTTGGTTGGTCGTGTATTCTTGCTTATCGCCTATCCAGTTCAAATGACTTCATTCCCTCGCATTGAGGGTGCGGTCGACATCTTCTCGGGCGCTACACCTCTTTCGGCTATGAAGTCGGGGGGAATCGAGATTTCGGCTATCAATTTTCAAGATATGATGTTGGGATCAATCCCTGGATCGTTGGGTGAGGTTGCATCATTGATGTTGATCTTGGGCGGCGTGTATCTATTGTGGCGCAAGGTGATTTCGTGGCATATTCCAGTTGCGGTGTTAGGATCAATGGCTGTGGTTGCGGCGTTGTATGGCGCGGCGTCGGGCTTTGGAGTGGCAGCATTGAGTTTCTCGGGTTTTCATATTTTGGCAGGAGGTGCTTTGTTGGGTGCAATCTTTATGGCTACAGATTATTCGTCGTCGCCAATGACTCATAAAGCTATGTTGATATATGGCGTTGGTATAGGTGTTATTACGATGTTTATCAGATTGTGGGGAGCCTATCCAGAGGGAATGTCATTTGCTATTTTGATTATGAATAGTTGCGTGCCGTTGTTGAACAAGTATATTAAACCTAAGCGTTTTGGCTTATCAAAATAGGAGGGAGTTATGAAGAGTACATTAAAAAATATGATAGCTTCGTTGCTTGGAATCACAATGATCGCCTCGGCAGGCGTAGGCGTTGTGTATCAAGTTACAGCGGAGCCTATAGCACAAGCAGCCATTGCAGCGACTAATGCAGCGTTGGCAGAGGTGTTGCCTAAATTTGACGATACGTCGCTCAAGACGCTAACCATCGACGATATGAAGATTGATGTCTATACAGCATCGAAGGGGGGCAAAGAGGTTGGATACGCAGTGAAGAGTATGACCAAAAATGGTTTCAATGGCGTAATTGAACTTATGGTAGGTTTCACAACCGAAGGTAAAGTGGTTAACGTCAGCGTGCTGAAACATGCCGAAACTCCAGGTCTAGGAACTAAGATGATGGATGATGGCAATCCACTTTTGGGTGGAATCCAAGGGAAAAAACTCTCGAAGATGAATTTAAAAGTCTCTAAGGATGGCGGAGATGTCGATGCTCTAACGGCAGCAACAATCACTTCGCGCGCATACCTCGACGCAATAGAGCGAGCACAAAAGGCTTACGAACAAACAAATGGAGGGTCAGCAAATGAATAAGATGAATATTATCCTCGACGGAATTATCAAAAATAACCCCGTCTTTGTATTGGTGTTGGGAATGTGTCCAACATTGGGTACTACAACCTCGGCGGCGAATGGTTTGGGTATGGGTGCAGCTACAATGGTTGTGCTTATTATGTCGAACTTCGTGATCTCGCTTATCAAGAACTTGATCCCCGACAAGGTGCGTATCCCTGCATTTATTGTGGTCATAGCATCGTTTGTGACTATTATTCAAATGCTTATGCAGGCTTACTTGCCATCGCTGTATGCAAGCCTAGGAGTATTTATTCCGTTGATTGTTGTGAACTGCGTAATCTTGGGTCGCGCGGAGGCATTTGCATCTAAGAACTCACCTTTGGATTCAATTTTCGATGGTGTGGGTGTAGGTCTTGGTTTTGTGTTGGCGCTCACGCTGTTGGGTGGCACACGCGAGATCTTGGGAAGTGGTGCGATCTTCGGATTCCCACTTGGATTTAAGGATCAAGCACCTTTGATCTTTGTGTTGGCTCCAGGAGCATTCTTGGCGTTGGGATATTTGCTTGTATTGTTCAACAAAATTTTTAAGAAGTAAGCTATGGAACTATCATATTTTGCAATAATTATTGGCGCAATATTTGTCAATAACGTCATCTTGGCGCAGTTCTTGGGTATCTGCCCATTTTTGGGAGTTTCGTCTAAGGTCGATACTTCAATTGGTATGGGTGCAGCGGTGACCTTCGTAATGGCGATTGCGGCGACTGTGGCGTGGTTGATCCAAAACTATATTTTGGTGCCATTGGATATAGTCTATATGCAGACGATTGTCTTTATTTTGGTGATTGCAGCGTTGGTGCAGATGGTCGAGATTATCCTCAAAAAGGTATCTCCAGTGTTGTATCAAGCGTTGGGAATCTTTCTTCCGCTTATCACCACAAACTGTGCGGTGTTGGGAGTTGCGATCCTTATGATCCAAAAGGAGTTCTCTTTGCTTCAAAGTGTTGTCTTTGCAATCTCTACAGCTATAGGTTTCGGTCTTGCGTTGGTATTGTTTGCGGGCTTGCGCGAGAGATTGGATTTCGAGGAGGTGCCTAACGCATTTAAGGGTGTGCCTATTGCGCTTATTACGGCAGGAATCTTGGCGATGGCATTTATGGGATTCTCTGGATTGGTATAGTGAGCTAATAGGTGTCTATTAGGACAAAGACAATTAGTACTAGGACAATTATATATATAATGTCAAATTAAATAAACGATGGCGATGTTGGCGTGGTTAGTGATATTTGGATTAATCCTGTTGGGTTTGATTTTTATGTTGGTCGAGATGCTTTTGCTCCCAGGGGTGACCATTGGAGCATTGCTTTCGGTCGCTAGCTTTGTCGGGGCAATATATGTTGCATTCGATGCGTTAGGATCTATGGCAGGAGTGGCTACAATAATCGCATCGTTAGCCTTGTCGTTGATTGCATTCTTTTGGGCTATTCGCACTGGAGTATGGAAACACATCTCGCTCAAAGAGCAAGTTGGGGGCGCATCGTCGCAATCACCAGCCGAAAAGGTCGCTGTCGGAAGTCGAGGTGTTACAATGTCGCGACTCTCGCCAATGGGGAGTGCTAAATTTGGAGATGTGATAATCGAGGCTAAATCTCTCGATTCATTTATAGATCCTAAGTGTGAAGTGGAGGTTGTGGGTTACGACAATGCCGCTGTGGTTGTGAAATCAATTAAAAAATAGAAATATGTTCGAAGAGTATCAAATAATCGTCGTTGCGGCGTTGTGTCTGATTCCATTGTGGATCTTGCTATACTATATCCCTATGGGGTTGTGGTTCTCGGCTCAAGTGTCGGGAGTGCGAATTAGCCTCTTGCAATTGATCTTAATGCGTTGGCGCAAAGTGCCACCATCAACTATCGTGTCGTCGATGATCGAGAGTACAAAGGCTGGTTTGTCGTTGGATGCAAATGAGTTGGAGGCGCACTACTTGGCAGGTGGTAATGTCACAAATGTGGTTCATGCGCTTGTGTCGGCTCAAAAGGCAAATATCACGCTCGACTTCCAAATGGCTACAGCTATCGACCTTGCAGGACGCGATGTATTTGAGGCGGTGCAGATGTCTGTAAACCCTAAGGTTATTAATACCCCTCCTGTGGCGGCCGTTGCGAAGGATGGTATTCAGCTCATCGCAAAGGCTCGTGTTACAGTGCGTGCTAATATCAAACAGCTTGTCGGAGGAGCTGGCGAGGAGACTATCCTAGCACGCGTGGGCGAGGGTATCGTGTCGTCGATCGGTTCGGCAGGAAGCCATAAGATTGTGCTTGAAAATCCCGATTCTATATCGCGCGTAGTGCTCGAAAAGGGTCTCGATGCAGGTACG
>JBCQUZ010000099.1:0-6738 GCA_047173645.1 Rikenellaceae bacterium
CCTGTGAGAGAACTCACCAGAGATATTATAGATTCTTTTATCTTGATAATATTTATTGAGCATTCATTAGCTAAGTTGTCTACTACATTGATGTCATCCACAATAGATTGCTGAATCTCCATTGGAGGCAATGGCATATCGAATGCTTTTATTTTTTCAGCATTTAGGTTTGGCTGCGTTAAGGCAATACTATTTGCCTCTACTTGATCCCAGTACATTTGAGACTGAGTAAAAAAGAAAAAATAATATGGAACAACCTTTGTTGTATCTAAATTTAATCGAATTAAATACGATGCAAATATCATATCTTCATATTTATCACGAAGATATATTGCAGACTTTCCTACACTTCCACTTCTTGCTATTACAACATCATTATTATGTAACAGAAATTGATTCTTTATTTCATTAGTAGGGTTAATATATTTAAATTCATTAGTTTGGCTGATTGTACCATCAATATTTATATCTGTTATTCTTAAGTATCGTACAGAACCAGTATTTGTCGCTTTGTCTGTATAACCATATTGTGTTTCTGTTATACTTCCTACTTTTACGATATCCCACTTACTCTCAATTTTTACTTTTTTTTTAACCGATGTAGACAATCCCTTCTCGAAATCAGCTCTATCAAAAGTCATCATATCGACCAAATGGGCACGTGATACATTCTTCTGCATAGATTCAGCTATCTCGCTGCTGATATCGCCGTTAAATGCCTTGTAAATGTATGTACTTGCCTTGTCTGGATTATCGTAGACCTCTGCATCAAAGAGCTGTGTACACTCCTCAATGTGTTTGTCTCGTTGGATTGGGTGGATTCCCTCGCTACCCTTTCTATTCGAGAACTCATAGCCCAAGAAACGTTTCTCCTCATCCTTAGAGCCACTCTTTACGAGTACTACAGTCTGAGGGTATGCAACGATAAAGTAGAAGAGCTTATCGCACTCCAAACTTAGCACCTCTTCCCAGAATTTAGCCTCGTTAGAAGCCTTAATCTTCTTGCGGTAGTCTTTGTATATATCACTCTTTTGAACAGCCTCATTTGGCTCTTTATTCAAGAGTGTTAAGTAATCAGCGAATGAGATCTCACCCCATACGTGTGACAGATATTTAGCAACAGGTGTCTCGACCTTATTAATTGTTACATCTTTATTATCAACAAAGAACTTCTTTACTGCTGTAAGTATATTCTCGTTCTCAAAATTATTGCGACGACGCAAGAACAACACAACTGTATTTGTTCCAGTAGCCATAAATGTATTGCTGCCAAGTTCGGTGATTGCGATAATCTCGAAGTACTTCAATATTATCTCACGTGTTTTGGTGTATATGCCTGTATTACTCAATATAGAGCTTGGCAGAATCACACCTGTGACACCACCATCCTTGAGTAGTTGCTTTGTTCTCTCTATGAAAAGACACTCAATCTCAGAACTGTTGTCAGTCAGATGGCTATATATGTCGAAATCATTGGCTGAGTAAAGGTCTCCTGTTGTCTGTTTGAATGATGAAACAGAGTATGGAGGGTTGCTAAGCAATATATCGAACTGTTGATTATCTTTTGTGCCGTCAGCTTTGCCTTTGCTTAGTCTGCCCTTGTAACTCTTCGTGTTAGAGAAGTTAGCCAAACCATCTCCTAAGATAACGTTAGCCAAGCCATCTCCGTGAAGGTAACAGCCAACTTTGCCGACTTTTACTAAGCGGTAATCTTTCTCGATGCCGTAAACATATTTAGGTGCCCACGCAAAGTGGTTAAGCTGCCAATGAGATATTAAATTATGTGTCTCCTCGATATATTTATCGGGAGTAATTTTAGTTATAATCTTCTGTATCTCGTGCATATACTCCGTAATGAAGTGTCCGCTACCAGCGGCATAGTCAATCATATATGGGAGAATATCGCCATCCTTATGCTTTAGCCTATCTGCAACAATTGTGTTTACGGGCAGGCTCTTTATTATAAATTGAGATACAGGGACAGGTGTAAAAAATTGACCAGCCTCTTGTTTAAGACCAGTAGTAAGTAACAACTCAAAGAAATCTGAAAGGTATTGTTGCCTTTTGTTGTAACGTATGCGATAACCTTGCAGCAACTCAACAACCTCTTTTACAACCTTAGCATTCTCCTCAAATGACTCTGCATCGTAAACCTCTTTGATTGCAAACTCATTATTCTTTTCCAAACGGAGCATCTTCATCTGTTTGAGTATATACTCTTTTAGGATAGGATCTATAGAACTATCACAACGCTTGTGGAAGTCCTCTTCACTAAAGTCGCTAACCTTACGATCAAGAAATTTATCCATTCCTTTAGCGTAAAGATCAGTTAAGCGAAGTTGAAAATCAACGTGATTATCAACACCTTCTTTCCATTGAAATGATAATTCGTCATCGGCATTAGATGATGTTTCATCGTAAACCTTGCACAAGAACAAAGTGAATATCTTATTGAATGCATTGCCCTTGTCGGATACTACATTGTGTCGCAGAATCTCAAGGAAGCGATTGAAGATGAAACTTGAATCCTCGTGTCTTATAACCTTTAACTGTGCTTTTGTAAGAGCCTTGCTCTGGAAGTTATACGGTACAACCCACTCATCAAAGACTCCATTATCTTTTGTGAGTTTGTTCCATTTCTCGAAAATATCTTTAACCTCTCCACTTCTATAATCATCCTCAATTTTGATAATCTCGTTCTTGTAGACGATCCCACCAGAAGATAATTCAGACGCATAGAGCATAATAACATCAGCCTTGCATCCAGACAGTTGAAAATATGTAAAGATCTGTCCACCATCTTTCGATGTCTTGGCTAACTCCTTGTCAAACTCTTTTCCGAATGTTTTACACTCTACCAACAAATATGGAGTGCCATCATCGTGATTAACGCATATATCCAAGCGTCCTGACGTTCCGTGTCCAGAACGCCAAACCTTTTCAAGTACTATGTTTTGAGGCTTATATCCCTTTTGAAGCAATCTATCGACACACTCTAACACAACAAAATTTTCAGGTTGTGAAAAATTTGCTGTAGTTTTACTATCCGATACTATTTCATTGTACAATATCTCTTGTTTGTCAAGATTTATATCAATGCAGTAGTTGCCGTGCAACGAGTATTGTTTTGAATAAATACTCGTTGTTCCCTCTTTAGGCGCAAATCCTAAAGCAGTTATATAGTTTTTGTAGTCCATAAAAAGCCTAATTTACCTTGCAAATATACGAAATCTAATCCAAATTGGTTTCCATAATCTAATATAAATTTATTCCACCCTATTAAATTAATTTAATAGGGTGGAATTTCCCCTCTTGATTTTTATTTATCTTTCACGCTCTTAGCCTTATTACTCTGCCTTTCGGATTCCAACTTATTTAATCGTACTTGCTCATCTGCAATTGCCTTCTTTGCCACCGCCTCCTCGAAAGCAACTACATCTTTTTGCATCTCTTGGATCTTTTTGTTGTTGCGGTTGTACTCGAAAATGTTCTCGATCTCGGCAATCTGCTTGGGGGTCGCTTCGCCTTTCATCTTGATGTAGCGGTACTTGAGATTGTTCTCTCGCATTTTGGCTACTTGGCTCTCGATCGAATAATTTTCGTAGAGGCAGTAGGCACTGATAAATGTCATAGCTATTGCCCACGAAAGCGTAATGAGGTGGCTCAGTTTGAACTGAAAGACCTTGCTATCGATCCTCTTGCTCGCCTCTTTTAACTCCTCAATACCCTGCGCCATCACTTCGCTGTCGGTGTTGTTCTTCTCGTCGAGCGACTTGCAATATTGATAGATCGCATTGAGATATTTGCACTGATTATCAGCGTTGTCGTCTAACCTTTTACTCAATGCCTGCAACTGCTGCACCGCCTCTGTCACCTGCGAATTATCCTGCGTTGGGATCTTGATGTTGGCAATCATATCTTGCAGCTCGACAATATCTTTAGGTGTTGCGATGGGCTTCTTCGCCAACTCTGCGATTGCAGCTTTTACGTTGTTTAGCTCCTCAATTTGAGCGTCGTGTAGGTCTCTTAATAAATTCTCGTTCATAGTAACTTTGTTTAAAATCTTATTTTTCTTTGAGGCTTTTTCTTCTTTTGCATCGACCTGCGGAAAGCCTCTTCGTCCGTGTCGATGGCTGGGTTATCTGTGAAGTTGAGGAGTCCCAACGCTCCTACAATTAGGCTTTCGCCTCGATCTGGTTGTTGTGTCGGCTCTGGTTGCCACTGCTGCACTGGTTGCGACTCTCGTTGCTCTGCTCGCAGGTTCTGACGCAATGCAAAGTCAATCTTCGAGTAGCTAAACTGCCGATCAACCTTTGAGCCATTGAAAGTGGTATTATCAGCGATGAACCTCACGCCCTCGACCTGCGATGTTGAACCTTTGGTCTTATAGCTCACCTCAATTCCATCGGTGCGTAGTCGAGATTCAAGCTCCGCCCACGACTTCGATAGTGGAACACTTCTCGCAAGTGAATCATAGATTTTGTACTTCGTAGCATCCCGACCACGTAACCTGTGTCGCTTCACCTTCTCTTTGCCCGATGAGATATAGAGTCCATACTTCTCCGTAATCTCTCGGCAGGTCTTGGTCGAGCGGAGACGGTCATTTGCATCGGATATTGTCCGTCCATTGTTATCCACACGATTGAAAATTATGTGGCAATGAGGGTGCATCTTGTCGTGGTGTCTGCCGACTATGTACTGTGTATCTAATATACCCATCCTCATCATATACTCCCTCGCAATCTTCGCCATCGTAGCATCGTCGAGCCTTTTGTAGTCCTGTGCCGAGAAGTCGAGCGAGATGTGTCCGACCATCTTTGTGACCCTCGGATTCAACTCCGCTTGCATCTCGAAGCTCTGTGCCATCGCCTCTATGTCTCGTGTTTGAACACCATTCGAGTCGATCAAATTTGCACTCTTCTTCTCGTCCATCACATATTTTACGACCCCTCCAAATGAGCTGCCTTTTGTGATCTTTGCCATCATCTCCGAAGCTCCTTTATGACATCTCCAATCTGATCCGTGAGTCTCAAACACTCTCTATTCACCTGTGCATATCCTGCTGCATTTGCCTGCCGTGCGATCTGATTTAAGTTGTTATCCATACCGCAAAGTCTGCGTATCAACCCCATCGTTTCTGGTGATATTCGAGGCTCAACTTTGCCTTTGACAATAGCCTGACGAGCGTACTCGCTGTCTGAAATTCCTGCCTCCTTAGCCAACAATCTCAGCATCGCCAACTCCTGCGAATTGACCCGAATATTGACCGAATAGCTACGTCGTTTCGCCTCTTCAACGGTGGGTCGCCCACCTCTATTTTTACTTTTCATACATCATATTTTTTACATCTGACCATCGGGAGGTGCGTACGCCGCACGGGCGAGTCTTAGTTGTTGTAAAGCAACAACATAAACTTGCTACCCTAAACTCTTAATAATTACTGCTATCAGCTCCGTGTTCAACTCTGTTGCATTGTCTGTCATACTCTTTATTCAACACATCTCGATTGGTGGCGATATGCTCCCTAAGAATTGAATCCACGAGTGAGGTCATCGAAGTGTGAGTCTCCTTTAGGATTTTGATCGCAACGCTCAGCTTTTCATGCACCTCTCGACTCACGTAGATAGGTTTGCGATCCCTTATTCGTTGATCCTTGCAGTAGCGTCGCTTGTAGCTCTCTATTGAATTCCGTTTTGTTGTCATCGTTAATGTCAATTTTGTTGTTAAAATCTGAACTTCTGCTTGGGCTGTTGAGTTGGCTTCACCTCCTCTTTAGCCTCCTGCTCTTGTGACATTTTGAAGTGTTGTAGAGACTCGTTCACATCGTTGAAATCTTTGTATAGATGTGACATATCAGTGACTCTACCGTTGTACTCTTTCACCTGCGCAAGGGCTTTGCGTCCCGCCTCGTCATTATCTAAGAGGCAAAAAACAGATTGTTGTCCCTTTAAAAACTCTGCCACCTTTGGTAGGTTCACCACCGAGTTCAATACAATTATATTTTCGACAGGGGCGAACCCTTGAAAAAATGTAATGTAAGCGAGCATATCCATAAAGCCCTCGAAGATTAGAGTGTCATCGCAGCTACCATATATTGTCGAAGGCATCTTGGGTGATGTGGAGAGCTTGAAACCTCTCGGTGCGCTCAACTCCCAACCGTCAGCATCATTCCCGAAACCTACTGCGAAGCGGTGTTTACCATTGAGAGTATAATGCACCTCTCGGCAGTACCTCTTGGCAACCTCCAAATCTATCGCTCGATCCTTGGTGATATATTCGATTAGCTTTGGGTGGCGGAGAGGCAATACATCCACAATTTTTATAGGCGACTCTTTCGGCTTATATATCTGTGCAGGTTGCTCGATCGGCACAAGAGTATCTGACCCCTCTAACTTGCGATAAGCCTCCGCAACTGAGCAATTATCGAGTTGCATCACAAGGTCGATAATAGAACCTCCCTCGTCTGCCCCGAAGTCGTGCCATAAGTTCTTGTCGTAGCTCACGTGAAAACTTGGCGTTGTTTCTGAGCGCAGTGGCGAGAGATAGTAGCCACTGTGTGTGGTCTCTCGTTTTGGGGTTATACCTCTGCTTGCGAGGTACTCCTTAATTGAAATATTTTTAACATCTGTCATAATGATCGTTGATTTTTTGTGAGAATGTGAGGTTGTTGCCCCAATTCTCTGTTTAATAAATAGTTATACTCTCACATACTCTCACATTCCGTTTTGTTTGTGAGGG
>JBCQUZ010000100.1:0-6601 GCA_047173645.1 Rikenellaceae bacterium
GCATTTGAACATTTCTTCAAACCAATGTTGGTGGGCATAAATGGCCCAATTAGACATGGTTTGCCGTGAAAGCCGAATACCCTGTCGCTGAAATTCCTGCTCCTGCCGGTACAGTGGCAAAGCCAAGGTATATTTGTTGGCCAAAATATGCGCAACAAGGCTAGGGCTGGCGATGCCGCTGCCCTTAATCAATCCATCTGGCACACTGCTCTTTTTCATAGGCACCCCATCACTGGTCTTTTCACAGTGGCGGCAACTATAGGCGGTCTGGATATGCTCCACCACTTTGTAGACGGCAGGAATGTACTTCAGCTCTCTACGTAGAATTGTACGACCACAGGGGTGCATAGTGTGACCGCAGGCGGTACAAGCACGCTCATTCTCTGGCAGTTCGTAGACAATTTCCTCTTTGGGGAAGTTTGAAAAATCAGTCTCTCGCTTCCCCTTTTGCTTCTTGCGACGGTAGGTGATTTCCTCCGTTGGGGTGGGTGGCTCTGCAGGTTCTGCCTCTTTGGCAAAGAGAGAGCACTGATCCATAAGGGTAACAGTTTTCTCGCTACTTGCCCCAAATTTCCCAGATTTCATCAGCATCATTTGTTGGGTGAGCCACTGGATTTGTGTCTGCAGTTGCTGGATTTCTCTATTCTTTTGTTCCAATAATTCTGGCCAATTTGCGGCACTCTGTTCTATCTTTTTCATAGCCCTATTATACCACAAAAGCACCGAATTCTCAAGGAATTTCGGTGCTTTTTGCAGTATTATTATACTTTCTGGGTTTGGTTGGAACAATAGATTTTGTCAGCAGATATTCAAATTCTCTCATGGATATTTCGATGAATGATTCGCCTTCTGCCTTAGGCCACGGGTAAGTTCCACTCTGGGCACGGCGTTTGCTTTGACAAAAAGAAGCCCCATCCCAGACGATATATTTAATCATACTCCCACTGCGGTCACAAAAGGCATAGGTGCAACCGTCGTAGGGATTTTGACCCAAATCATATTGTATGATGCTGAGCAATCCGTCAAGCCCGATGTACATAGAAGTATCTCCACAGACCAACCGTACCTTTTTTCCAGCACGAACAATCTGCGCCCCTTTGCACGCTTCCGTCAGTTCTTCTTTCCACTGGTCTATGCTTTGATAGCAAATTCGATGGCTACCCTTTTTGCGAATGGGTGCAGGTTGTAGGGCTTTGTGGGCGCATTCGCTGCTACAATATTTTCGTCGCTGGCGTATATAGGCTGTAAATTCTGCGCCACAATACTGACAGATTACCTGCTCTTTGCTGTTTCCCATGGCCTGAACATAGCAATCTCGGCTACAATACTGTCCACCATTCCACTTTTTGCTCTGAAAGGGTTGGTTGCAGTGAAGGCAAATGGAGGTTTCCTCCACCGCCACTGGATGTGCCTTGTGGTATTCCTTCCACCATGCAATGCGACAGCTATCTTGGCAAAATCGCTGTACGTCCCCTTGCTGTGCAGATACAAATTCTTTTCCGCAATAAGGGCAGATTTTTACTGGCTTTGGCCTATTTTGTCGCCGTTCTATGGCCTTTCGCCGCTGGTATGCCCTGCGACAACTCTCACTGCAGTACCGTTTCCAACGTCCTTTTTCTCCGCTTTGCTCCAACGGTTCACCACATTCTAGGCAAATGTCCACCTGACCACCGTAATAACGCATGGCATTATTTTTCTTGATGCGACATTCCCTGCTGCAGTATTTTTGCCGTGTCTTGTGACAGGTGGGTGTAAAGCTCACCCCGCAACACTGACATACATAATCCCCCATGATTCCACCGCCTTTTTCTAGTCTTGCGACTATTATAGCAATTTTGACTCATGGGGGATAGGTTCGTATCTATTTTACGCTTACGGATGTCATATTGGCTTTTTGCGTGTAACCACTGTATTTGAACCAATACAGTGGTTTTTTTATGCCCAAAATTCCGAAACTACCACAAAATCACAAAAAATACTCAAACATTAAGAGCTGTTAAATGCGAGGACTATCCTCCACTTAACAGCTCTTTTTTTATTTCTTGGAAAAGGAGAATTCCAGTGACTACAAACTACAAGCGAAATAAAAAACTTTGTACAGCAAGCTCTGCACCATCAACACACATTCGGATACAGGCAGAAAAAGTAATCGGTCCGTTTGAAAGTTGTGGTAATTGCCCCTATCCCTCGCATGGGTTCATCTGTTATACCTGCGAGGGCAATTGTATGAAAACCGATATGGAACGAATAAATAGGAGGAACACAAATGAATCTAAGCATCAGAAATAGAAATACTGGCAAGACAGTATTCGCCACCTTTCCTTGCGAAGAAAAAAACATCCAATACCTCTGCGATCAGCTACAGCTACCCAACACAGCAAATACTGAAATCGAGGTATATCAAGTTAGTAGCAGCGAGATTGCCAATGGCGTTTTGCAGGGTAAGACATTCAAAATGGATGAGCTGAACTATTTATTCGCAAGACTGGATAGCTTCAACGAATTTGAAATGAACACGTTTTACGCTGTGGCCTATGCAAAGAAACTCACATCGGCTAAAGATTTTATCAATCTCACATTCAACACAAACTGCTACAGCGTATTGGGTAACTTTGAGAACCTTAACCAAGTGGGCAAAGAGCTGAGCATGAATGAGCAAGGCGGCATGGCGATGGATGAGTACGACACATTCGATGGTCAGAAATATGTAGAAGAAATGATTGCAAACCATCCCAATCCCTTGCTATCTCCCTATGGCTTTGTTTATCCCAACCGAAATGAACCAAAAGACCTCTACTTCGGCAAGACGCTCCCCCAATATCTAAATGGCGTTAAGGTTTTCAATATTGCACTTCGAACCGATACCAGTGAAGAATATTTGGACTTGCCCTGTGAGGACAGCGCCATCCAAAAGGCATTGGAGCGATTAGAGGTAGAAAGCTTAGAGAACACCTCATTCTCCATTTTGTATCACAATCTGCCAAGCAACATCGAAGAAATCTTGTATGAGATTGAAAATGATGTGCAGCGACTGAACGACATGGCACAGACCTTAGAAGAAGTTGGTGGGCGTGAATTTACCCACCTAGAGAAGTTAGCCAGATACACAAAAGTCAGCACCACAGAAGAACTTCAAACCCTGTGCCGCTGTATGCACGAATTCGAGCTGTTCCCCAATATTCGCACACCAGAAGCCTATGGGCAGTATATGATTTGCGACAGTGGACATTACGAATACGATGAAAACCTCGAAGAATACATCGACTTTAAAGCCTATGGCGAAAATCGTATTGCCAACGAGGTCGGCACATTCACTCCCCAAGGCTATATCACCTATATGGGATACAACCCTAAAATGATTGAAATTCTAAACGAGAAGCTGGGTATGAATATCCAAAGCCAAGCGTATAGCGAAACCCTCCGACTGTATATGCCTCTGAAAGTCATCACCTACGAGCAGGAGAACGACTGGGGGCAATATGAAACCTCTGACTACGAAGAAGAATTAGACAGCGCCGAGCTTTGTGGCTATGAAGATGAGTTAGAGGATTTCATCACTTCCTATGGCGATCATGTGCCAGAGCAGCGAGGACTTATGGAGTATTACGATGGCAAAGACTCGGTCAATGCAAAGGTGGAGAGCTTCAAATTTGAGTTTGAGCAGATGGACAGAGATGTCTATGGCGTGGCAGTTTGTCAGCTAAAAGCACCACTGGATCAGAAAGAATTGGCGCTCCTGAAAGAATATATCACTGGTCAGGCAGCAGACGGTTTCGGTGAGGGTCTGGAACAGCAGGAGTTCAAACTAGATGGTCGAGATGTGAATATCAGCTTGTGGGATAGTAACCGATATTTTTTGAAAACAGCTGATGAGATGGGCCTTCGTGAGCAAAGCCAAGGCTTTGAGATGAGTATGAATTAAAGGAGAGATGTAAATGAAACTAGACATTACCCTATCGAACCCTAAAACCAAGCAGCAAATAGACATCGACTTGCCTGCACGATACAGTGCTATCGAAGATGTGCTATTTCGCTTGAACTGTGATGAAACCATCAGTGCCAGTGGCAGAATTTTAGATGAGTACGGGCGAGGTGCTGTGAACTTTTACTTTGAAACGTGCAATATCTTTGAGCTAAACCATTTGGCAACACTTACCCAAAAGTTTGACGATGACCGTAGCAGCCAGTTCATCGGTGGCTACTTCCTTATGAGTCAAAAAGGAAGTGTGAATGCACCCGGTGCCATCAACCTTGCTATGAACATTCAGAGCAATAACCTTGTGTTCTCCCAGCCAGCAATGGATGAACGTGACTTAGCAGAGTTTTATCTGGATAACGACCTTATCCCAGAGCTTGCCGATGTGAGTGATGACATCTATCAGTGGATTGTGGATCACACGAACTTGCAGGAGCTTGGCGAAGAAATACTTCAAAAAGAAAATGGCACATTCATCAGTGGCGATTATGTCACAATGGAAGAATTGGAAACCTTATATGATGGCAATAGTCCAATGCCATTTCCAGAGCCTTATGTGTTCAAATTAGAGGTAGGGTTTCACCCAGACAATGACGATGGAAGTCGCTACTCCTTACCTCTGCCAGTTTCTCATAGCGAGATTGAGCGTGTGGTGCAAGAGATGGAAGTAACGGATTTATCTGAATTAACCTGTTACAAGATGCACAGCATTGTGCCATCGCTTGAACCGATGGACTTTGATATGACCGAGATAGAAACTGTAAATCAACTTGCCACCTCTATTGCCTACTTCAAAGAAACTGGCGAACTGAACACCTATAAGGCACTGGTAGATGCCTTAGATATTATCTACCTTGAAGCTGTCCACAACCTCTGCGAGTATGTCAGCGAATTTGAGTTAAAAGCATCTGAGCGAGATTTCGCAAGTTATGGTCGAAACAGATTTCAAAATATACTGCCAGAAGAATTGCTAGAATGCTTAGATACCGAGGATTATGGCAGAAAAATAGCAGAGAAAAACGGAGTGAGCATGACCGAATATGGTGCGCTAGTCCCCAAAGATGGTGTGCCACTGATGGAAAAGCTGGCTCAACTAAAAGAAGCTCAAAATCAAACAACAGCTATGGAGCAAACCATGTAAAAACTAAATATCAACCGAAAAGACCGTGTGTTTCGCAGTACCTAAACTGCAAAATGCACGGTCTTTTTTTATTTTCTGACTAAATGAAAGGAGCATTTATGGAAGAACTGCAAATATTCAAAAATGACGAGTTTGGAGAAATTCGAACCATCACCATTGATGGCAATCCGTGGTTCGTGGGCAAAGATGTGGCCGAAATCTTAGGCTATGTAAGAACGGATAATGCAATCAGAAAGCACGTTGATGACGAAGATAAGCTGACGCACCAATTCGGTGCATCAGGTCAATTACGACAAATGGTTATCATTAACGAAAGTGGACTTTATAGTCTGGCATTAAAAAGCAAACTCCCCTCGGCAAAAGCGTTTAAGCGTTGGGTAACATCAATAGTCATTCCATCTATTAGAAAATATGGTGGATATGTAACAGAAGAAACCTTGGCTAATATCTTTCGTGATCCAGAGCATCTTCATACGTTTTTAGCACAAATGTTAAAGGTATCCGAAGAAAACAGAAAGCTGAAACAAGAAGTCGGTGAGTTGCAAACAAAAGGCGAATATTTCGACAAAATGATGGATGCAGGATTGTTAATCAACTTCCGTACCACTGCGAAAGAAATTGGTGTGAAGCCGATGTTCTTAATTCACTTTATGTTGGAAAATAAATACCTTTATCGAAACACAAAAAAAGCTCTGCTCCCCTATCAACACCATGTGGAAGATGGTCTGTTTGAGATAGTGGAGTTTTGCAAATATGGTCATAGTGGTGTCCAAACATTGGTTACCACAACAGGAAGAAACCACTTTTTACAACTATATTTAGATGGTGAAATGGAGGTTGGAGAAATTTGAGAAAAGAAGATTAAAAGCGAGGTGATTGTTATTTGACAAAAAGTATTATCGCATGGGTGGGTGGCAAGGCAAAGCTCATGTGGATCATCAACCTATTAGCACCTAACAAATATGAGCGAAGCATTGATGTGTTCGGTGGCAGTGGTACAGTTACCCTAAACCTCGATTATCGCAGGAGCAGCCTACAAATTTACAACGATTTTAATGCAGATCTTGTGAATTTAATGCGCTGTGCTAGAGATAGACCATTTGCTCTCACTCGTGAAATTGGCTTCCTTGCCCTCAATTCACGTGATGACTTTGAGATGTATAAAAAGTTCTTAAATCAAGAGGAATTTCACAATTACGACTTGGAAGAAGAACTGGAACTGACAGAGATTATGTTTGAAAAGCCACAGGCTGAAGAACTCAAAGTATTGCTTTTGGAACGCAATCGAGATATGGACATCAAACGTGCTGCCGCCTATTACAAATTATTGCGATACAGCTTCAATGCTAACGCAGATACCTTTGGTGGCAAGAAATGTGATGTGCGTAGGTTTTTTGTAGACATCTGGAACTTTGCTAGAGCGTTCAAGAATGTGACCATAGAAAACAAGGACTTTGAAGCACTCATCAAACAATATGATAGAC
>JBCQUZ010000101.1:0-6582 GCA_047173645.1 Rikenellaceae bacterium
ATATTTATCTTGCGATTTTCACATCACAAAAGTATGAACAACATTCGAGATAATCGAGAAATCCTACTGAGCAAAACATTGAATAATAGTACGTTACTCAAATCGGGGACACTTTTTCAGGGATACCTGCTGTCCCCGATTTTGTCCGTGAAAACCCCACGAAACCGCCCCGATTTGCCTATACACCCAAACGAAAAAAGAGCCGTAAATCTATGATTTACAGCTCTTTGCTGGTCGTTTCCGCCATTCTTGGCGGAGAGAGAGGGCGGTGAACCTTGCCCCTCAATATGCTTTTAGCCAATTACTTGCACTTTGAAAACTTTGAAAGGGTAACGATTTGGGAACGACTTAAAAACTGCCATTTTTATCCCCAAATTGCGGACTCCTACTATCAAAATCTCAGGTTCAAAAGTAGAAATTAATTTGGAATTTTCCAAATACTTGATACACTTTCTTTTTCGGGAGGTGCAAGGTGCAAGTTATATATAGATATATACTTGCACCTTGCACCTCCCGAAATTGTATCATCGCAGATGTGTCAAGCAAAAGCTGATTTTAGCTGAAACGGGAAAAAGTTATGGGTAACGATTCGACGGTTGCACTCGAACCACTCATTTTTTCATCTCACAGTCATCCTCTCAAAAAGCCATTAATATTTTCCTATTTCAGCTTCTTTTTTTATACAAATTGAGAGCTGAAGAATAGGGGTAACGAATTTGCCGTGCCACTCGAACCTTAACACTTTTCAGCTCTAAATAATCAGCTTCTATATAGCAATATTTTTCATCAAAACAATAGAGTCAGTTGTTTTTGGTTACTGCTCAATACCTGTGGATTACTGAGCAGAATAGCCCTCAGACAGCCTTAAAACAGCATATTTTTAGCTGAAAAGATGGAATATTCAGTGAGATAAAAAACAATTAAGGTTGTTGAACCTATAAAGTTTTATAGGTCCGAATGATATTACTTTGCAGTGCAAACAAGACAAATTTATATGGATATATCAAAAGTGGGTTATCAGCAATTTAAGCAATACGCAGCTGAATACCTCGCACTAATAGCATTTATCGAGAATTACGATCCTCGATGCAAAATAGAGATTACAGAGGAAGATTTTATCGATAATAGTGATCTTTGTTTGTATATGCACTGTGATGACAAAACGACATACCGACTCAGAAGAGATAGGCGCATACCTTACTTCAAGGTTCGCAAGAAGATCTATTATCGGTTGAGAGATATGAAGATGATGATCGAGAAGAACTTCTTCCCAGATAGGCAGAAAAGTATGGAGAATATAATCGATGAGTATGGGGCGTATATTAAGCAGAGACAAAGTCGTAGATAGGACAAATAAGTGTCTACACATATTTGAGCATTATCTCAATCGAAAGATCGAGCGTGGAACCAAGTTTTTAAATCCACTCTATCACGATACGAAGCCCAGTTGTAACATCTATATGTGTCGCACCGATCACATCTACAAGTTGTATGACCACGGTAGTCGTGAACACTCAGGCGATGCTTTTTTCTTTGTGGGTCGGCTCTATGGGGTAGATGATAGAACACATTTTGTCGATGTACTGAGGATAATAAACCGAGATTTGCGATTGGGCATTGCAGAGCTTGAGTATAATTTCAACAATAAATATACGAAGATGATTGAATCAAAAGCGAAATTTACAATAACACCAGAGACTCACGCCGAGAAGCGAGACAAGCCATACGCCATGGTGGAGCAGCCGATGAAAGATCACGAGTTGCAATATTGGCAATCCTATGGCATCACTCCCAAAATTTTGGAGCGATACCGAGTACGCTCGCTTGTCTCATTCAAGGGTACGAAAGACGATGGGCAAGAATATACTTTGCGCTCTAACCATAACGAGCCTATTTTTGGCTATGTGAGGGATAAATTTGTCAAGGTATATCGACCCTGTTCCAGCGGACGATTCTATCACGGAGGTGAGGTCGATGAGAATTTCTGCTTTGGGTTGGAGCAACTTCCGCAAAAAGGTGATGCGATATTTATCACAGGTGGCGAGAAAGATGTTATGTCGTTAGCCTCAAAAGGGTTCAATGCCATTTCGTTTGGTGGCGAGAATAATACGCTCCCTATTGATGCTATACACTCACTTACACACCGCTTCAAACATATCATTCTGCTCTTTGATATGGACAAAACAGGTATTAAGAGTAGCGTGAAGTATGCAAAGGAGCTATCTACCTTTGGGGTTAAGCGTCTGGAGCTACCTCTTAGCGGAGAGAAGTTTGAGAAGGATATATCGGACTATTTCAAGATTGGATATACACGTCAAGACTTCTTAAACCTATTCGTAATAATCTTAGATTCACTATACTCCACGACTATGACAATATTAAAAACGTGTGAGGTGGATTTTGATAATCCGCCACAGATAACAGACGATATTATATCAGTCTCTGGCGTTCCATTGGGAACAGAGGGGAACATACTATGTGTAACAGGTGGCGAAGGAACAGGAAAGAGTAATTATATCGCCTCGATACTTGCAGGCAGTATCAAGGAGGAAAGTAGCGTAATCGATACATTAGGCACAACTATTAAACGGAATGTGATGGGTAAAGCTATTCTCCTCTACGATACTGAGCAATCGGAGGTGCAACTCTACAAAAATGTATCGAAGCTAATCCGTAGAGCCAAAGTTAATAATGCGCCACCTGAATTTAAGGCGTTTTGCCTCACCTCACTCTCTCGTAAGGAGCGACTTCGAGCCATTGTCGAGAGTATGGATAGATACTATTATAAGTTTGGTGGCATACATTTGGTGGTGATTGATGGTGTTGCCGACTTGGTGCGATGTGCCAATGACGAAGCGGAGAGCATTGCGGTGGTCGATGAACTTTATCGTTTGGCTGGCATCTATAAAACTTCGATCATCTGCGTGTTGCATTATATCCCGAATGGTCTCAAGCTAAGGGGACATCTCGGAAGTGAGATCCAGCGCAAGGCAGCGGCGATACTCTCTATTGAGCGAGATAAAGAGCCGCAAATATCGGTTGTCAAGGCTCTAAAGGTGCGTGATGGTAGCCCTCTGGATGTTCCCTTGATGCAGTTTTCGTGGAATACGAAGGAGGGGATGCACACCTATTTAGGAGAGAAATCGGTTATGGTCAAAGATGAGCGTAAACGCTTGGAGCTAAAGAAGATAGTTACAGATATATTTGTGGACTCTCCGCCACTATCATACATCGAACTTAGCGAGCAGATACAGCAGTTGGTAGGTGTGAGTGAGCGCACAGCTAAAAGTTATATTAAATTTATGAGGGATAATGAGTTGATTGTTAATGACCCAGGCAACTCAACCCTCTTTTTAGAGGGGATGTAACTATGAATGACGAAGAGATCAGAGATCACCTTGCGCAGTTCGAGGAGCGGCTCACTCGTATCGAACGCAAGATTGACGAGATTGCTAAGGCGCAGCAATGCACATTTAAGCTCTACGACAATCAAGATTTGATGGAGATGTTGCATATGTCCTATCGAGAGCTGGCTCGCTATCGTGAATTGGGACTTCTTCGACCGATATTTGCCAAGCGAGGAAATGATAAGAACTACTATCTTATCGAGGAGATCATTCGCTTCGTACACGAGGTGTTGGCGAATAAAGATGTGATGAAAAATTTAGCACGCTCAGGCGTTGTTATCGAGGAATAAAGGTTTGGTTGTTTTCATAATTAGGTTGGTTAATTTTGTGTGAATCCTGCACTGTCGTGAGATAGAGCAGGATTTTTTAATGTTTGTCTCGTTTTTTGTGCGGAAAACAAGACAAATGTATTATCTTTGCAGAAAACTATTTGTTATGAAGGTTGCTGATATAGTTGAAAGTACAATAGATAGGTTCGCAAATGGATATGTTTTCACCTGCAATGATTTTGGTGTAGATGTGAAATATCGTGCTGCGGTTTCGAGACACCTCAATCGAATGGTTGCCTCGAATGCTATTGCACGCCTATCAAAGGGCAAGTTCTACAAAGTGGAACGCTCCCGATTTGGGGATATTCCACCCAATGAATTTCAAGTCGTTAAAGATTTACTGGAGAGTGATGGCAAGTTGATTGGTTACATTACGGGTGACAGAGCCTATAATGAGTTGGGGCTTACAACCCAAATATCCAACACGCTTCACATCGGAAGCAACGAGCGACGTGAGCCTATAAAGAGAGGTCTGTTTCGGCTGAAATTTATCTTGCAGAAGAGTGTCATAACGAAAGATAATATCCCATATCTGAGACTCCTCGATGCAATAAAGTTCATCAAAACTATCCCTGCCACAACTGTTGATGAAGCGGTCATTGTGTTGCGAGAGATCTTCAAGGGCTACACCGACAGCGACGTTAAGACAATCACTCGCCTTTCGATGAAATACCCACCATCCTCGCGAGCTTTGCTTGGGGCAATACTTAGTAGCGTGTCAGCAGAATTTAACACAGCAGATATTTTAAAATCGCTATCAGGAGTAAGCGTATATAACATCGGAGTTACAGAAGATGTACTCCCAAACATTAAAGATTGGAGAATAAAATGATACTACACAAAGATTCTAAGTCGTTCGCTCGACTAATAGCTATTGTAGCTGAGAGATATGATATTAACCCTCAGTTCATCGAAAAGGATTATTGGATTACGCTAATATTGCAGCGTCTTTCAATGAGTAAATATGTGGATTTTGCGGTGTTCAAAGGCGGTACGAGCCTCTCTAAGGGATATAACCTAATTTTCAGATTCAGTGAGGATGTAGACGTTGCACTATGCCACACAGAGGAGCAGAGCGGAAATCAGATAAAGACCACGATCCGAACTATCGAGAAAGAGATTGCAAGTGAACTTACTGAGATTGACAAGGCTGGAGTAACGAGCAAAGGATCTCGATTCAGAAAGTCTATATATGGCTACACATCTGTTCTCGGCAAGACTGTCAAATATAATAATAGCGTGATTGTAGAGATAAATTCGTTCGCAAATCCATACCCATTCGCAAAGCAGCCGATCGAGAGTTTCATTACTCGCTATCTTCGAGAGACTGGTGATGATGAGAGTATTGTCGAGTTTGAATTGCAACCATTCCAGCTAAATGTACTCGATAAGCGACAAACTCTAATCGAGAAGTTGGTGTCACTGGTTAGATTCTCTCAGCTTGGAGTTGCAGGCATATCGTCAAAGATCCGCCACTTCTACGACCTACACTTCCTCCTACAAGATGACGAGTGCCGTAAGTATGTAGAGTCTCCAAAATTTAAAGAGGAGTTCGAGGCGATATTGGCACACGACAAAGAGATGTTTGCAGATCCAAAGGGCTGGCAAGATGTCGCAATCAAGGATATGCCGCTATTTAGCGACACCGACCGAGTGTGGGCAGAGTTAGCTCCAACCTACCGCAGCGAGCTGTCGGGATTGGCTTTTGAGGAGATCCCAGCAGAGGATAGTGTCGTTGCGAGCTTTAAAGTAATTGCCGATAGAATCCTTGGATAGCAGTGGTGTATTAGCATTGAAAGAAGTCTTTGTTTGTTCTCTTTTTACCAGCAAAAACAGGACAACTTAACACAAGAAAAAGCATGCTCAGCAAGATTGTTAATTGACCTGTAAGTGTTAATATAGAAAATATATAATGTATATACAGATGCAACGTTCTGTTTCCAAGGAGTATATTTCGGAAGATGTGGCATTTATCCAAGCGTGGATACGTGCAATAATATAGATGTATTACGAATAATTATTTTAGGTAATCCGATAAAATCTATATCAATAATAAGCGCAATGAAAAATAAAATTTTAAACCAAATATATGATTTCTTTGTTAATTCTACGGATTACAATGGAATTAGTTCGTATGATATCTATTCGCAATATGAATCTGCAGAAGAAGTTGACAATGCTATTGTAGAACTGATAAGAGAGGGGCTTATTGAAACCATATCGACTATAAATAGCACAAATATTCACATAAATATGTTTGGGTTTAAATCAGCGGAGAAACAAATATATGACATACAAGATGAATCAAATGATGCTGCGATGTGTTGTTATCCATCATCAAAATATCTAAAAGAGAAGAGAGATGCGACATCTTTAGTGATGCTGCCTTTTGATAAAATGTTAGCACTTGGTACACCGCAGTTTAAGTTGCAATTTTTTCAATGGGATGTATTAGATAAATATTCTGAAGATCCTCGTTTCGATTTTAAGTTTGTAGATTATGAGGGTAAAATATATTCAACAGATCAGTTGTCTGAATCAGAATATATAGCTCTGAGAACATTTGGGACAGGACGTGATTCAAAGGATCAATTAGTAGTAGCTGTTTATACTCGCTATCTTCAAAATATGTCAGCACTAAATCAACTTCATTGGTACAGTAAGATAGTTGACAATACGAATTGTAATGTTTTACAAGCATATAGAGATAATAAAATTGGGGGACGTTGGTTCTTCCCCGACTCAGTATATACATCAATTCTGAAAGAGATGGACAATATAAATCAAGTTACTAATTTTATATGGGGATGTGATTTCTTTAAGAAAAGTTATTTGGAAAATCGACC
>JBCQUZ010000102.1:0-6460 GCA_047173645.1 Rikenellaceae bacterium
GCATATATACTCACTCCACAAAGGTAGTTATTTATTATTAAATATACAAACTCGTTTGCTAAATATTGCCAAAACAAATATAACAACCCAACTAAGGCATATCTACTTTCGTAGTTAGATGGAGTCTATTTCGATTAATATTGTGTGTGTTTTAAGTATAAATTGTATTAATATTTGCATTATTATAATTATATTTAAAATATTATCTCTTTTTAGAGTATCCATTAATAGATTGTTAAAATATATTATAGGATTAGGCGCATAGAGCGCACTATATTTTAAGGCTTATAGCTTGGTAATGTGACACATGAATATTTGAACTTATAGACAAACCGCATTAAGCCCAGTACTTTGCATCGTAAATAATGGCAAAATCAAGAATAGAGGGTGTTGTAACGAGTGCGCTCTATGCGCCTAATCCTAATATATTAATCATAAAAGGTGGTTATTGGACAATGTCGCAATAACCACCTTTTATGATGTTATACTCTGTTTACGCTACTCCTCTACAACCACAAGGTCTGCACCATGGTTAAGGTTGAGCTGGTATGTTAACCAATATGCTGAAGATCCATATTGAGAGAGGATCGCAGTCATATTAACCTTAGTGCCATCGGCTGGAAGCTCAATGTCGCGGAATTTAGCGTAGCCACTGATGCGTGTTACAAAGTGACCTGGAGCGATATTATCGTCGCTATCACGGTTTGTTTCGCGTGCTTCGGTATATACAAACCATCCGCTACCATAAAAATAACTCTTGACAATTGCAGCCTCATCGGTTGGATTCAATCCATAGTATGATAGGGTCGGTGTAGCGAACTCTCCATTCGTGATGTCGATCCACTCAAAACTATTACTCGATGAGCTAAAGTAGCTAGGATAGTCATACGTTGTCCACGCGGGAGAACCCCATGCACTCTCAATCTCCTCCAATCTAATCAAACGACCAAGCGCATTTGCTAGATCTATAGTCTCGTAATTATCTTTATTGATAACCAACGTGTCGGCAGATGTCATCTCGAACTTCTCGCCCAAGAAGATATGCTCCTTAAGCATTACTCGTCCCTCAATTGTGGTGTGTGGATAGTCTGGATCCTCAGAGCTCGCTCCGATACTCAACATACCGCCATAGTCGCCAATCGAAAGACCATTGAGTTTAACATATACCATCGAACCCACTGGGTAGCTCACATAGTTGCTCGAAAAGAGGCGAAGCTCAATTGCACGAGTATCGACACTATCTGCTTGGTGATCGAGAATATATAGTGACTTATAGATCGAACTCTCCTCGTCGGTCGAAATAACCTTTCCACTGATATACCAATAATCCTCGATAAGTTCGTTATTACCAGTAACTAAAAGATGCGAATATGAATCCTTAAGCTCCTTGATCGAGATCTTTTGACAATCTGTAAAATCTACATCCGAATAGATATAAGCATCCTGCGGATCGTCAACCTTATTGTAGCAGCTAGCCAACGAAACTACTGCCAACATACATATAATAAACTTTTTCATAGTGTCCATTTTTTTAGAAACGTAAGTAAACATTTAGGAAATAAGTGGTACCCAACATATAGAAATACTTAGAGTCGAAACGAGTGTAGCTCTCTACGTCGCCACCGTCGCTCGTAACATCGCTAAGGCGCATCTGCTCATATCCTCCAGTGCGAATGTTTTGGAAGTTAAGAAGGTTCTTTACCTCAAGGTTTGCACCCAAGTAATATTTGCGATTGATAGACCAACTCTTACCAACGCTTGCATTTACAACATACGCTGCGTCGAACTTCTCTTGCTCGCGAAGCTCATATATCAACGATGGGTTAGCCATCATATATGATGTAATAACATCATCTGTGCGGCAAACTGGGTTCATCGAAATATACATATCATTGTAATAATTCAAGTCGATAGATGCAAACAAATAGTTTGAACTTCTATATGAAAGACCAACATTTACAGCTGTTTGAGGGGTACTCTCAACATGGTAACCATCCCAATTGATTGTGCCTTGCGACAAAATCGAAGAGTCATTATCTGCAGTCTCGATAAATGTCGGAGTTGAGCTATATAGATACTCACCAATACTTGCCGCTGCATTGAACGAGATGCCATAAGCGATAGGCACAGTAGCTGCTACCTCAAGTCCAATGTGGCTCTTGTCGATTCCGCTAATAGCGTAGTTGTCATACGACGAAAGTAGGTCATTGTAGAACGAGATTACATCCGATTGATCCTTGATTGTAGTGTAGTATCCCGACACACGCAACTCAGCAAATGATGATTTGAAATCAACCGCTGCATCAACCGAGAAGATCTTCTCCGTATCTAAGTTTGGTGTAATTGTGTTGCGAGTACGTGGCGACACAAATGAGTTTTGGAATGTTGGAGCGTCGTTGATATAAGCTAAATTAGCAGAGAACGCCAACATACGGTTTACGCGATAATCCAAATTCAACTTCGTCTTATATGTCAAAAAGTCAACATTCTCCGACTTTCCATATGAATCCTCTGGGAACAGACCCTTTTGCCAAAGTCCATCTCTCCACATCGACGAATAACCCAACTCTGCCGAAACAGATCCCGACAATGAGTTGTGGCTGAAGTCATATACTCCCCACACTTGCGATGCCATCACATTAGCATAGTAATCATAACTAAACTTATCGCCCTCCTTCACTGCTTGCGCATGACCATTAGCGTAGTAATATGCCAAGTTGTTTTGGTATGCCTCCTCGCTACTACCAAAGTCGCGCTCCGCAAATTTATCTACATCGACCCAATAGTCACCACCCATCAAATCCTTGACCATAGTGTAATACTCCGTGCGGTTGCGACGTATGTTGATACCTGCAGTAAGCTCAGTACTGTTTTTGAATGTGTGTGCAAAACGAGTATTGAAGTTATAATCAAGTTGATCTGCATGGCGCTCCTCGATTATGTAGCTCGAACGGTGTCCCTCGCCATATGTTGCATTCTCCTCGCCAATAGAGTTGATATTGTACAATCTATCAAGGTCGATATAACGAGTATTATCGGTGTTGTTCTTCCAATACTCTGCTACCCATGCTGGATTTGGACAAGCATCATAGCTAGGCAAGTAACGATAATAATCTGGTCGTGGATCTTGACCAGCAGACCAAGTAAGTGCCGAATAACCATTCTTACCAAATCTTAGCGACGTAACAGCCGATAGCGAAGAGCGATCATTAATCTTAAATTCGTAGTTCAACATAGCAACTGGTTCGTGATAGTTCTTAACACGAACATTACGCATTTCGCCATTTTGAATACCCACATTAGGGTTGTAGTAGTTGCTACCTGTTAAATCATATGCCTCTTGAGTTGCAGCTGATTGCACACCACGCTCTGTTGGTGTTCCGAGGATTGTGAATGCTAGATTGTGGTCTCCGATCTTCTTCTCGACAGACCCGAAGTAACCATACGTATTATAATAAACACCCTCCACATATGAGTTGTCACCTTGGCGAGTCGAGAAGCTAAATGCGTATGCCCAACCATTATCTTGCATACCCGAAGCATAAGTACCCATAACACGTGCGCGATACATTCCATTCGAATTTGCGAGGCTCATCGTCCATCCCTTGCGTACCTGCGAAGCACGAGCAAGGATATTGGTAGATCCTGTGACGCTACCAACTCCATAACCAAATGAGTCGAGTCCCGAGCTTGTCTCCTTGCTACGAGTTGCCTCGTTGAGACCGCTCCACAACGACCATGGTGAATATCCTGTGAGTGCGTCATTCATTCTCACTCCATTAAGAAAAACATCGGCGTACGAAGATCCATAGCCGCGTTGGCTGAATCTCATTTCGCTAAATTTGTAAGATGTAAGGTTGCTAAACAAGTCACCATAAGCAACAAGCGAAGTTGCCATATCGAAATCCTCCATTGAGACATCCTCAGCAACCTCCTCGAATATCGAGAAGTCGACCGATTTACTCTGCGACGATTCTGTTGTAGCCTCTGTTGTCGATGTGCTTTGTGCAATCGCAACAGTTGCCATAGAGGCAAAGGCTAATGAAAGTAGAGTTTTAAATTTCATATTGTTGTTATTTTTATCCATTTAATTTTAATCCAAATAAATAAAGACTGGAAGGTGATCGCTAAAACCTCCGATATAGGCTCCTCCCGAAAAACTTCTTAATGGGTAACCCTTAAATTTACCCTCCTGCTGAATCATATATTTGGCTTTGTGGATATTGCCATAATATTTTTTGTTCATCAACGAAGGTTGCAATTGCAGGGTCTTTTCAGCACCATCAATTAGATTGCGACTCACTACAATATTGTCAAATATATTCCATTTGTCGCCATACGCCAATGTACCATATCCAGCCTTATACATCTTATAGTAAGGGTTGAACAGATCACCTTCGCCCATATCCTTGATGTCTCCTTTGGCTCCCAAACACTCATACATACTCTTATCCACAGGGTCGTCGTTGAAGTCACCCATCAACACAAAACGAGTGTCGGGACGCAACATCTTCACAGAATCAACCACGGCACGTGTCTGCGTACCACTAGCCACACGTAGGAACTCCGACTGCTCGGCACCTCCCCATCTCGACGACCAGTGCATAACCACAAAGAAAAATGGTTGCTCTTCGATTGTGCCCCACATTGTCACCAAGTCACGAGTCTTAAAACCAGGATTATCCTCAATCTTAATCGCACTATGAATCGCTGCACTTCCCTCCAATTTAAAGATGTCGGGACGATACAAAAACGCTACATCCACACCGCGCTTGTCGGGCGAATCGTAGTGTACAATCTCGTAACGAGCCCCCGACAACTTCGGAGTCGAAGCGATAGACTCCATAATCGTACGATTCTCGATCTCACTAAGTCCAATCACCACAGGGAAATCACGTTTGTACGACGCAATGTCGAACAACACACGCTCCACTTGCGACAGCTTATGGTCATACTTCGTTTGAGTCCAATCAATCGAACTACCAGGCAAATACTCCTCATCGCGATTTGGGCCATCTACAGTGTCGAAAAAGTTCTCGACATTGTAGAAAACAATTGCATGAGGTTGTTGAGCTACCGTTGCCGCTGTTATAAGCGTAAGTAGTGCGCAAGTTGCAAATTTTATGATTTTCATATTAAATTTGTATTGTTAAATCCTTAAAAAAACCAAAGGTTCGAGCTATAGCTCTGCTTAACCGATTCGGGAGCTGTGGGGAAAAATATGAAACCTACCAAAGCCTCGATTTCGGCTACAGATTTTGGATTAGGCATAGAGCTATAATATTGATGATCAAAATAATAACCAATTGCCTTTAGCTCCGAAGCGTCACACTCCGATATTGCCTTACCCGAATTTCCACTAATCGTGCGCAACAACACCTTATAGTATCCGCGCGGAATAGGACACGCCTTACCATCGGCATCTGTCGTCGAACCAATCGTCGTTGAGTAGTCGGCACCAGTCACAACATATAGAGTGTCGGCACACAATTGCTTTCGAACATTAGTTTCGAATGTAGCCCACATCTGTTGGTTTAGCGTACCCAATTGTGGTGTCATATTCGAATAGTAGAAGGTCTGCTCGTTCATCTCGACTGTAGCTTGACGATCTCCCGAAGCTAATTGATGCCCACGGTCATAGCTACCTCCATTATAACTCGAATATGATTTAGAGAGGTTAGGTTGATACTGCTCGTCAATCTTGGGATCATACTCCCACTCTTCGTTGCGTCCTACACCTCCATCATATGATGTGTGATAAGGGAATGCTACCCAACGTGCCGCGTAGTTCTTCTTGTCGTAACACATCGAAAAGTTTCTAACCAACTTACTATTTAGCGTTGTGTAGTGTACAACATATTGATAGTTAGCATCTTCAAACTGCTCTGGGAGCTCAGCCCAATCGAAATTCAGAGTCGAAGTATCATCGCTATCAGGAGACCCTGCATTGCTTTGTTGAGTAATGGTGAAGGTCTCTGTTTTGGCACCCGTGAGGGTAATTGTAACCTCGGCATTGCGCTTATCTTCGGTTGTGTTAGATGTAATATAAATATACAGCAAGCTCACACCACTCTCTCCGATCGTTCCCTCTTTAGATGTTACACTACTATCCGAAATATTGAACGACACAAAACCCTGAGGATCAGAGATCTCACCACTCCACTCGGCACCTATAGCCCCTCGAAGTGTCGCAGTAACGGTAGTTTGACTAGCCGACACCGCCTCCGACGAAAGGGTTATAGTTGCCGACGAGCTATCATCGCCCGACGAACCGCATGCCATGACCCCCATAAGAGCCCAAAGCGAGATTGCTAATATCTTAATGTATTTAATCATTTATGACTTTTATTTTCAAGAAAAACTCCCCACCGCTCTGAAGTCAAAGCGGTGAGGCGTTTTATCAGATTATGTTGAGAGTCAATTACTCTACAGAAACAGCGTTAATTGTAAAAGAGTTTAT
>JBCQUZ010000103.1:0-6447 GCA_047173645.1 Rikenellaceae bacterium
TGGTCGTTTTCTGTGCCTCAAACAATAGCAAAACGCTATTTAAATATCTATTCAGCAGTACATATATATCTGCTTGACAACAAAGGTATCTATAAATTGTTATGAAACCAAAGGTTTATGCTGATTTATTTTCTCTTACATTAATCACCACAAACTCACGACTTCGGAGTGTGTTCCACAGTGCGAAGCGGCAAGCATCCTGCGTTGCTCGAAATATTTCGAGTTACGCAGGATATACCTTGCTATTGTCTTTTTGACAATGAATGAGTCGCTGTGGACGAGCTGGTTGTGTTTAAATTCTATCAATCATTAATTCTTGGTTGTTTACTTTTTGCCTTGTAAACAGGACATATTGTAAACAATCTATCTGGTAAACAAACCACACTGTTTACAATCTACGCCCCCGCTTTGGTTGAATTTTTCGTGTGTGCTTTAGATAGTCGTTTAGATCGTTGTGTGGCTGGTACTCTTGTGCGTGATCTACAACCTCGGCTTGCAACTTTTTTATCTCACTGGTGGTTTTGCAGCCACCTGCATCGTTGTCGAGATAGGTGTGGATCTTGGTGTGCTGTTGCAAGAAAGGAAGGGCTTTTTGGATGTTGGCGATGGAGTTTAGCACCACTGTGTTCACTATCGTAGGGTTGTCTAACGTGATGAGAGAAAGCATATCTATAAACCCCTCGAATACTAGACATTCACTACTTCCGTTGTCGATGGTGGTGATGTGTTTGGGCGAACTGCCGCCTTGGAAATATTCGTTGCGTAGCTCCCAACCACCTCGATCGTTTCTAAAGCCTATTGCATAGAAAGGTTTGCCGTTGTTGGTGTAGTGCACCTCTCGGCAATATTTTGACGCTACGTTGATAGGAATGGCACGACTGTTCAGGTAGTTTATCAGGTGAGGGTTGTTGAGCCCTCGAATCTCCATAATCTTTATTGGCGACTCGATTGGTGCGGTCGTGTGGTTTGGGGTTGCCCAATGAGACGAGAGATCTCCACGCTCCAGCTTTGAGACTGCCTCTCGAAAGCTCAGCCCCTCCAAATTCATCACAAGGTCGATGATCGAGCCACCCTCGCCTGTGCCGAAGTCGTGCCATAGGTTGATGACGTTATTGACGTGGAAACTTGGGCTATGTTCACTGCGAAGCGGCGAGAGGTAGTAGCTATCTCGTGCGGTTTCACGCACTGGCACGATGCCTCTCTCTGCGAGATAGTTTTTTATTGGAATGCTCTTAATTGTCATATTATTTTTGTGAGATTGTGAGAGAATTATTGTAAGGCGTTGTTTGAGAGGGTTTTGTGACACTCACAAAGATCTCACACTCAACCACATTTGTGAGTGCTGTGAGATTTGTGAGCGAAGTGTGAGATATTTGTGAAGATTATATATTGCTTATTTCCAGTGAAATAAAAGGTGTAATCTCACATACTCACACTATACTCGATAAAATTTCGGCAGTAATGGTGTAGCATCGACCTGTGCGAGGAGGTAGTCGATCGAGAGTGCCATCGTATGATAGCTTCATCACGTTGTAGTATATCGACCCATTTGGTTTAATTTTCCAATTCTGTTGCAACACCCTGCGGATATAGCTGTGGTCACACTTATGACCACGCATATCAAGCATCGAAGACATATCTGCCGTGCAAAAGTTATACGGCTCACCTCCATTTTGCTCCATTATCTCCTGCAAGATCTGTATCATCTCACCCTCCACCTTGCCACGATTGAAGCTAATCATCTTGCGAAGAGCATCAGTTGCAAGTAGTTTTGGATCGAACCACATTCGAGACTTATCCTCAGTCGATAGTGTGCGATGCAGCAAGAACCACAATAATGCGGGGATCTCTGCGCTCATCTCCTCCAATAACTTGGGGTTTCCATTGTCTCCGAGAGGTTGCACCTTGCGCACCCAATAGCGATTATCTCCGATGCCAATATATATCGGGTTGTTTTCATTATTGGTGTTGAAAACAAACTTCGCAAAGAACTCCACCTCGTTTCGATCCTTGCCCTTTGCCTCAGCCTTGTAGCTACGTGCTGTCGAGAGGTTCTTGATTCTCTCGGAGTCCTCCTTGCGGTCGAGCAACATCTCATCAACGACTATAATGAGTTTTGTCGCCCAATCCGAATTGAACTGAGAGCGAAAATCATCATTGGTGTTGAATGTCACATTTGCACCAAATATCGCCTTTAGGAGGTTGAGAAATGTGGTCTTTCCCGTGTTGTGTTCCTCGGATGTCAACACGATGATGGGTAGGCGTTGACGTGGACGTGTGTATAGGAGCTGAATATAGTCCAACCCATACTCGTAGTGCTCCATAAAGATATGACGAAGAAACGCCTCTATCTTGCCAAATGTACCACGACACGGCTCGATATTTATCGGTTCGTAGTCATTTAGGAAATTCCCAATCGTGCGTTGGTAGTTCACGTGGTTCGGGACGCAACAGAACCCATCGTATTTTTCAATTTGAGAGATAAAGTCTTTGGAGTGGTCTTGGCGAAGGGTGTCATACCCCCACACCTTGCGCACCTCTTTTATCTCACCGCTTTGCATTGGTTGCTGTACGATCTTGTAGAGCGTTGTGCCGACTCGGATATATTTCTCTTTCATCGCCTACCTCCTCTTGTGTTTGAGTGGGACAATTTGGGCGAGAGCCTCCTCTACTTCACACTCACGAAATAGCACTCTGCCGCCAATCTTGTAGGCTTTGAGCCGAGATTTATTGACCCACTCGGTGAGGGTCACAAGCGATACTCGCAGACGTGCTGCGGTCTCCTTGCGGGTAAGATAGTTTTCGTCAGCGTCCTTGCTGACCGATGTTTGGGACTGGCTCTTGCCAACCTCCTCCTGCACCGTTTCACGGATAATATCCGATAGGGTCTCAACGGTGATGCCCTCCAAAAATAGTTTCGCCATACTGCGCTGTTTTGATGTTCGGGGCAAATGTATGGCAACTAATTTGATTATTCTGCCAAGGTACATAATCTTGGCACGTTTTTATCTATTTTAGCCTCTTTTAATGGGTTGTTGCCCTGTCGGCTTCCTTTGTTTAACGCATTGATAATTAGCTAAATATATCGAATTTAATCTAAGTTTACCCAAATTAATAACACTCAATTTAGCCTAAAAATGTGTATAGATTTGTACAGTTAAATCAGCTCCGTTTTCAGTCAAAATTTACACAATATGCTGATTATAAGGGTATTAGCAAAAAGGCGGAAAAAGTAAGAAAATGCAAACTTTTTTCGAGGCTAATCCATTGAGGTATAATTCCGACGAAATGCGCTATTGCTGCAAATAGATTTTTGGCATCACAAAACAAAAAGGCAACCTCTTGAGGGCTGCCTTGTGACCGTTGCGGTCGTATGATTTCTTTGATTTCTGCACCTTGGTGCGGTGTGTCACCTGCTTACCAAAGGCTCTGATCTCCTCCTCCCTGCTCGCCTTGCGGTGGGCTTTGAGGTAATCTTGTTCTGTGATTTTTAGTTGTTTCATTGTCTTTTCGTTTTTTATGTTTATAGTGCTTTCAGAGTAAACGCCTCACTAAAAGGTATGTATTGATTCTTCATCAGGTTATTGATCCAAGCATCCTCTTTGTGACTGATCTCCGAGATCTCGTTTGCCTTCGACGCTTTGAATGCCCCAACAACTTGCTCTAATATCTTTATATCGTCATCAGAAAATACACTCATATCTGGTGATACGGCAGCCTTTAGCACTTCACCAGAATACCCCGATGGAAACTCTACGATGTCGCTATATATATCATCAATAGAGGCATATATAAAATTATATCGCTCAGGGATAGGTCCATATTGTATTGCCTTATAAGCCAATCCACTCATCGCTATACCACGTCTTTTGTAGCTCAAAAAATCGACGTAGAATAACAACTTGTTCATCTTCGTGTTGTAGACATCATTGCACTTCTCTATAAGATATAGCATTATGTTTTTTAGTCTGCTGTATGATTGAGGAGCGTAGCCATTTGCCTCAGAACGTTGGCAAACAAACACTTCTCGTTTTTTATTCATCTCCGCAATACGATCTTTTGCGCTCTCTAACTTCGCACATATTTTAGCAAACTCCTTTGCCTCGAATTGGTTCTCGGCATTCTTTACTATGTTACAAAATATATCGTAGTTCAGAATGCTTTTAAGTATCTTACCGTTCGCCTCGCTTGGCATCTCACCATTCTCATATAGGCGATATTGATTCTCTCCGAAACCTAAAATCTCCGACATCTTAGTGGCTGCTAAACAATAGATCGAGCGAATATCTCTAATCTCATCGGTAAATGGAATTCCATATCTAACTCGATATTGGTTATACACCTGCCCGATATTCACCTCATCCATCTCCTCTGAAGTAAACATCTCGCCACTCTGCTCACATAACCAAAGCTGTGCGATATACGAAAATTTCTCTTTGCGATATGTCAATTCTCGACTTTCGAGAACCAACTTCATCTCCTTGCCTGTAATTGGACTCTTCATAGTTTTACTTTTTATATGGATATTTCATAGGGTGTTCCGCAATGTGGAATGAGATACAGATTGTACTACAATTTGATATGCCCATCGAGATCTTAATATAGATCTCCTCGCCTTGAATGTTCTTGCCAAAGACCCACATATCACCCATTTGATTAAGTGTATTAACAATCGGACCTTCGGAGTAATCCTCGACCTTTATCTCCTTGATGATCTTCTTTCGTGCAGAAGGAACAATATCTAATACCTCGAAAACCTTAGCATTCTTTCCTCTATCATCACGAAAAAGAATATCGTATATCTCTAATTTAACAAAAAAGTTACTTAGAAATTGTTTTACCTCCTCCTTAGTTGCCATATATATGTCCTATTTATTTAGTGCAAAGATAATACAAAAGTTGCCGTTTGTCAAGTGTTTTGAGTAATTATTCCACGACAAAGTGGAATAATTGCACTTTTGACTATTTATGGCTTTTGTTATTATCAATGTTTATTTTATATTTATTTTCAACCCTCAAATAAACAACCTTCTATCAATCAGCGTATTAACTGATTTATTTATTCTAATTTAGTGTTTTTTATTTATTTTTAGACACGCTGGCTATCTTCCACTAAAATAGGGGTGGTTCATCAACTCCATTGCAGTCTCCTCCTCGCTCGCCTTGATGTACTTCATAAACTCCTTCTCGGTTTTGTGACCTGTGATCTTCATAATGTAGATAGAGGGTATGCCCGAAAGGTACATATTTGTTGCACCGCTCCTCCTCGCAGTATGTGTTTTAACCAACTCATTCTTAGGGACTATGGTCTTAACCAATCGCCCCTCCTCCATCTGCTCGACCTCGATTGGCTCGGTGATCTCGGCAAGTGCTGCAACCTCTTTGATGTATTTGTTTACCTTCTGTTCGTAGGTTTTTGGGAGCGAATTTTCGTACTTCGCCAATATCGCCAACGCCTCCTTGCGTGCAGGGACTATCACTCGACTACCTGTCTTTTGCTGCTTTAGGTCGATCACAGTCTCGCCCGATTGAAGCTGGCGGATATTCTGCTCGCCAATTACGGAGTAGTCGCTATATCGCTGAGCTGTGTAGCAACCCATCAAGAATATGTCACGTGCTGCATCGAGGTGCTTTTTATCTGATAGGTCGAGATTATACATTGCATCAAGCTCCGCCTCGGTGAGATAGATATTATCAACCTTGGCAGTCACAACCTTAAATTTTCGACTCTCAATGTTACCATTATTATGATACCCCTCGTCACGAGAAGTTCGCATAAGGATCTTTAGCTCCTTAACGTGGCGACCAATCGTATTGATAGAGTAGCTCTTAGATGTAAAGTAAGCAACGAAATCGTCATAAAATTTCATATCTATATCGTTGAAATCAAACCTCTTGCGCTTGAATTTGCAAAACTCCTCATACCTCTCACGGAAACCCTTGTAAGCCTTGACACTTCCGTGTGCAAACTTCACCTTTGCAACGGTCAAACGCTCGCCACTCTCGATCTGGTCGATGTATAGGTCAATATACTTTTTGAGCGACATCTTCGCCTTTGACTTCTCGACATCAGGATTATGGAAGCGGCTTATCATCTCATCGAGCCACTCCTTAGTGACTTTTTTGTCTGTGTTGGAGTTGATCGCCTTGATGATTACGTTGCGCAGATCCTCAAATTTGTTCTGCATATTGCGAGCCTCCTGCTCCGTAAAGTCGTCCACATAGGTGAATCGGCTCTTGAACGACTGCGTCTTGTTGTTCCAGCTCTCCGCCAAGACCAAATAGCCCGTGAAGGTGGTAATATCATACTCCCGACCCTCATATAGGCGCACATACATCTTAGCCAATTTACTCTTCTGCGAAGTCCTCACAGCATATTTTAAAGTTGCCATATTTCTGTTAGTTTTATCCTCGGACAAAGGTAGTAATTTTTGTCCGAAATCTGTC
>JBCQUZ010000104.1:0-6442 GCA_047173645.1 Rikenellaceae bacterium
GCAACAATTCACCTGCACAAAAGGGACATCAACCCCAGTAATCGTACGAACACCCTCGACCGCATCTTCAGAAGAGTTCGACAAATCATCAACAATTACAACATCGAAACCTGCTTCGATTAACTCTACAGCCGTATGCGAACCAATATATCCCGCTCCGCCAGCTACTAACACACACTCTTTTTTCATATTTTTTGCTTTTATTATTTCAAAACCTCCTCAGCGGTGTTGGCATTGTAGTACCCTTCGGCCAATGTTAAAAACTCCTTTTTCATCCTCTCCAACACCTCTGGATTTTCTGCCGAAATTTCGGTTTGTTGCGTTGGGTCTTGGGTTAGATTGTAGAGTGAATATGCTTTGACATTGCCCAACTCATTGCCTGTTAGATTGCGCTCGTTACCCCTGAATGGAGGTATCATTGCATAGTCACCACTGCGATATGCTAAGCGACCCATCGCCTCGACAATGTAGTTTTCACGACCCTCATCACTCTTACCCATAAAGGTGTCGAGATAGTTATTAGTATCCAATCCTTCGGGAATCTCCTCGCCAACAAGCTCTGCCACAGATGCCAACAAATCGAGTTGCGACACAAAGGCTGCCGATTTGTGAGGTGTAATCTTACCCTTCCAATATGTGAAGAATGGGACGTGGGTTCCTGCATCGAACAAGGAGTACTTTCCTCCCCTCAAACCACCTGCTGGTTTGTGGTCGCCCAAAAGCTCCCACGCACCATCTTTGTATCCATCGTTCAATACAGGTCCATTGTCACTTGAAAATATAATGAGAGTATTTTCTAACATTCCACGCTCCTCCAACATTGCAAGGAGTTCGCCAACACACCAATCAGCCTCCATAACAGCATCGCCACGAGGACCCATTGTTGTTGCACCCACAAAGCGACCATTTGGAGTACGTGGTACGTGTGGTTGGTGGAGTCCATAGTACAAGAAGAATGGGTTTTCCGTGTTCTCGTCCAAGAAGTTCTTGACCTTACCCACGAAGTAATCCGCCATATCTTCATCTACCCACTTGGCATTTTCGCCACCCTTCATATATCCGATACGTGGAATCTCATTTACGATTGTTCCATTGTGTCCGTGTGCCCACTGCATCTTTAGGAGTTCGGGGTTGTTGAGACCTGTGGGTTGATCGCCATAATTTTCGTTGTAGTTTACCTCGATTGGATCATCCTTCTCTAAACCTACGACATCGCCATTCTCGACAAAGACTGTCGGCACACGGTCGTTTGTAGCGGCGATAAGGCACGAGTAATCAAAACCAATCTCACGTGCTCCTGGGGTGATTGTCTCGTTCCAATTGACATTGCCCACTCCCATACCTAAGTGCCACTTACCGATTGCCGCTGTGGTGTAGCCTGCACTCTGCATCATCTTGGGCATTGTGAATTGGTCGACACCTATAAGTAATGGTGCGTCGCCTGGCAGAATCTTTGCATTTGGATTCTTCCAAGGGTATGAACCTGTGAATAGTGCATAGCGACTTGGGGTCGATGTTGCCGATGTAGCATATCCATTTGTGAACGAAACGCCCTCGTTGGCGAGCCTATCTATATTGGGTGTCGAGATTGTCGACGAACCGTAAGCACTAACATCACCATAGCCTAAGTCATCGGCAAGGATAACTATAACATTTGGTTTGGTGGGTTGCTCTGGTTGCTCACTACACGATGTTGCGACAATCGCTGTTGGAGCGATGAGTGCTGCGCATTTTAAGATTGAGTTTCGTTGTTTCATTTATTATGTAATTTTGGTATTTTGCTGTTACAAAGCTACTATATATTATATTACAGAATGTGACTCTGCGTACTATTTATGTATCCTTACGTGTATTTGAGGCTTTCCACGCTGCTTTTTTTGATATATTAGATAAGTAAGTAGTGTAAAACAATTATTACCATATTTTTAAAAGTACACCAATAATTATTTTACCCTACTTAAATAAAAAAACAAAGACGATTTATTGGTAACCACTCCTATAAACCGCCTTTGCAAATAAATAACCTAAAAATAAACCTATAAAACTAAAGAACCTTAAGAGTTATCTATGGCGGAGGGATTCAGATTACCTCCCTAACTCTGATGCAAATATAATAGGTTTCATAATTATGTATGTCTTTGCTAGTATAATAAATGTGTCTATGAGTATTTTATGCTAAAAAAAAATCAAAATCACCCCGATTTTATTGCGATTTGCTATGCTTAAACACTATAGGGAAGTTCTTTTCTCCCCTATATAAAGAGTGCATCTATAGATAAACAAAGAGATGATTCACAGGGAAACCACCCCCTATAAACCATCTCTTCAACAACCTAAAAATAATAAACTAATAATAACTAAAAAACCTTATATCATGATTCAATCTTACGATTGATAAATCCCCTTATTTTGATATTACAAAGATAAAGCATATAATCTAAGCGAATGTGCCTATGAGTATGATTTATATCTCTGTGAGTAAAATAAATACCTCTATAGGTGCAATTAATGTCTCTATGGGTAATGACAACTATTTTCTCGCACCAGACACTACTTTTCTCGATAAATTCTAACATAATCGACAACCATTTGTGAACCATCCACATCATCGGGAATCTCGCCTAAATATCTTAATACGGCGGTCGTAAGATACACATTTGCATGGTTGTGACATACGGTGTTCTCTTCGCGTCGTATCTCGACTCCATCAAAGTAGTAAATCAACTCATCACGTGTCCATTCCAAACCATACGTATGGTATGTAGAGGCAAAGTTTGTGCTATCTCTCACATCCCACTTCTCGACCACTATCCATTGATTATCAATCCACGCCTCGATTTTGTAGTCCGACACCATTCCGATCCAATGATTCTCTTTAGGTGACTTATAGCCATTTATGAATTGAATTGCTCCAATCTCACACTCTTTGCCGAAATCTATTTCGAACCACTTATCGCCATCGAGTGGGGCAATCCACGATGTATTATTATTTCCATCAGCTATATTCTTAACCTTGGATTTAGTCTCGTCGCTCGCTGTTATCGACACATCACGATCCATAACATAGTTATACGTATCTGCCGACGAGGTAAACGCCATAAACTCTTTTATGTGGAAGGCGGTTTTATGGGTCGAAGAAAATCTAAGTTTACTACACTTGATTGACTCTGTAAGTGATATATCGACCATTGGTTCTGCCCCATAGATATAACATCTTTGATCGCGCGGAAACTTTTTCTTGCCATCGACAATTGTGTAATTTGTCCAATCGTGAAGATCTAGGTATAGCAGATTGGGATAGTGTCCCTCATTTACATCTATCTCGAATTTCACTCCCCCCTCGGGAATCTCTGTCTCGGGTGCTGGCATCAGCCAAAATGCGTTGTTGATGGTGTGTGCTTCGGCATATTTGTAGCGACACTCAAAGTACCCATATTTGAATGTCGATTTAGTCCAGATGTTTCCTGTTGTCCAATCAACATTTGGATTATCATAAACTCTTTTGCTCAACAACTTAACCACTCCATCCTCCACCACAACATTGTCACGATAGCGGACACTCGCTATCTGTGGTTTGTAGCGTCCATCATCTGAAACCCATCTCTTGGTGAGTTTACTATTTTCGTAATCAAACTCGTCGTTCCACACCATAACCCACCTATTTGAATCGACATATCCATCGGGGTTAGATTCTTGACTTGCCTCTTGGGCTGATACGAATGTCGCTGCAAATATATATGCAGCTGTCAATAAATATTTCATGTTATACACAATTATTTTAATCATTAACTACTGGTTTATAGTATCGCACATAATCGACCTCCATATATGAGCCATCGAGATTTGGATCATCCATAGACCCCGACCAACTTATAACCGCTGTGCTTAGGCGTATTGGCGAAGGAGTAAGGCAATAATTCTGTGCTAAACGATAAAGTTCAACCCCATCAAAATAGTAGATCAACTCCGTTGCACTCCACAACAAACCATAGGTATGGAACTCTGCGCTCAAATCCACCTCGCCCGAGGCTTGATCTAGCGATCCTATATTAACCCAATCTGTGCCATCATAAAGCACCCCTGAAAATTAAGAATAAATTAACGTGAGATTCTTATCTGCTTATTCCAAACATAAACTTCAATCTCCTCTCTCCCTGTGCCTTAATCTCATATTGAGGCAAAATTTCTGAGAGTGTTCCTGCCAAAGCTGCTTGTGTGAGGTCAATATTTAGGGTGTAGTAGCCACCATCTTCGAGGTCATAAGGGTGTTTAGACTCCTCAATATTTTGAGCGGTGTATCTCCACGCCGAAAATGCAAACTTCGCGTCGGTGGTAATCTTCAACTCGCCATCCTTGCCCGACAACGAAGCCCATCTTACCCCCATTCTATTGCCGCTCTCCTGTGGCATCACATAGTTGTAGTATAGGTCATCGGTTTTAAAACTATACTCCGAAACCTTTGTACTACGGCATCTATCAATATAACTTTCGTGAGGACCCATTCCATAATATTTGGTATCTACAAAGCTATATGGAACACCCATCGACATGCCAAAACGAATAATATCTGCAACACCTTTTTCGCCGTTCATCGTCATATCTACACCCACTACACCATCGCTATAAATAGAGTAGATGATTGCTAACTTCGCACCACTATTAGGTGTGTATTTCACAGCGACATCGACCTTATTATCAGACTCTTGAATCTCGATATTTTCGACCTGTAACCCTTGAGTATACTTATCCCAAAATGCTCTTTGACGACGCATATAGCCAGCTGTTGCACCCTTTACATCGTTGTCAGTGGCAGGGCGAGTAAACATTGGCATAAGTGGTGAGAGAATCATCTGCTTGCCATTTTGGATATATGATGTTAGGTAACCGCTCTTCGGTGATATTGAAACCGAATGGCTCTTGGTCGAAAATTTATACTCATCGTCGGTTTTATCTACCAAAATCGCAGCTTTTATTTTGGATGTATATGGTTTAGATTCAGCTTGTTTAGCTCTAAGCAACATCTTCTCGTGAGCCACCTCGTGACCTCGTTTGCACCACAATCTATCTTGCGCTTCATACATTGCAACTCGCACCCAATATTCACACTCATCCTTATACTTTATGCTCTTCACGGGTATTGTCACCACCTCGAAATCACCCGATTGAGTGTTGAGAGTTGGCAACACTCCGCTCTGAATCTTGCGACCATCTTCGAATAGCTCCCAGCGAGTTTCGTATTGCGATAGCGATGTGTGAAACAACCTATTGAGAATATGCACCTTGCACGGCTCACTCGACACCAATTTCATCTCGGCAGGCTGGAATACATACTTCGCCTCCCAAGCGTGCGGATTTGGTTTTCCATCGGGCGAAAAGACTCCATTTATACAGAAATTTGAGTCATTGGGCTTGTCGCCAAAATCACCACCATAAGCGTAATACTCCTCCCCCTTCTCGTTCTTAGTCAAGAGTCCTTGATCTATCATATCCCAAATGTAGCCACCAATCAAATTAGGTCGTTTGCGGATTTCGTCCCAATATTCGCCAATTCCACCCATCGAATTACCCATAGCGTGCATATATTCGCACATAATAATTGGGCGATTGATATATGGACTCTCCGACATCTTAATAATTTGATATAGCTCGGGATACATACGGCTCAACACATCGACAAACTTTGGATCGTCAGGGTTAGCACACTCTGGAGTCTTTACGAGTCCGTTGGCATTCTCGACATATTTTGGATGAGTAGGGTCTCCCTGAGCACCCTCGTAGTGAATAAATCTACTAGGGTCGAAATCCTTAATCCATGCCGCCGCCGCTGCAAAGATTGGACCTGTGCCCGACTCATTGCCCAACGACCACGATATGATACTTGCGTGGTTCTTGTCTCGTTGCACCATATTTACTATACGGCTTGTCATCGCTCCCATCCACGATGGAGTATTGGCGGTGTATCCTCCCAAATGGTGAGTCTCGATATTTGCCTCATCCATCACATATAATCCATATTCGTCGCAAAGCTCCAAGAAGTATGGGTCATTGGGATAGTGCGATGTTCTCACCGCATTGAAGTTGAAGAGTTTGATTAGCTCTACATCGTGCTTAATCTCGTCACGGGTGAGTGCCTTGCCATTTACTGCGCTGTGGTCGTGGCGATTAACACCGATAATCTCGACACTGCGACCATTGATAAGCAGCTCTTGTTTGTCGCTAAACTCCACCTTTCTAAAGCCGATTTTTTGTGAACGACTCTCAACGACCACTCCATCGGGGCTAATCATAGACAACACCAATGTATATAGATATGGAGTCTCGGCACTCCATTTGTGGGGAGTCTCGACCTGCACATCCATAAATCCAAACTTGGTTATGTCTCGTGCTGGCCACCTCTCTAAGTATATATCTTTTGCCTTTGATGATAACTCCTCTGCAAAGA
>JBCQUZ010000105.1:0-6402 GCA_047173645.1 Rikenellaceae bacterium
ATATCCGCGTGCTTGCAAATTATGTAGGGTTGCGAGCCATATCCCATACGCTCCATATACTCCTCAGCGATTGCCGACAGCTCTGCATCAGACAAAATATCGTCTGGGTGTGGGTTTAATGAGACGTGAAATACAGGGTTCTCGGTACGGTATCTTTGGGGCATATGTAGCTCAAAGTCTCTCATAATATCTGCACGAACGAACTCATCGCCCTGCGGACAAGAGATTCCGTTCGTGCCGATAATCTTCGCCTCGCCCTTTTCGACCTTGCGCATATTGTAATCAAGTGCGCCACTTAGCGACTTGCTCGACCCGATGTTTGCAACCATAATGACTTAAATTCTTTTGACAGATTGACGATATTCTGGCTCAGCGCAACTAGATTACAGGTGTGTTGCTCCAATTTGTAGAGCATCGCCAATGCCTTTTTCGTCTCAAAATTACTCTTAAGAGTGGCGACCGCCTGATTATAGTTTACGCCAACCGCCTTGAATTGGTTGTAAAAGGCAGATAGCCTTTGCTCATAAATCATCATCGTTTTATCGACAGTAGTGACACGAAAACTCTCACCAAAGACCCTTGCTTTGATGAACTCCGACTTGCTTTTTACGCCCGACTTCTCCCACATCGTGAGGAAATCGCAGTGCTCCATATCGGTAAAATTTACCGTTAGGCGGTTCTTCGCCTTATCTAGTTTAGGTGGTCTACCACCTGCATTATTCTTGATTCTTTTCATTACTTTAGTTTGAATTTTAGGATATACGACTTCGGAATATATCCCCCTATTCTCAAAATAGGGCGAGGATTTTGTGTGCAACGCAAAATGTTTCGTGTAGCACGAAACACACCTCGCCTAATTAACATTAGAAGTCGAGTCGCTAACAGAAAATCCGTAGCAACGGATTCATTGATTTTTACACGTTGTATTATTTTCATAATTAATTATTTATGACAATATGTCTAGGAAACAGGTTTCCATTATTTGTGTATAGCTAGCAGTGAGTATATCAACTATACCCACTGCGCAACTTTCAAGACTACATCTTGCGCCACCGCTCAATATCCTCTCCGTAGATCTCCAAGTGATGCTGCAGGACGTTCTGCACAAACCCCGACACACTCAGTTTCCTATCCCCAATCTGACGCACGATCCGATCAATCCGATCACGCAACTCCCGACTAATAAATATAGTCTGCCGATCGACAATCTTTGGTGGTGTGAGGTACATTTGCCGATACTCCGCCATCGACTCTTTGCGTTGCTTTTGCGTGGTGCGCTTGGGTAGCTCACTCGCCTCGCTGTACTCTGTTTCTGGAGTGAATAGCACATTCTCTTCTAACATAATTCTCAAATTTTAGTGATTACTTTTGGTATGCAAACTCAACATAGTTTACACGTTGTCGAGAGCGAAGTAACTACATAAATTCATCATATCCAAGCAAATAGACCGAGTGTGATTCCTTTGCGTAGATCTGCTGCATAATACATATTATCAGCCATTTACACAATGTTTAGTTTGCGCCATTTTGCCACCTGTCCATCTGTGGAGTATCATTTTATTTCAAAACGTTTCATTCTATTTCACCTCTGCCAAATCGCTTGGTTATATCAGATATTCGCTATTTCTTTGCACTGCGGATATACGAGAGTTGGACACTTTGGGACATTGTGAGACATTGTGGGTGACGATGTTGCAAAATGCTCCGATATACCAAAATCGCCCACTATATTTGCACTTGTTGATACTGCGAATATATTGCTTACGACACATTCTCGCACATCTCTGCACATTCTTGCACATCGAGAATTTGAGGTGATGAGAAGTCGAGAGCAACATCATATATTTGCGCTTGTTATGACGGAATAGATATGTTTAATATAAAGCTAGAAAATGGAGATTAAAAACATCGAGAAAAATGCGTTAGAGGCTATGATGACACACTTTGACGCTCTCGCCCACGAGGTGGAGCAACTATGCAGGAATGCAGAGGAGAAAAATTTAGATGAGTGGATGGATGCCACCACGGTGTGTTGTCTGCTCAACATCAAGAAGAGACAGTTGCAGAACTACCGAGACAGCGGTAAGATCGGCTTCTCCAAAATCGGCAACGTGATAATGTATCGCCCCGATGATGTTGCAAAACTTCTAAAAGTAGCGTAGCGATGGGCGAGATTATCACAAAGCAGAGCGAGATAGTGACAAGGTTTCTATCCGCCATAACCCGAATGAGAGAGGCTGTTGCTAAGCTATCCAAAAGTTACAAGCCAACCTTTGGAGGCGACCGATTCATCACCGATGCCGAGCTAACGCAGAGGCTCAAGATCAGCGACCGCACCACCCAAGATTGGCGCAGTAAGGGTAAGATCGACTACCTCCAATTTGAGGCTAATGGCAAGGTTCTCTATCGAGAATCTGACATCCAGAAGTTCCTCGAAAAGCACTACCAAAAGGCGTGGCGGGATGGCTATTAGATACGATTACGGAGGCTGTTTTAGCCTCCGTTGCCGTTTTTAGTGTAGAAGTATCGCAACAATACCTGCGATGATTAGTGCGTAGAACGCAACATATAATGTAAGGGCGAGTGCGACAGTGAACACGAACTGAAACAGTGCTCGTCCAAAGATAACAGCCACAATCCACCAGCCAAGCCCACCACCAAATACGTTTGCTCCAACGAAGGCAATCACTGCCCAAAATACAATTTTAATCCAATTTTTCATAGTTCTCAATTTTATTGCAGATTTTAGAGGCGAGGGAGTTTCGTTTCAACTTTCATCTTTATATCCGACATTTTTTTATTTGCATCTCTTGTCGGCTCAGTCGTTGTCGTTTCGTGTGCATCAAATGTAGGCTTTTGAATGTGCAAGGTTTTATAGGCAGATAAACAGCGCAGCTGCCCGACCTTGCTCATTCAACGAAAAGCCGAAGTAAATTTGCACTCGTAACGATAATGATTGAGGTGGCATTTGTAGCCAATAGTGGAGGGTATAGGCATTAAAATAGCCGTGAGTTTGTGGCTCACGGCTCTCTTGCTAGTTGCAAGTTTGCGAACCTCGAAATGCTATAAACATTCTATGTTTCATTGGGGTATCACAATTTGTGACACCCCTGATGGCCCACTTGCGGAAAATATCAGCCTCGTAGCTATCCACCTGAAAAGCGATAGCAATCACAACCTCCAATCCAAAATACTCTGGCACAATCCGATTCCCTCGAACGACTCCGCCACTGCAATCGACCATCGGACGACCATTCAAAAGCCGTTTGATCGCCCCTCGAACAGTCGGAGCCATTATGCCCAATAGTTGCGCAATTTCAAATTCTGACATCTGTACGTTGGCTGGCACGCAAACAGCACCGCCCTCACTAATTCTTACAATACCTCTTTTCATATCTCTCTCTAAACTCAAAATAGTTATACTCCGCCACGATCGGCATACTCTTATCTTCAAAAATCTTAAACTTGGATTTGCTCCTTTTGGCGATTTTCTTCATATCGTCGCCCACCTTTTTATTGCTCATACGAGCGTAGATTTCAGTGGTTTTTAAGTCTCTATGTCCCATCATCTTAGCAACACTCTCGATAGGTACATTGTTCAGCAAAGTGACCAATGTCCCGAAGTTATGACGTGATTGATGGTAAGAAATTGGCTCCTTTAATCCGCAGAGTTTCTGCATCTTACCAAGATTCTCATACATCGTAGACCACGTTGTTACATTAAATAACTTGTCACTTCTGCGTTCGCCACGATACTTCTCGATAATTTGCAATGGAATATCGAGCAGTGGCACATAACACTCAGTTTTAGTCTTTTGACGATTGAATTTTAGATACATATCACCCTTGCTGTTGACCCCAATACTCTTATCCGTAAGTTTCACTATATCCGAAAACGAAGTGCCTGTAAAAGTCGAGAAGATAAACATATCACGACTGAAACACAACGCTTTAGATTTAATATCTGCGGTCATTAGCTTGCGCAATTCCTCCTCTGTTTGGTGGCGACACTCTGGCGGCACAACCTCAAATTTATACCCCACGAATGGATCTTTGCGCAGTGTGCCTTGATTTATGGCACGCTTTACAACTCGTTTTAGGGATATGGCGTGCCCATTGGCAGTTGCTACCGACTGCCCCTTTTCACCTCTAAGGAAGAGCATTAAATCCTCCAAAAATCTAAGATTTAGTCGGTTGAGTTTTATATCATCCACCTCATATCGAGACTTTATAAAGTCGGTGATGTGTCTCAGAGCCATCCGATACCCGAGAAAACTGCCCTCCTCCCTCGTAACTCCAACCATCTGCCGATACTCCTCGTTATGCTCCCTGAAGAGTTCGAGCAACATATCTGTTTTCTGCCCAATGTTGCAGACTCTATTTTTTAGCAGCTCAGCTGTTACGCACCCCTGCTGGTCGATGAACTCCTTGTGGTAGGTTGTAATCTGCTCGGTGAGTCTCTGCAACACATTATTGACCTCTATAGATTCACGCTCACGACCTTTAAGTCGGTATCTCTTAGCGTCCCACAGCGCAGGGTCTACATCAATCTTGGTTGAGAATTGCGCCATCTCGCCACTCACCGATATACGACCCATAATGGTTGTTGTTCCACACTTTTTAACTCGCCCCTTGTTGATGTAGAACATCACGGCAAAGGTGTTGTATTTTATCTTCTCCATTATATGTTTGCTAATTTGTATTTACCCTTGATACTCTTTGCCAATAGTCTCATATCGCTATCGACCTTCTCGTAGGATATTTGAGCATATATCCTTGTCGATTTCACCGTGCTATGCCCCAACATTCGACTAACGGTCTCCATCGGAATACCCTGAGAGAGAGTCACTACGCTCGCATAGCAGTGGCGTGCTTGATGGAAGGTTAAACACTTTTCTACGCCACACATCTGGGCTATCTTTTTTAGATGTATGTTGGTCTTAACATTGCTCAACAGCCTAAAAAGATGCTCTCCATCTGTGGAGCCTCGATACTTGTCGATTAGTTGAATGGGCAGGTGGAGTAGGGGAACGTGAAACTCCACGCCAGTCTTTATACGCTTGGAGTGAATCCACACCGTACCATCATCGGAAGTTGTTAGGTCGCTATATTTTAGGTTGCCTATATCGCTGAACGAGATACCTGTGAATGCTGAAAATATGAACAGGTCACGCACTAAATATCGGCTCGGAATATCGAGAGGTGTGGTCATCACTCGCTCCAACTCCTCTCGCGTGAGTGTCTTTGGCTGAGAGACTTCACCCTGAGAACGAAACGATATAAATGGGTCAAAGAGAATAACATCATCTGTGATAGCTCGCCTAATCATCAACTTTATGCGACCGATGATGCCGACGACGCTATTAGGCTTAAACCCCAATTCAACACGCAGGTAGTGGTCAAACTTCTCGATAAATGAGTAGTCCAACGCACCAAATGAAATATCCTTTAGATTGTACTTCGCCTTTAGAAAATTCCGCAAATAGTTGAAGGCTATGCGGTATTGATTGCAGCTCTTCTCTTTGAGGTTGATACCAATGCGTTGTGACATCATCGCAAAGAATTTGTCGCAGTACTTCAGTAGCGACTCTTGTCCCGATGCCATTCCTTGAAAAGCTACCACGACCTCCTTTGGTGTGGCTGTGCCTTTGCGCTCCATTAGCTCTTTGTGGCTTGAGTGGATAGATACTGTGATTCTATCCAATGCACGATTTAGCTCTGTGGCGACCTTGCTTTTGCCCAATGCTCTTGCTGCTTTAATATCCCATAGGGGTGTGGCAACACTTAGTTTGGCACTAAACTGCGCCATACGTTTGTCGATGGTGATGCGACCCATAATCGGCACCGTGCCATCTTTTTTAACCTCCTTGTGGCGGAGGTAGAAACTTACCTTTAGCTCTTTACTCATAACTATATTTTTTAGTTTTACTTCTCTATAATTTCGTGGTTGCAAAATTATAGATCATCGAGCAAAGAATCGCTATCCACACATACGCAATTCGCAGAAAAAGAACCTAATTATCAAATAGTTAGTTACTCTAAATTGCATTACACTGCATTTTGAAAAACTGCTAACGCAATCGTAACGTATCTATTTCCTAAAACCGCTATATATTGCATTTCCACCACTTAGCACAATGCTGCAATCCACAGCATATGTCACCTATAATCAACAACTTACTCCATTTTTCACTCTATTGCATTTTGAGGTTGTTATCTGATTAGTGATTACGGGAAGTAACACGCCCTTCGCAACGCACGCAGGAGTGTTTGAGTAACGGTCGATGATTGCTTTGGCTGGTGGTAGTATAGGCACGTTGAACTGCACTTTAGTCTTCTTTCTGCGCTTCTTAATCCAAAGCGCACCTTGACCATCGGTGAAGATATGCTCTTGCGCCAACT
>JBCQUZ010000018.1:0-34772 GCA_047173645.1 Rikenellaceae bacterium
GCGTGAATGACATATGGGGGGGGATAATATTTACCTACCCTCCCTCTTTTCACTATACATGATAAATGTGCGATGTCGCAAGTGTCGCGATTGAGATTCGACAATCGGGCACTTCGGCGATGAGGATCTCGACAGCTTTATATATTGTTGCCCCTGTGGTATATACATCGTCGACAAGGAGGATATGTTTGCCCTCTAGTTTCTTGGTATCGGTCACTTCGAACCCTCCTGTGTCGTCGTTCCATCTACCTGCTATATCCTTGCCCACTTGGGGCGATGAGTAGCGCGCTCGATATAAGGATTTGAAATTTGTCTCCACACCCAACTCCTTGGCAATTCCCGATGCAATATACTCCGATTGGTTATATGTGCGTTGCAATCTGCGTAGAGGGTGAATCGGAATGGGAATCACGATGTCGATCTCTCTAAAAAACTCCGAACGCGATAGATAAGCACCCAATATTTTGCCCAAATATAGAGCTCCATACCAATGGTTATGATACTTTATGTGATGAATCATCGGGCGACTATACTCATCGTAAAACAACATCGACGCTCCATGAACAATCATCGGTTGTAAATCTCGCGCACGCTCCGCTATGGGGTTGTTGGCATCGTTCCAAAACCTTGTTATAGAGATCTTTGAAAAACAGATGGGGCAAATCGCCGCCTCTCCACCCCCATCCATTATCTTGCCACACACCAAACATCGACGAGGATAGATTATAGAGATTAGATCACCGCATATGTTGCGAAATATTTTACTGAGGATCGACATTTATATCAATAATTATACCCTTACCTTCGGCTAGACTCCACCCTTTTATTGTGTTGCGAAGCAGTTCGCGCGCACGCATAGATGATGCTCCACTCTCGATTTTGAGCATAAAACCCACGATCCACTCCTCGCGCACACGATCTATAGGCGGAGGGGTTGGACCCTGCAATCGTCGACCAAATATTGCGCGCAAAGCTATATTTAGTGCATTGGCGGCAAAATTCAAACGATTAGGGTCGCGATGACGCAATGTGAGCGCCGTGATTCGCGAATATGGAGGGTAGAAAAACAATCTTCGCTCTTCTAGCAGTGTCGCTGCCATAGCCTCATAATCGTCACTCTCCACAAATTTCAACAACCTATGGGTTGGTTGCGATGTCTGCACAACAACTTCGCCTTGGGTGGCTCTGCGTCCCGATCTTCCTGCCACTTGGAGCAGAAGTTGGAAGGCTCGCTCCTCGGCTCTAAAATCGGGCATGAGCAGTAGATTATCGGCATTAAGAACCCCAACTAGAGTCACCTTCGAAAAATCGAACCCCTTGGTAATCATCTGTGTGCCAACCATTATATCACTTTGACCACTCTCGAAACTCTTAACTATTTGGTCAAATGCCTTGGGCGACGATGTCGAATCGCGATCCATGCGCACCACCTTCGATGTGGGGATCAACTCCCCGATCTGCTCCTCGATCTTTTCGGTTCCGAACCCTTTGGGGGTAGGAGATTGGATCTCGCAATTTGGGCACATCGCAGGGGTCGAGATCGTATAATCGCAATAGTGACACACGAGGCGCGCATCGCTTTTGTGGAGCGTCAACGACACATTGCAGTTGGGGCACCTCGCAGTCCATCCGCAGTTGTCGCACTCGATATAGGGCGAAAATCCCCTCCGATTTTGAAACAACATAACTTGCTCTTTGCGATCCAAGCGATCCTCTATTTTGTTTAGCAACAGTGAATTAAAATGCCCTCTTCGCTCTCCGCGCTTGATTGAGCACAGGGTGTCCGATATTATTATGTGTGGCGGTGTAGCATCGCCATATCGCTCCACAAGCTCTGCCAAACCATACTTTCCACTCTTGGCATTTGTCCAACTCTCCAACGATGGGGTGGCGCTTCCCAACAATGTTTTGAGCCCCACGAGCGACGACATCACCACAGCACAGTCGCGCGCCGAATATCGAGGTGACGACTCTGATTGTTTGTAGCTGGAGTCATGCTCCTCGTCGACAATTATGAGTTGCAGGGCGTGAAGTGGCAAAAATATCGAGGAGCGCACTCCGATAACCACATTTCCCCCTGTTGAGCTATTGAGCCTCAAGTAGTTCTCGGTGCGTTTACGATTATTTAGTTTGGAGTGATAACACACCACTCGCGCCCCGAATATTCGCTCTACACGCTCCATAAGTTGTGCGGTGAGGGCGATCTCGGGTAACATAAAGAGGGCATCACCTCCACGCTCCAAACATCTAGCTATCAAATGTATATACACCTCCGTTTTGCCCGATCCTGTGATCCCCTTCAACACTACGCACCCTTTTGTTTGATGCTCGTCGATGATCTTTTCGAGCGCCTCGCTTTGGTGAGGGGTGAGGGTGGGGAGTGTGAATGATGGATGTGAGGTTGTCTCGACCCATCTTTCACGCCTTGTGAGGGTTATTATTCCTTTGTGTATTAGGGCGTTGATTGTTGATGTTGGGGTGTCGATAAGTCGTCTTGGGAACTCTCCATATTGATTTAATTCACCTGGCGTGGCATTCGCAAGACGCTCTATAACTGCGAGTTGTTGATGTGCGCGCTTGGTTATGGTCGATGTGTCGGCACCCTCTGCAATTGCAATATAACTTTCGGTGTTGGGGCGATATTCATCCTTCGAGAAGGACTCTTCGTCCGATCCGTGGGGTTTAATCATCGCAGGCAGGGCGACTTGCATTATTTCGCCCAAGGTGCAGATGTAATACTCCGAAATCCAGCTCCATAGCTCTATCTGCATGGGGTTTAGGAGCGGAAAATCATATAGTTTTTTATTGATCGAGCGAATTGTTTTGTAGTTAGGTCTCTTGTCGTGTAGCCTCCACACGATACCCGTGTAGTGGTTATTTCCGCTAGGTTTATTGCCCATCTCGACACTCACACCATCGCCCACGCCGACCCCCTTCACATCGCCCACAGCGTATGTAAAGTATGGAATATCAGCCGAAAGAGGGAGGATTATATCTGCATAGAGTGCCATAGATTATCTGTTGCCATGAGTTTTTAATATACAATCTACTTAACGTATAATCGCCCCTGAAAAGTGTTGCGCTCATCGAGTCTCTTTTGAAACATATTGAGTATTGTCTCGTTGCGCGTGAGCCCCCAATTACGCCCATGATGATAGCGCGGAGGTGCTTCGGAGGCAAACCTTTCGACCACAATTTCGGGGCGCAAATGTTCCAACAAATCTATAAATAGGTCAATATACTCCTCCAACTCCCAAAACGGAAACTCCTCAGGTGCAGCATCATACTCCGCTGCCATAGGGGTCGAAGCAAAAATTTGGAGCTGATGAAACTTCACCGTCGACAGAGGCAACGAATTGATAGTGTCGATCTGTTGGCGCAACATCTCCTCGCTCTCGCCTGGGAATCCCAATATAAAATGAGCCCCCACATGAATCCCTCGCGAGGCTGTGGACTCCACCGCCCATCTTGCTTGTGCAAATGTGTGACCACGATTTATACGCTCCAATGTTTGGTCAAATGTCGACTCTATACCATACTCCAAAGCGACATACTTTTCGCGCGCCAAAGATGCGAAGTAATCCAACTTCTCATCATCCACACAATCGGGACGCGTTCCCACGATAACCCCCGCAATTTGGGGGTGCGACAACGCCTCATCGTACAACTTACGGAGATGATCTAGTGGCGCATAGGTGTTGCTAAATGGTTGAAAATATGCTAGATACTTCGTGGCAGTACGATACCTACGAGTGTGAAACTCCACCCCCTCGTCGATCTGTTGCGTCACACTCTTCGACGGGTGGCAATACGACGGAGTGAAGGCTTCGTTGTTGCAAAAGCTACACCCTCCAGTCGAAATTTTACCATCTCGATTGGGACACGTAAAACCCCCATGCACCGCAACCTTTTGGGTTCGCGCGCCCATGAGTCGTTTGAAATATGACGAATATGAGTTGAATCTCCGCCCCCCAAAAAGTGTCGGCAACTGCTCATCGTTAATAAGTTGTGAATATCTTTTTTCGTTTTCCACCCTATCGAATATCTATAATATATATCTTTGCACAAGCAAAGGTAGTCTAAATGATGCCGACAAACAAATTTAAAACTCAAAAAATTATGGCAGACACTAAGGGCGCTCAAGGTGGCGCTATGGATATTGAAATATCAGACAGCGTAGCGGAGGGACGTTACGCCAACCTAGCAATTATATCACACTCAACTTCAGAATTTATCCTAGATTTCGCTGTGCACTTGCCAGGTCTTTCGAAGGCTAAGGTACACAGCCGTGTGATCCTCACTCCCGAACACGCTAAACGACTCCTATATTCGTTGCAAGAGAATATCAACCGCTACGAATCTAAACATGGCTCAATCTCGATGCCACAGGAGCGCATGTCTCCGCAAGAGATTATCACCTCTAAACTCGGAAAAGCCTAATTCGTCGCCGAATAGCAAGCGATATTTGAGACATCCCTGTGCTTTTTAATCCTCATGGACTTTTAGTCCACTGCGGTTAAAAATGCTCGCGATGCCCCAAATCTCATCATGCTATTCGACGACTCTGCGTTTGACCATTTATCTAGGACACAATTGTTTCGATACAATTACAAGATATTTATTGGTACGCAAATTGCATAATTCAAACCATTGCAAAGGGTAAATTGAGGGAATAAGAAGAAAATATTTGGTAATTTAAAATTTATTTCATATCTTGCGGATTACTTAGCGAGATTTGCTATTAATAATTAAAATTAACTAAAACCTTTTTTGCCTATAGACAATAGTTTTACTCTTTGATAAATTAAAAATGTAAGAGTATGAATGTGCAAACATCAATAAGCGACAATGTGTTGCTTAGTAACTATCTGCAAGGTGATAATGGGGCAATCTCACAACTCATAGAGCGACACTCTAAGAGAGTCAAGAGCTACATCCGTATGCTCGTTAAAGATCCGCAAATGAGCGATGATCTACTCCAAGACACCTTCATAAAAGCTGTGAAAATGATCGACGCAGGGCGATACACCGAGAGCGGAAAATTCCTTTCGTGGATCCTCCGTATAGCTCACAACCTCGTGATCGACCATTTCCGCCAACTCAAAAATAGCAAGGTGCTAAACGAAGCTGAGGCAGGATATGACGTGATCGGAACTCTCAAAATCGCCGAGAGCTCGCTCGAAGACAAAATCGTCACCGAGCAAATCCACGCCGACCTCCATCAACTTGTCGACCTATTACCCCAAGAGCAAGCCGAAGTGGTGAAGCTCCGATACTTCTCGGGACTCAGCTTTAAGGATATAGCCGAACAAACCGACGTGAGCATCAACACCGCACTAGGTCGCATGCGATACGCACTCATCAACCTCCGCACCATGATCAAAGAGAAAAATATCTCGTTGACTAATTAGGGTAATTCGGTTGATTTTAGGCGTTGTGTAAACGGCTGGACTGCCTAACGCCGGCGGGCGGTGCGAGCCGCACGGGCAGTTTTATATAGCGGATGGGGTATAGAGCTTTCAGCTCTAAAATTTTGAGGGTTAGAGGATTATTTCCAAATAAATTTGGATAATCCTCTAACCCTCAAAATTCTTCAAATGGCTTTGCCATTTGAACCCCACCAAAGTTACATCTATCGTAAATTCCGAAATTAACAAATTATTCAAGTTTGGACACGATTGATGATTGGATCAACTCCACAATGATACACAAAGAGTATTCACAGCATCGTTACCTCATGGTTACCCTCGATTTGGGATTAAACACCGAAGGTGTTTAATAAAATAAGGTATTCAATATTTTGGTCGAATTTATTCGAACCCAAAATATTGAATACCTTATTTTTAGAGCCACAGGCTCGTATCACAAAGCGCTATATAATCAGCTCAGCGGAGAGCACTCCGCTCGCCGAAGGCAGTCCAGCCTTACGAAGTAGATTACAACCCAGCAGCCCAACGAACACCAGCCATGAAGCTCTTTGTGAAGATTTCGGATGACATTGCGGTAGACTCCTCGCGTGAGTCGCACACGTGACCAATCATTGAGTTATAGATGCGTGATTTGCCATAATCGACCGTAAATACCAGCACCTCTTCGCGTCCTGTGCCACCAGTCTCGGTCTCAGAATATGCGGTGTACAACACATCTTTGATGTTGGCAGGACCCTTTGTTTGGTCATAAATCTCGTCGTTATATTGCATTGAAACCTTTGGAAGAGTCTTATCTACAGCTGGATGGTCGAGGTTGCGACATGTGATCTCGAAATCGTGACGCTTGCCATGATGCCCTACCGTGCCACTTCCTTCGTACTTCACCAACTTGTCATCCTTCCATGTGGTGTAGTATCCTGGAGTTTGCTCTCCGCGACCTCCGAATGCTCCTAGGGCGGTGATTTTGTTATACTCCTCCCAATCTCTAAATATGGTGTTGGCAGCGTGATACAACACCAATCCGCCCTTCGCTTTGCGCACATATTTCACAAAATCATCCTTCATTGCGTCGCACCACATATCGCCGTTGTAATCCATCACCACGACGTTGTAATCCTTAAATCGAGGGTTGAATGAGCTCATATCTTCACCTTTTTTGGGCGAATAGGCGATGTCGACATCAAAGCCCCCTTGGGTGAGTAGATCGTTCAAAATCAGGTGACTCACCTCCCAATTATGGGTGTTGTGTTGACCTGTGATGATAAGCGCGCGTGGTGATTTTGCCACAGCAACATTTAGAATCATTGAACTGCAAAGCAGAATCATGAGTGTTAATAATTTTTTCATGGTTGTTAAATTTTAGGTTATTTTCGTTTATTATATTTTTGTGGCTTATGATCTCTTTGAGTTTTATGATCCCTTTGCGGTTGTCGATCTCTACGATCAAAAAAGTAGCTCTTCTGTTGGCGTTTATCATCCTGCGACTTTGCCACAAACAGGGGGCGTTGTGTGTAGGGATCCTCACCCGTGTAGAACATCACCGACGAGAGGGTCATAGGTGTAGGGGTGAGATCTTGAACCTGCTCCAACGAGAAGTTCAACTTACCTAACACCCTACGGCTCAGTGCCTGCATATCTCCCTCGGTGCATCCTGGGTGCGACGATATGAAATAGGGGATTAGCTGATATGGCAACCCCTCGCGTTTGCATACCGTCCTAAAATCGTCATTCAACCTCTCGAACTGCTCGAACGAAGGTTTGCGCATGAGCTTCAACACTCGATCCTCCGTGTGTTCGGGTGCCACCTTCAATCGTCCCGATGTGTGGTATTTAACCACCTCTGAAAGGTAGGGCGAATCGTCGAATAGGTCATAACGTATTCCACTGCCGATATATGCGCGCTTCACACCCTCCATGCCCCTAATTTTGGAGTATAGTTTGAGGAGTGGGCGGTGGTTATTATCGAGGTTGGCACATGGTTTGGGGTGCAGGCATGATGGTCGTCGACACTTGTCGCAGAGCGTTTTATCGACCCCTCCCATGCCCCACATATTTGCTGAGGGTCCTCCGATGTCCGAAAGGTTTCCGCGGAATCCCTCCATTTGGCACACTCGTTTGATCTCCGATAGTATCGAACGCTCCGACCTCGAAGCGATAAATTTCCCTTGATGTGCCGAGATTGTACAGAATGAACACCCTCCGAAACATCCGCGATGCAGGTTGACCGAAAATTTAATCATCTCCCACGCTGGAATATCCCCCTTTCCGCGATATTTCGGGTGGGGGGCACGCTCATAAGGCAGATCAAAAGAGTGATCTATCTCGCTTTCGCTTAGTATATTACGCGGTGGATTGATAACTACATATCGTCCGTTGGTAGGCTCCACCAACCATTTATCTTGGTTGCGAAGGTTGCTTTGGGTCTCCATCTTCACGAAGTTTTCGCCAAAGGCACGCTTATCTTTTTGGCACTTTTCGAATGGGTGTAGGAGGATAGTTTTTTCGGGCTCCAACCTTTCGGCATACTCCCCGTCGGCGACATATGCCACCTGTGGGATCTTGCGCAATAGTTTCATATTGAACCCATTGCCCATTGCCTTAGCGATCTGCTCCATAACCCCTTCGCCCATTCCATAAGCCAACAGATCGGCTCCGCTCTCGATCAAAATCGAGGGTTTAAGATCATTACTCCAATAGTCATAGTGGGTGAGTCGCCTCAACGATGCTTCGATTCCTCCCACAACAACTGGCGTATTGGGGAAGAGTCTCTTCAATATTTTGGTATATGTCGTAACCGCATAGTCGGGTCTAAATCCTGCCTTTCCACCTGGGGTGTAGGCATCGTTGCTACGCAAGCGGATATTCGCGGTGTAGTGGTTCACCATAGAGTCCATAGATCCTGCCGAGACTCCAAAGAACAGACGCGGTGTGCCCAGCTTCGTGAAGTCGCGAAGGTCATCTCTCCAATTGGGTTGTGGCACAATAGCAACTCTATAGCCCGCAGCCTCCAAAAGTCGACCTATAACCGCCGCACCAAACGACGGGTGATCTATGTAGGCATCACCCGTGAAAAGTATCACATCTATATAGTCCCAGCCTCGCGCTCGAACCTCTTTTATTGTTGTTGGTAAAAACATATTATGGTTGTATATATAGGACTGCCTTGCGCAGGCGGCGGCGGAGTGCTCTCCACAGAGCTAATTTATATTGCGCTTTGGGCTAAGAACTTGCAGTTCTTAGATTTTGAGAATTTTGAATTATGGTTCAAATAAATTTGACCATAATTCAACTTTCTCAAAATTTTTCAAACACTTTGTGTTTGAACCCAAATCGAGGGTGACTTTTCTTGTAATATTTCTTACGACATTTTATGCGACATATCTTGTTATATTTTTCTATATCCTCCATTCTCATCTTTTGCGATACCTAGGTATTTGCAATAGTTATCTTCGCTAAAGTGCTCATATTTTGCGAAGTAATCTATATGTAGGGGGAGCTTTTCAATGTCGCTACGTAGGATTTTGTAGCTGTGGCATATCATCGAGAACACCCAATTCATAACCTCCGAATTTAGCAACTCCGCGATCTGTTCGTGTGTAGCGCCAAAATCACTATTCACCACAATACAGTTGGCGCTGTTGAGTGGGTATCGTTGCTTATGGTCGGCATAAAAAACCAACTTCGACGATATAAATTTGTATATCAACTTCACCCGAGCATCGTAGATCGCGCGCGGAGCAGATTGTTGAAATTTGCTGGTATCGCCACTTATATATAGCGATGGTTCGGCAACCCCTCCCTTACGAATATCACTTCCGCGAACCACACCAATCGGAGCCTCGGCAGATTGCGTTGGTTGGCAATGGCTCCGATTATTACCCGTTACGATTCCCAATCCCCACCTCGCGGAGCCCTCCAATATTTTGTGTGGATGGGCATATATTGCATCAATGCACTCCATATCTTGAGCTGTAGCCCAAAAATTTATTATCCGTTTGGGCATTCGCTTAAACGATGATATATCGCGCAAGTTACATTCACTTCGGAAGTTGCACCAACACTTTTCCCCTTCGCAAACCTCTCTATTTTCGATCACAAAACCTTGAGCTCCTGTCAATAACCCCTTGAATGGTCGACCATAATCTCTCAAACACTCAATCTTCAACCCCAACATCCTCTCGCGCATCCACTCATAGGCACCGATATTAAATACCGCCTCCTGAACCAAGAAACCAACCTTTCCGCCATTTGCTAGAACCCTCAACGAGGCGATAAAAAAGAGAGCTGTCGTATCTGCTTTGCTGGGTGTTTCATATATCGTTGTGTAGCTTTTGCGTAGCTCTACATCGAGGTGTTTGCCCCACGGTGGGTTGGTATATATATAATCGAACTTAGTGCGGAGTTTAGGTGCTGTGGCGAGAAAATCTGCACATTTGATCTTTGTACCCCGAACCCTTCGTCTAGCTATTGCCACCGCTTTGGGGTCGGTATCATATCCATATATATTCTCGGGTGCAAAACCTAACTTCAATGCCTCGACCAAAAAGTTTCCGCTTCCGCAGCAGGGATCCAAAAACTTCTTGCCCTCTATTGATTTCTCGATCGACCTTTTAAATGACCCATCGGAGTATATTGTCGCCATCATATCGCACACAATATCTTCGGGGGTGTAGAATATCCCTTCGCGACTACGCTGTGCATCGCTCAGCGATGATTCATATTCGCTCCAATGGTTTGGTTCCGCTTGTTCGCTCACCTTATATAGTTTATTCGCCCTCGACGAAAGTCTCCCTTGGCGAACTAAATCCTCCTTGATCTCTGCTATCCCACCTCTCAAAATATCCCTCGTCACAACCCCCATGCGTTGCCAATTTCTCAGCGTATCTGCTGTGATCTCTAGCTCCGCGGCTAGCTCTTGTTGGGTTAATATTTTTTTATTGTTCATATTTTTGTATATGAGATTGCGGATCGTATTTAACTGGTTCTAAAATAAAATTTTTAATAATTAATATAAATTAGCTCTGCGGAGAGCACTCCGCCCGACGGAGTCAGTCCCATGCTAAAACCCCACGTGACTTAAATTCTCATCGACGCTATCTTCGTTGAGTGCGGCGATACGGTCTGATGCCAACCTATTTGCGGCATATCCCTCCCATTTTTGAATCACCGCGACAAAATCGTCGGGCAGTGGGCACTCGAACTCCATGCGTTCGCGAGTTGTGGGGTGAACAAACCCTAATGACTTGGCATGCAACGCTTGGCGTGGAATTATGGCAAAGCAATTCTCGACAAATTGTTTGTACTTCGTGAATGTTGTCCCCTTCAATACACGATCTCCGCCATACCTCTCGTCGTTGAACAGATGGTGACCCTTCCACGACATATGAACACGAATTTGGTGTGTGCGTCCAGTCTCCAATTGACACTCCACAAGTGTCACATATCCAAAGCGTTGAAGCACCCTATAATGAGTCACCGCATGTTTACCATCAGATCCATCCTCAAAGACAAACATCTTGAGACGATCCTTCACCGCACGTCCAATATTACCCGTTATAGTCCCCTCATCCTCTTCGATATTTCCCCACACAAGGGCTACATATTTGCGACTCGTGGTGTGGTCGAAGAACTGCTTTGCGAGAAAGGCGTGCGCCTTGGCATTCTTGGCTATGACCAACAACCCCGATGTATTTTTGTCTATGCGGTGCACAAGTCCTGCGCGCATATCGGCATCATCCAACAACTCCAACCCTTTGAGGTGATAGGTCAACGCGTTGACCAACGTCCCCGTATAGTTACCATGCCCAGGGTGTACAACCATACCTGGAGCTTTGTTGACAACCAAAACTTGGTCATCCTCATACACTATATCTAGGGGAATATCTTCGGCTATAATCTCATTTTCGTATTTCGGATATGGCATCACAATCGAGATCGAATCTAGAGGCTTCACCTTGTAGCTCGATTTTTGAGGTTTTCCGTTCACGAGTATCGACCCTTCGTCGGCGGCATCTTGGATCCTATTGCGCGATGTATTGCGCATATTGATTGCCAAATATTTGTCTAAACGAATTAGGGATTGACCCTTGTCTACTTCAAATTTATGATGCTCAAAGAGTTCATCTTCAGACGATTCACCCTCTTCTGCCCCAATCTCCAAATCATCATCCCACTCAGGGGTCGTATCTATTATCTGTTCACTCATATATCTATTCTAAATCTTCTAAAATTCCTCCTTTGCCTCCTTTGCCTTCAATGCCTCTTCGGCGGCTTTTTGTGCGGCTCTTGCTACTCGTTCGTTGGCGGCTATCTCCTTTGCTACAACCTCTTCGTCGAAGGTTAACGATATGGCGATATTTGTTCCATATGTCACATCGGCACCTTGATATACGCTCTGCCTATAAACTTTGGCGCGATCCTTCGTGTACTCCGAAACTCCATCGGGCAAAGTGACCTTTCCGACATTTAGACCCGACTCCCACAACTTGCTCTTCGCCTGAGAGAGGGTCATTCCTGTGAGCAGAGGCATTGCAGTTTTCCAATCCGTGCGACTCATTCCCACATGGAGCGTCACACCGCTTCCCACCACCGCTTCGACATCTGTTGTGGCGGAGATTTGTGTGTTGTCTAGATACTCCGCCAACACGTAGTTTGTCGCCATATCATATTTGTAGACCAATCTTTCGATCTGTAAACCAGCCACTTCTAACATATTTTTAGCTTGTCTAAGCGATCGCCCTGCAACATAAGGCACCTGCACCTTCTTTTTGCCAAATGCGTTGATCGTAACATACACTGTGCGACCAGGTTTCACGTCGACACCCGCTTTGGGAAGTTGATCCAACACCATACCTCCCTCATACATAGGGGCATACAAAGAGTCGTTGATAACAATATTTAGATCCATATCCTTTGCTACATACTCCGCCTCGGTGAATATGAGCCCTTTGAGTTGTGGTACTGTACATCGTGCATCGTGGCGCGTAAAAAAGACCAAACCGAAGTGAGCGACTCCTGCTCCAAGTGCTATTAGCACCATTATCAGCACCGCGTGTTTAATAAGTTTTGTGGTCTCTGTTGCCACAACTTTTCCCTTCTTTTGAGTGTTCTTTTGAGTGTTCTCGTTATTATTACTATCCATAATTACCTCTAAATTATATTGTAGTGTGTATCTCTTTCGACCGCCCTAAATCCTGCGCGGTGAGCCATCGCTTCGATCTCGCCAATGGTCATGCGTGGGCGTTGATCTTCGGCTCCTGCCATCGAATATATCTTGGTCGAATCATCTATTGTTCCATCTATGTCATCTGCCCCAAAGCTGAGTGCCAATTCCGCCGTTTGTTTGCCATACATCACCCAATATGCCTTGATATGGGGGATGTTATCCAAAAATAGGCGACTTATAGCGAGCATCCGCAGATCCTCCATTATGGGCACCTCGCCAAGCGCACTCATATCGTTGTTTATGCTACGATACTTCAGCGGAATAAAGGCGTTGAAACCCCCTGTTTTATCTTGTTGGGTGCGCAATCTTTCGAGGTGATCTATGCGATGTTCGATAGTTTCGATATGCCCATAAAGGATTGTGCAGTTGGTTGATATACCCAATCTATGCGCCTCATTATGCACTTCGAACCACTCTTCGGAGGTGCCCTTTTCGCCACAAATTTCGCGACGCACACTCTCGTCAAAGATCTCTGCTCCACCCCCTGGAATCGACTCCATCCCTGCATCTTTAAGGCGTTGCAACCCTTCGGATATAGGGATCCCAGCTTCGCGGATCATATACCCTAATTCGATGGCTGTAAATGCTTTGATCGTCGCTTTGGGCAATATCGCCTTGACCCTGCGGATTAGCTCCACAAAAAAATCGAGCGAATGCGAAGGGTGTACACCTCCCACGACATGAACCTCTGTAACTCCGCGATCCACATAGCTTTTCGCGATCTGCTCCATCTCCTCAATCGAGTAGTTCCAACTATCCACAGCACCTTCGCCACGCCTAAACGAACAAAACTTGCATCTAAATCGACACACATTCGTAGGCTCCAAGTGAAAATTACGATTATAAAACACCGCATCTCCGCTCCGCTCCATCTTGCGCCCAACAGCCAACTCCGCCAACAACCACAGCGGAGCATCACGCCACAAAGCCATAGCCTCGTCGGTCGAGATTCTCTCTGCACGGCGACACTTTGTCGCAATGAGTTCTATATGTTTAGCTAACTGTTGCACTATTTTGGAGCTTTAATGTAGCAATATATCGCAATCACCGAAAATATAATATTGGGAGTCCACACCGCAATATCGGGCGTGAGGGTGCCACCTTTGGCAAACTCCTCGAAAAACCTCGTAAACAAAATATATGAGAAACACAGCGCCGTACCCACTCCAATATGGGCTCCTGTGCCTCCACGCACCTTGCGCGACGAGAGCGACACGCCAATAAGTGTGAGGATAAATGTTCCAGCAGGGAAGGCATATCGCGTATGTTTGGCAACTTCGATTATGGTTATCGAATCGGAGCCTTTGCGTTTCTGTTGTTCCAAAAATTCATTGAGTTCGTCGATCTTCATCGTCTTGACAAGATCGCCGACATTGCCTAGCTCCGAACGGTCGATATTTATGAGTGTATCCAGGTCGCGATGTTGCACGAAGTTATCCTTTCCACTCTCGTCAAATGTGCGAGTTGTGTAGCGCAGAGCCTTCCATCGCCCCGACAAACTATCCAACGACACGGTTGCCGCCTCCAACACACTCACCATCTTGCCATCTTCGTACTTTTCGAGCGATAGAAAAGCGGCGCGATCTTGGTTTGTGAGACTTCGTAGATATAGGAACAATCCATCATCCACTTGGCGATAGATGTGTTTATCGTACTTCACACCTTTGCGATTGTCGACATATTGAGCCTCGAACTTTACGCATGTCTTTTGCGATATGGGGACAATCCACAAATTGAGCGTCAACGACAACGACGATATAATCAACGCTCCGATGAAATATGGCCACATAAGTCTCCTGAAGCTCATTCCGCCCGACAACATCGCGATAATCTCGGTTTGATACGCCAACTTCGAGGTGAAAAAGATCACCGAAATAAATGCAAACAACCCACTAAATTGGTTGACAAACGAGGGTATGAAGTTGAGATAGTAATCAAAAACAATCGCCTTGAATGGAGCCTTGCTCGCGGTGAAGTTATCAATCTTCTCGGCATAGTCAAAGATCACGATCACCACAATAATCAAGACTATCGAGAAGAAGTATGTTGATAGAAACTTGCCGATTACATATCGGTCAAGGATCTTGAGTCCTGGCCAGCGAAATTTCATAAATTTTTTAGCTTTAGGTAATTATAATATTTTAATTTTATAATTTGTATTATAATCTGCGCGATAACTTCACGATTGCCGCCTCTTTCCACTCCTTGAAATCTCCAGCGATGATGTGTCGGCGCGCCTCGGTCACCAAACTTAGATAGAAGGCAATGTTGTGCAACGATGCAATTTGCGCCGCCAACATCTCCTTGCATACAACCAAATGGTGTAAGTATGCGCGAGTGTATGTATGGTCGACAAATGCGGTGCCTGCGGGGTCGATGGGCGAAAAATCAGCCTCCCATTTTTTGTTGCGGATATTGATAACTCCCTCCCACGTAAACAATTGACCATTGCGACCATTACGCGTTGGCATCACACAATCAAACATATCGACACCGCGATCTATAGCCTCCAGAATGTTTATTGGCGTACCCACGCCCATCAAATATCGCGGTTTGTCGGTGGGTAATATTTCGTTGACCACCTCGATCATTTCATACATCACAGGGGCTGGTTCACCCACCGCAAGACCTCCGATTGCGTAACCATCGGCGTTGTATTGCAACACCCCCTCGGCAGCTTTGGCTCTCAAATCGGGGTATGTACACCCCTGTACAATAGGGAAAAGCGACTGATAGTGACCATATTTGGGTTGTGTCTTTTCATATTGATTGAAGCATCTCTCCAACCATCTTTGGGTGAGTCCCAAAGATTTTGCGGCATATTCGCGCGGAGAATCCCCTGGAGGGCACTCATCGAAAGCCATCATGATGTCGGCACCAATTGTGCGCTCCGTATCGATAACACTCTCGGGGGTGAACAGATGGCGCGAACCGTCGATATGGCTTTGGAAGTGGCAACCATCCTCCTTAAGTTTGCGACATGCCGCCAACGAAAACACCTGAAAACCACCGCTATCGGTGAGCATAGGTTTATCCCACGCACTAAAACGATGCACTCCTCCTGCCGCCTCTATGATCTCCATTCCTGGGCGCAAGTAGAGGTGATATGTGTTTGCGAGGATGATCTTCGCGCCTGCTTCATGCTCCACATCGCGGTGAAAAATTCCCTTCATCGCCGCGGCGGTTCCCACGGGCATAAAGATGGGTGTGGGAACCTCTCCGTGGTCGGTGGTAAAGGTTGCGGCACGAGCCTTGGTGTTTGGTGCTGTATGTGAGACCTTAAATTTCATTCTTAAATAACTGAGTTTATACCTATAATCGTACAAAGATAAGAATAATTTTGCGATAGCTTGGTATTATTGAGGGTTTTCGGGTGATTTTTTTTGGATGAAGTGGCAAGTCAACTTACCTTATCGAATCTAAAAGAGCAAAAAAACACTTCATCAATTTTTAATAATTAATTTTTTTTACCTAACTTTGTGAGTTATAAATCATCCACTAAAATGAACGAATATATCGAATATATACTATCCACCTATGGCTGGTTGGGCATTGGTCTAACCGCATCATTGTTATTTTTCTTTGTGATGCAGATGTGCTATTACGTTGGAAACTACCGCACAATAGCCAAATATAAGGATAGCTCTCGCCCCGAAATCCGCCACGAGATCCCCCCTGTTTCGGTGATCGTCCCTCTATTTACCGACGACTACCCATTCCTAGATGAACGCCTGCCTCTATATATCGCCCAGGAGGGTGTCGAATTTGAGGTGGTGATTGTATATGTCGGCTCCAACAACGATTTCTACGACGATATTCAACGCCTACACCAAATGTTACCAAATGTTGTGGTGACTCGAATACAGACAAATCCACAATTCCCAATATCTATTAAAACAGCTCTCAACATCGGAATCAAAGCGGCGAATCATGAATGTATGATATTCACATCGCCAGATTGTTATCCATTGAGTGAGAGGTGGTTATCGCTTATGGCAAGCGGTTTCAAGAGGGGCGATGTTGTGTTGGGATACACAGGATTGGAGTCCGACAAAGGGGTTGGACGCTACTTTATGCGTGCCCATCGAATGATGGGTTCGGCAGTATGGTTGAGCCGTGCAATCAAAGGAAAACCATATCGTGGACACTACACAAATATTGGTTGGACAAAGAGCCAATATTATGAAGCTAAGGGATTTAGCCACCTCAATATGCACATCGGAGTCGATGATCTATATATCCAACGTTTGTTATCCAAGGAGGTGAACCCTCCACACGTTAGCGTTGTTGTCTCGCCACGTGCCGCGCTGAATCAAATTTGTTGGGGTTCGATAGGTTGGTGGACGGAGCAGTTCCGATTCTTCAGATCGGGATTTAAATTCTATCCCTTTAGGGCTAAACTGTTCGAAAGATGGGAGTTACGTAGCCGAGTGTTGTTTGGTTTGTTGACACTCCTATCTGTTATTCTACTTCCTTTGAAGATTAAAATAGGTGCGATAGTTTTATTTATTATTCGCGCAATTGTGGTCTCTTTGGTTGTCAAGAAAATCGCTAAACGATTGGGCGAGGGGAATATGATAAAACGCTATGGCATGGCAGATATATTGATTCCACTCTATGTGATGTCGATGGATATATGGCTCAGATTCAAACACAACCCCAAGGTGTGGAGCAGAAACAGCGCAAAATAGTGCAAAATAAAAGGATAACATCATGGAGATCGAAGATTATATCATAGCAGATGATCGGCAACTTGTCGAACGAGTGATAGACAAAGGTGATGATGTTGCCTTCGAATTTCTATTCACGCGCTACAGAGAATCTATACGTCGACTCCTAAACTCCAAATTCGGAAGTGGAGGGTCGCTAGATCTCGACGACCTACTGCAAGAGACCTTCATAAAGGTTTATGTCAATATTCATCGCTACAACCCTCAATACACCTTCGGGCAATGGATCTATACCATAGCACGCAACACAGCCATTGACCATTGTCGCAAGCGTCAAGATGAACTCTCGTTGGAGGATCGTCTCTTTAGCTCCGAATCATTGGCTCCATCGCCCGAGGAGAGTGTTATAAATTCGCAAAAAAGGGCACACATAGAAAATTGCATCGTTCGACTTCCCGAGACTCAACAACGACTATTCAGAATGCGTTTTTTGGATGAATACTCCTACGAAGAGATCGCCGAAAAACTCTCAATGCCACTAGGTACCGTCAAAACAAACATCCACCGCGCACGCGCTCAAATGTGCCGATTTATTGGTGAGATGTAGTTTGTTTTTTGTATGGTCGATACTTTTGTTGTATGTCATTGCGGAGTTGATCCATATTATCCCCCTCCCAAAAAAATATAAATGAAAACGTTTGCATATTTTGGAAACGTTTGCGAGATCGTTTCCAAAGAAAAAGAGGTTTTTTTTGTCACAAAAGCAGATAAAATAATCTATTTTGCAGATACCAGAGATCTGTTAGCGATATTATAGATTATATATCAGTGATATATTAGGTGGCAGATCATAAAACAATAAAACCTTTAATTATGGAAACAATTTCAATTCACACCCTCTCGGCAGGTAGCATCGAGATGGTAGTAACAAATTTTGGTGGTCGCGTGATTAAGATCTTCACTCCCGACAGAGATGGTAACGTTGCAGATATTGCACTGGGTTACAACACTATGGATGAGTATCTCGACAACAAAGGCGAGAGATTTTTAGGGGCGATGTGTGGTCGCGTTGCAAATCGTATTGCAAAGGGTAAATTTACCCTCAATGGAGTGGAGTATTCGGTGCCTATCAACAGCAAAGGGCAATCGTTGCATGGCGGAATCAAGGGCATGGATAGCGTTGTGTGGGATGTTGTAGAGGTGACCCCATCATATATACTCTTTAGATATGTTTCGCCCGACGGAGAGGAGGGTTATCCAGGAACCGTGTGCGTCGATATGAGCTATGAGCTAACTCCCGACAATGAGTTTATTATTAAATATAGTGCAACAACCGACAAGGATACAATCCTCAACTTGACACACCACTCATATTTCAACTTGCGCGGTGAGGGTGATGGCGAGATTACAGATCATATCATCGAGATAAATTCAGATTTCTACCTCCCTGTTACCGATGTCTCGGTTCCTACGGGCGAGATTTTGAAGGTCGAGGGTACACCATTTGATTTCCGCACACCAAAGAGAATCGGCAAAGATATAGATTCCGACCATGAGCAAACAAGCGTATGTGGTGGATATGACCATTGCTGGGTGTTGAATAATGGTGGAAATGTAGAGTTTGCAGCAAAGGTTGTCGAGCCCGAGAGTGGACGATGTATGGATGTTTATACCGACCAAGTGGGTATTCAGTTCTATTCGGGTAACGCATTCGATGGCAAGACAATATCTAAGTCTGGCAAGGGGGCATATCTCAGAAGAGGATCGCTCGCATTGGAGACGCAACGTTTCCCCGACGCTCCAAATTGGGCACAATTCCCTTCGGCTCGATTAAATGTCGGTGAGAAATATAGACACACTTGTATCTATAAATTTTATACTGAGTAGTATCTTTGTGATATATGATATATAAATATAGGCTCGCACCACTCGTTGGCGTGAGCCTTTATTTTGTCTACTTTGTTGCGATATAGAGTAGGTCGAAGGCTTCGTCCGAGATTGGGACGACGCTATAATCCTCCATCGCAATTGAGCTTGTGAGGGTGTTATTGTCGGCAAGTAACTTCTTGCGATTTAAGCGGTTAAGGATGTCGTATGGAATTTGAAGCATCCACCTCGGAAGGCGATGTTGCAGATCGAAAATATCGAACCTTGTGAATTTGCGCACCCCCTCGCGGTTTTTGGCGTAATACTCCATGATTTTTTCATTTCCTACAACTCCAAGAGGCTCTACATCAGAGAATTGAACAGACAACAAAGAGGTGAATTGCGGGGCGGTATATTCTCGAACATGCCATGGATTACGAGTTAAAGACATCACGATATTGGGTGTAGAAACAACAAATATTCCACCCTTTTTAAGCACCCTCTGCACCTCCGCCACAAAGCGTGCATCATCTTCGATATGCTCGATAACCTGAAACGAAATCACGCAATCAAACGCCTCATCCTCAAAGGGTAGGGGCGGAACATTGCATTGTTTGAACGACACATTGGCGTGAGCCGAAAAATCTACCGACGATTCAAATTTGTCAATTGTCGTGAAGTGGTCGGCATGTGGAGCGATAACATCTACACCATACCCCGACCCAGTACCGATTTCGAGTACTCGCCCACTAATCTTCGATGCGGCGAAGTAGTAGGCAAGGATCGAGCGTTGGAAGACAAAGTTGTCTGATCCATCCCTCGAAACTCTCTCGGCAGTTGTGATCTTACTCATTGATATTCATTAACTTGATACCATCTTCGGTGGGAGCTACCTCGCCTCTTTTGAGGAGCACGCCAAGCGAACGTTTGAAGAGTTTCTTGCTCATTTGAGTGATTCGAGAGACCTCTTCGGGTGCGCTATTGTCATTGATGGGGAGTGATCCGCCATTTGCTTTAATCATATCTAGGAGGGTCTCGGCAGAGTTTTTAACCTCCTTGTATCCTTGTTGGGTGAGCGACACGTCGATACGGAAATCTTCGGTGATTTTGCGCACAAAGGCACGCATGCGATCTCCGATAGCTACGCTCTTGAAGATCTGATTTTTGTAGAGCATACCCCAGTGACGATTATTGATAATCACGCGATAGCCGATTTCGGACTCCGAAGCTATAAGAATATCTACTTCGTCGCGCACAGCAACAGATATATCTTCGTCGTTGTAGACGAAACTTTTGAGTTTGTTGGTTGCCACACAACGCCCTGTGATATTATCTTCGTAGACATATACCACATAGCTACGCCCTACGATGATACCGCCTTGTTGGTTACGATTTGGCAAGAATAGATCCTTACCGAAGAGTCCCCAATCGAGGAATGCGCCATGTAGATTTTTGTCGACAACCTTTAGGCATGCCAATTCGCCCACCTTGGCAAGTGGGGTTTCGGTTGTCGCGACCAAACGATCCTCGGAATCGTGATATACGAATACCTCCACTTGGTCGCCTTCGCGTTGTGTTAGCGATACGTAGCGGTTGGGAAGAAGAACTTCATTCTCTTCGGTGTCGACTAGGTATAGTCCAAATTCTGATATTCTGTTTACCGTAAGGGTTTGTGTGCGTCCTGCTCTAATCATCAAGTCTTATTTTATTTTCCACAAAAGTAGCGTTTTTTTCTCGCTTATTCGCTATCTTTGACCACTTATATTTATGCTAGGCATGAATTTATTTACGCTGGGTATGAATTTTGAGCTTTTTAGCACTATAAAACAGATTTAAACGTTAAAAGAGATAGCGAAAATGGGACGAAACCAAAGAGATCGAGAGGTTATCGAGGTAATGGTAGGCATCTATTGCCGAGGGCATCATAATGGTCGTCGTGGGGAGTTGTGTGGGGAGTGTAAGGAGTTGTTGGATTACGCCACGAAGCGGCTTAAGAAGTGTCCTATTGATGAGGAGATGAAAACAAGTTGTCGGTTGTGTAAGATACATTGTTATGACCATTCGCATTCGCAGAGAGTGCGCGACGTGATGCGATATTCGGGATGGAGAATGATGTTTCATAGCCCAATAATGGCGATAAGACACCTAATCGAAGAACGAAAAAGGAGGTAAACAAGAAGGGTAGCCCGTGCGGCTACGCACTGCCTGCCCAGCACAAGGGCAGCCCTGCCACCAACCCCAACTTGTCTTCGCCCGACACTCCTAAAAAGCATCTTTTTTGAAAAAAAGTGCACAGGAGGGCGGCAACTCGCAGAGTTGCAACAGATAACATTTTTTTGTAAATTTGCGACCTATGGAAAAGGTAATAAAGATAATGGGAGCGAGGGAGAACAACCTCAAAAATATAGAGCTTGAGATCCCACGCGAAAAGCTAGTTGTGATAACTGGGCTCTCGGGCTCGGGCAAATCATCGCTCGCCTTCGACACGATATATGCCGAGGGTCAACGCCGATATATGGAGACCCTCTCGACCTACGCACGCCAATTCGTAGGCACCATGGAGCGCCCCGATGTCGACAAAATCACGGGACTCAGCCCCGTGGTGGCAATCGAACAGAAGACCACCAACAAAAACCCACGATCGACAGTTGGCACCGTAACCGAGATCAATGACTTCTTGCGCCTGCTCTTTGCTCGCGCCAGCAGAGCCTATTCGCCCAATAGTGGCGAGGAGATGGTGCACTACTCCGACGAACAGATTGTGGATCTCATAATCGAAAACTATGCAGGGCGCAAGATCGCAATGCTCTCGCCAATCGTAAAGGGGCGCAAAGGACACTATCGCGAACTGTTCGAAACATTGCGCAAAAAGGGATACCTCTATGCTCGTATTGATGGGCAGATGGTGGAGTTTTCGTCGGGGCTAAAGTTGGATCGCTACAAGACACACTATATTGATTTGGTGATAGATAGATTACGAGTCGACAAAGAGGATGTGGAACGCCTCACCAAATCGCTCCGCGAAGCTATGCGCCAAGGCGAAGGGACAATGTCGGTCTACAACTATGACGATGATTCGGCAAGATTCTATTCGCGACACTTGATGTGCCCCTCGACAGGTGTAGCTTTTGAGGAGCCTGCACCACACACCTTTTCGTTTAATTCGCCCAAGGGGGCTTGCCCCAAATGCAATGGGTTGGGCGAAGAGGCGGTATATGATCGCGATAAGATAATCCCCAACCCTAAGTTGTCGTTGAGAGAGGGAGGAGTTGAACCGCTGGGTAAATTTCGAAATAATATGCTCTTTGCGATGATCGCAACGCTGGGTCAACGCCACAACTTTTCGCTCGATGAACCCATCGACGAGATCGACGACGAGGGTATAAACGCAATCCTTTATGGCGATTCGGAGCCTCTACGCATAAATATGGCGGAGTTCACCTACGACCATGGTGTGCGCCTAATAACATGGGAGGGTATGGCGGAGTTTATATCCGCTACGATTGATCCCGAATCGCGAAAGGGCGAGAAGTGGAGGGAGCAGTTTTTGGTGACCAAGAGGTGCTCGCTTTGCGGAGGGAGTAGATTGCGACAAGAGGCGTTGTATTTCAAGATCGGAGACAAAAATATCGCGGAGCTATGCGCCATGTCGATTGACGATTTGGCGGAGTGGATGACCACCATCGATACCCATATGAACCCAAAGGAGGTTAGAATAGCCACGGAGCTCATAAAGGAGATTAGCGAACGATTGAAGTTTTTGCGCGAAGTGGGGCTTGGGTATTTGTCGCTTAGCCGCGCATCAAGATCTCTTTCGGGTGGTGAGAGTCAACGTATTAGATTGGCTACACAGGTGGGATCGAAGTTGGTAAATGTGTTGTATATATTGGACGAACCCAGCATTGGACTCCATCAGCGCGACAACGAAAGGTTGGTCGGATCGCTCAAGGGTCTGCGCGATGGTGGCAATTCGGTGATTGTGGTGGAGCATGATGAGGATATGATGAGGGCGGCAGATTTTATAGTCGATGTGGGACCTTTGGCAGGTCGACGCGGAGGCGAAATTGTGGCGTGTGGATCGTTCGACCAGATCAAAAATTCCAACTCCATAACGGCAGACTACCTCACAGGACGACGCAAAATCGAGCCCCTCGAAGAGCTCCGCCCAGGCAACGGAAAATCTATAACTATCAAGGGAGCTAAGGGCAATAACCTCAAAAATATAGATGTCGAATTTCCTTTGGGCAAACTAATTTGCGTAACGGGGGTGAGTGGTTCGGGCAAATCTACACTCATAAACGAAACTCTGCGCCCCATACTTAGCCGCGCGCTATATCGTTCATATGACCAACCTTTGGAGTATGACGATGTGGAGGGTATCGAGAATGTCGATAAGTTGGTTGTGGTGGATCAATCCCCCATTGGACACACTCCGCGAAGCAACCCTGCAACATATACGGGAATATTTAGCGACATCCGCAAATTGTACGAAATGACCCCCGATGCCCAAATCAGAGGGTTCAAGGCGGGGCGCTTTTCGTTCAACGTCAAGGGCGGAAGGTGCGAAGAGTGTCGCGGAGCGGGGGTGCAAACCATCGAGATGAATTTCCTGCCCGACGTATATGTCACATGCAAAGTGTGTGGCGGAAAGCGTTACAATCGCGAAACTTTGGAGGTGAAGTATAAGGGCAAAAGCATTGGCGATGTATTGAATATGACATTCAATATGGCGGCGGATTTCTTCGAACATATACCCCACATAGCCCAAAAAATCAAGGCGGTGAGGGATGTCGGTCTAGGGTATTTGACTTTGGGGCAACCCTGCACCACATTGTCGGGAGGAGAGTGTCAGCGTATCAAATTATCGTCGGAGCTTTCGAAGCGCGACACAGGGAGTACGCTCTATATATTTGATGAACCCACGACGGGGTTGCATTTCGAAGATGTTAAACAACTTATGGATGTATTGCATAAACTAGTAGATCGTGGCAATTCGGCAATTGTAATCGAACACAACTTAGATGTCATCCGCGTGGCAGATTACATCATCGACATCGGAGCCGAGGGTGGAGCCCAAGGGGGCGAAATGGTTGCGTGTGGCACCCCTGCCGAGGTGGCAAAGTGCACAAATAGTTACACAGGGGAGTTTTTAAGGCGATTAGAGCATAATATAATCTAAATTTACCCTACAATAAATTTGTATATTGGAATAAATTTCATAGCTTTGCGAGTCTGTAAAGATTAAAAAAAATAAATTTTTATTATAAAAAAAATGAACAAAACTTTTTTTGCGGCTGCAGTAGCCGTAGTTGCTGTTATGGCAACATCTTGTGGTGGAAGCGAAGAGGGCTTTATCACAATGGGTAACTCTTCAAAAATGGACTCTCTATCTTACTCTATGGGTGCTAATATCGCTTATGGTATGAGCGCACAAATGGGTGATGTACCTTTGAATTTTGAATCTATATCAGAGGGTGTGAAGGCAGGTGCTTTCGATAAAGCAGAGCTTACTCAAGATGATGCAATCGCAACTCTAAGAGATTATTTCGAGACTAAGTATCCAGAGCGTCGTGCTAAGGTTGCCGAGGAGCGTCGTGTAGCAGATAGCGTAGCTATCGCAGGTGGTGCAGATCCTGAGGCTGTAGCTGAGGCTAATGCAGCTCTTAAAGCTGATGCTTCGATGTTCGAAAGCGAGGCTGAGCGCACAGAGGTATCATACGCATTTGGTGTAAACTTGGGTATCAACCTTCAAACTGTAGATTTCCCACTTCAAGTGGTATGGCTTACAAACGCGATGACAGATGTTAATGCAGGATCTCCTGTAATCGACCAATTGGCAGCACGCGCATTCTTGACAAACTATTTCGAGGTTGTTCGCCCAGCAGAGCAAATGGCAGAGCAAGAGGCTGCTCTAGCTAAGATCGCTAAGCAAAAGGGTGTTATCACCACTGAGTCGGGTCTTATGTATCGTATCGAGAAGGAGGGCGAGGCTCTTCACGCAACAGATGACAGAGATGTTGTTGAGGTATTCTACACAGGTAAATCAATCCGCACAGATAAGGTTTTCGACACAAACCGTTTTGCAGATCGCCCAGAGGAGCAAAAAGAGGCTATGTTGGCTCAAAACCCAGATGCTGCAACTGCTGACGCTCCAATCTCATTCCCACTTAACCGCGTAATCCCAGGATGGACTGAGGGTATGAAGCTTGTAGGTAAGGGTGGTCGTATCTCTCTTTGGATCCCATCTGATCTTGCTTATGGCGAGAGAGGTTCAGGCGGCGTAATTGGCGCAAACGAAGCATTGTATTTCGATGTTGAGTTGGTAGAGGTTACTCCACACGTTGAGGAGCCTGCTGCTGAGTAAGAGGCTGGACTGACTCCGTCGGGCGGAGTGCTCTCCGCTGAGCTAATTATATAGCGTTTTGGGATACGAGCCTGTGGCTCTCAAAATAAGGAGGTCAATATTTTGGTTTCGAATAAATTCGACCAAAATATTGACCTCCTTATTTTATTAAACACCTTTGGTGTTTAATCCCAAATCGAGGGTAACCACGAGGTAACTTTGCTGTGAGTATTTTTCTATTACTCTCTTTGTTTAGAGTCGATTATGATGGTTACTGGCCCATCATTTATTAGCGAGATCTTCATGTCGGCACCAAATATTCCTGTGGCGACTTTGCCAGCGAAGAGCGAACGTGTGCGCTCGACAAATCTTTCGTACAATGGGCGCGAAATCGCCTCGCCTGCGGAGCGGATATATGAGGGACGATTACCCTTGCGAGTCGAAGCATAGAGGGTAAATTGGCTTACTAACAATATCTCGCCCTCGATTTGCGAGACATCGAGATTCATAACTCCCGCCTCGTCGTCGAAGATTCTCATCTTTAGCATTTTGTTTACGAGCCATTCGATGTCATCGTCGGTGTCGGAATCCTCGATACCTATAAGTGTCATAAGACCCTGTTTGATAGATGAATATAACGATCCGTCGATATTCATCTGCGCCTCACTTACGCGCTGTATAACTAACCTCATACGTTCGCCTCCTCGAAATATGCCCACAGAGAATCATCCTTGGGGGTGGGGGCGGTGATTGTTATAAGCTCCTTGGTTGTGGGGTGCGCAAAACTCATTGTGCGCGAATGGAGCGCGATGCCTCCATTAGGATTTGAGCGTTTGGCTCCATACTTCAAATCGCCCTTTATCGAACAACCAATCTTCGAGAGTTGAGCACGGATTTGGTGATGGCGACCTGTGAGTAGCTCCACTTCGACAAGAGAGTAATTTTTGCTCGCTCCCAACACCTCATAGTTCAGACGCGCCTCTTTGGATTGTGGTTTGGGGGTGTCATACGCGCGCGAGCGATTTTGTTTGGGGTCGCGCGCAATATGGTGTGTTAGAGAGCCTTTTTCGGGCGTGGGGCAACTCTCCACCACAGCCCAATATCGTTTGGTGACCTCTCCTAGGCGGATCTTTTCGTTCATGCGTGTGAGTGCCTTCGATGTTTTAGCAAAGAGTACCACGCCACTCACAGGGCGATCTATGCGGTGGACAACACCCAAAAATACATCGCCTGGTTTGGCATCACGCACCTTGATAAAAGCCTTGATCTGATCCTCCAAAGCCGATGTGCCCGATGGGTCGGGTTGCACTAAATCGCCACACTTTTTGTTGACTACGAGGAGGTGGTTATCCTCATAAATTATATCATTTTTTTCGAACATACATTATAATTAAAGTATAAAACTAAAGGGCACCAACACACTTGCGCTCTCGACCACTGTAGCCGACGACCCTCCACCCATAATTATACGAATGGGGTTGCCCTGCCTACGCTCCACATCGAGGAGCGTTTGTCTGCAAAGTCCGCATGGATAACACTCCCTATCGTCGGGCACAGAGGCTATCGCGATTGCCACAATATCGTCATCTACGTCCGATGCCGAGTGTGCAAATAGCAAATTGCGTTCGGCACATATGCCTGCTGGATAGACCTCGCTTTCGACATTTGCGCCATAGATGATCTTTCCGCTTTTGAGCTTTGCCGCAGCGCCAACCCTAAAATTGGAATATGGGGCGTGGGAGCGCGATGTTGAGGCTATAGCCTCGTCAAGGAGCGATCGATCGGAGAGTGACATACTCTCCAAAGAGCTAAATTTTTGGTATTTGAGTTCTAAAATCTTATCCATAGTTACGCGATATTAGGTGTCTTTGCCTACAAAGATAGTAAATTTTGGGAGTATAGTAGTTTATACTTACAATTATTAAGCCCGAATTTATTACCTTTGTGTTTTAATTTATCTTTTGAAAAGATTTTATGAAACGAAAAAAAGCAAATTACCCCCTAATCGAAGGGCTCGAAATAACAACCTTAGCTGCCGAGGGCAAAGCTATGGGACGCTACAACGACATTGTTGTCTTTGTGCCAATGACCGTACCAGGCGATGTTGTCGATGTACAGATCCGATCTAAGCGCCGTAGATTTATGGAGGGTGTAGTTGTTAATTATATCAAAAAATCGCCTCTGCGCGCCGAACCTGTGTGTGAACACTTCGGAGTTTGTGGCGGTTGCAAATGGCAAAATCTACCCTATTCGGAGCAACTCCGATTCAAAACTGAGCAGGTGAGGGATCAACTCGTAAGACTTGGACACCTCTCAATCCCCGAGATCAAACCATGTTTGGGTTCGGCACGCACGGAGTTTTATCGCAATAAGTTAGAGTTTACATTCACCCCCAAGAGGTGGCTTACATACGAAGAGATCGCCTCGTCGGACGAAATAGCGTCGGCTCCAGCTTTGGGATTCCATATCCCAGGGATGTTCGACAAGGTGTTGGACATCAATAAATGTTGGTTGCAGGGCGACCCGTCGAATGATATTCGCACCGAGATTCGCAAATATTGCATCGACAATGGATACACGTTCCACGATCCTCGTTCGCACGAAGGGTTGATGCGCAATATTGTGATCCGCACAGCATCGACAGGCGATATTATGTTAATCGTAGTATTTGGTTCAAATGACACGGAGCGCATCGAATCACTAATGGCTCATATGGCGGAGGTGTTCCCACAAATCACGTCGCTGATGTATGTGGTCAACACCAAACTCAACGACTCTATTTCGGATCAAACGCCTATATTATATAAGGGCAACGACCATATCGTAGAGCAAATGGAGGGTATTAAATTCAAAGTGGGTCCAAAATCATTCTACCAAACAAACTCCGAGCAAGCGTATGAGCTATACAAAGTCACACGCAACATGGCAGAGCTTCAACCCCACGAAACCCTATATGACCTATATACAGGAACGGGAACCATCGCCAACTTCTGCGCCACAAGGTGCGCCAAGGTTGTGGGTGTGGAGTATGTCCCCGAAGCTATTGAGGATGCGAAGGTTAACTCGGCAAATAATGCGATCACCAATACGGTGTTCTATGCGGGAGATATGAAAAAGGTGATGAGCGATGCTTTCGTGGCTGAGAATGGTCACCCCGATGTGATAATCCTCGACCCTCCACGTGCAGGAGTCGACGAGCCTGTTATTGATGTGATATTGCGTGCCGCGCCCGAAAGAATAGTATATGTGAGTTGTAATCCAGCAACCCAAGCGCGCGACCTTGCGCTCATGGAGCACGCCTACACAATCGAGGAGGTGCAACCTGTAGATATGTTCCCACATACGCACCATGTCGAAAATGTTGTGAGACTACGCCGTAAATAACCTACTACGAAGAATATAAAACCCTAAAAACCATGAAACTAAAACTTCTATTGCTAACCCTTGTCGCTAGCGTAAACCTCGCTTTCAGTGCAGATGTAATCACGGTAAACTCTTTGCAAGAGTTGCTTCCACTCCTAAAAAAGGATAATGTAAATGTTAAACTCGCACCTGGTACCTATGTAGTAACTCCGCAAGATACCAAGAAAGGAAAATTCCCCGAGCAAAGCGAAGTTGTGGAGGGTCGCAAGACAAATTGCCTATTCTTAGTATCAGGAAATGGCAGCACATATGACTTTACCGACACCACAATCGAGGTCTTTACAAAGTGCTTCGGATCGTTCCCCGTGGCTGGTGAACTACACGAACTGCATATTATTGGTAGCGATAATATGGTCAAGAATATGAAGTTAGTAGATGTCGGTAGCGAGAAGGATTTCCCTCCTCACGGATGTGTAAATGTAGTTATGGATGGCGCACGTAACACCATCGAAGGACTCGACCTCAAGAGCGTTGGATCGCAACCATACGGCTATGGAGAGATCTATGGTAAGGGCAAAAACAAAAATATGAAGCTCAACAAACATAGCGCATTCTTGATACGTGGTGACTATAACACCGCACGAAACTGCAAGGTTGTACACCACGCATTTGGTCACTTTATATTTATGCAATCGGCTCTAAGTCCGACAGTTGAAGGTTGCTATGTCGAGGGTAAGATGGGAACAACAGATGATATTCTAGCCGAAGCTGGATCGGGAAGCGCCGCCGATAAGATCAAGTTCGAGACTATCTATGGCTACAAAACTCCAAAGGGTTACACCCTAGCGTGGGGCGAAGATGGAATCCGCACATATAACCGTGGAGCGACAATGATTAATGGCGAGCGCCTTACGCGTGGAACCACCGATGTTACGGTGCGTGATTGCGTTGTGAAACATGCGCGCGGAGGTGTTGCACTCACCCTTTCGTCGGGCAAGAAGATCGTCGAAAATGTGACGCTTATAGGTTGTCAAGGTGGATTTAATGTCGGCTCGGGAGGTCAAATCATTAATTGCAAGGCAGATGCGGCATTTGGCCCCGCACTTAGCATCCACTACGAAAAGGATAGCAACATCACCGCCGACATCACGATCATCCCCTACGAGGGCGAAGCGTATGCAGGCAATGGATCGAAACAGGTGGCACACCTCGTGGGAAGCAACCACAATATAACCTTCCGCAAGGGCGAAGGGCTCAAAGCAGATGACAATCTAGAGATCACAATCGGAGGCGATAGGCGTACCATTGACGAACTCGCGGAGGATGAAAATTATAAGGCATCAAATATAAACCTCAAAAATGAGACTCCGTTTATTGTTAAAATAGATGACAACGCCTCGAATACCGCAGTCGCAACATCGGGCAAGGTGGAAGATAAGGGGGTAAATAGCTCAATCACAAAAATGTAAATTGAATCGTGTAACTGCACAAATTTCATTTTTACATTAATCATAAAATAAAAAATCCTATTTTATACGAGTTTTCTCGCTAAAAAATAGGATATTTGTAACTAACCACATTGTATTCAGGTTTTTTACACCAATTACTAATGTTATGAAACAACCTATAATGGAACCTATAGCTCGCGAAGTTTTGCTTGCTGAACTCACCCAAGAGCGTAAGGTTCGCGATACAAACAAAGCAAGCAACGAGATATACATCTTCTCTGCCGACGAAGCCCCAGCCCTAATGAAGGAGGTTGGTCGTCTGCGTGAAGAGTCTTTTAGAGCATCGGGCGGAGGTACGGGCGACGAAGTAGACATCGACAGCAAGGATGTTGCAAAGGATGGATATATGCAACTCATCGTGTGGGATCCTCGCGACCAAGAGATCGTGGGAGGATACCGATTTATCGTTTGTCAGGATGAACAACCCAAACATCTATCTACCGAACACTATTTCAACTTTTCGGATAAATTCCGTCGCGAATATCTCCCCTACACCATCGAACTAGGACGATCGTTTGTGCAGGTTAAATACCAAGCACGTGTCAATCCAAAGGGGATCTTTGCGCTAGAAAATCTATGGGATGGTCTCGGAGCACTTATGGTGTTGAACCCCAGGGCGAAGTATTTCTTTGGTAAGATCACGATGTACACATCGTTTAACCCCATGGCACGCACCGCGATAATCCACTTTATGCACCGCCACTTCCCCGACAAGAATTGTTTGATGTCGGCGAAAGAGCCTCTGAAGTTTGATTTGGAGAATCCATACCACAAGGAGCTATTTAGTGGTGACGATTATCGCGAGAACTTCAAATCGTTGCTTAACTATGTCCGTGAATTTGGCGAAACTGTTCCGCCTCTGTTTACAGCATATATGAGCCTTTCGTCATCTATGCTAACCTTCGATACATTCCTCAATACAGATTTTGGCGAAGTCGAGGAGACTGGAATTTTGATTACGATAAACGATATTTATAGCGATAGATATGACAGATACACTCGCTGGGATGGATGGGACGAAAACCTAGACGAGCGTCGCGCAAAGTGGGCAGAGATGCTTATGGCACGCAAAGAGTAGGTTTAGAGTAATTTTTAAGAAGATCGGAGTAGTTGTGTTGTAATATGTAAAATTTTGATATTTAACACATTGCAAATTAAAAATTATTCGACTCCTAAAATAACTGTGTTAAAATTTGGTTATATCATTTATTTACACTACTTTTGTCATACAATATCGCGGGATAGAGCAGTTGGCAGCTCGTCGGGCTCATAACCCGGAGGTCGGAGGTTCGAGTCCTTCTCCCGCTACAAAGGCAGGTACCAAATATAAAAAGCGACTAATTTATTTTAGTCGCTTTTTATATTTTTGCTTATTCACAAAATATAGTGATTGTGTATCAATTCAAAAATTCGAAAGTGTCGTGTGATGTTTGTGTTCTATATACATAAAAAAAGAGATGCCTTAATAAGACATCTCTCTAGGGTGGATGATGGGTCTCGAACCCACGACCTTCGGAACCACAATCCGACGCTCTAACCAACTGAGCTACAACCACCATATTCGAAATCAAGACGCGATGTTCTTTCATTCGGTGTGCAAATATAGGAGAAAAATATTTATAATGCAAGAAAATTTGATAAAAAGTGTTAAATTTGCCAAAATGTCAGTGTCTAATCCCTATTGTCACACCATAAAAGGTCAATATCTGCCAAAAAAGGTTTGGCACGTGAATTGCGATTAAGGGGTCACTACGTGATAAGAAATTATAACAAACAAAAAAATATTGAAACAATGAATGTAAAACCACTTTCAGACAGAGTATTGGTACTTCCCAATGCCGCAGAAGAGAAGACCGCTGGAGGTCTATTTATTCCAGATACAGCAAAGGAGAAGCCACTTCAAGGTGAAGTCGTAGCGGCTGGCCCTGGAACAAAAGATGTTACTATGGAGGTTAAGATTGGCGACCAAGTGTTGTATGGCAAATATGCAGGTCAAGAGCTTAACATCGACGGAGTAGATTATTTAATCATGAAGCAAGCTGACATCCTAGCTATAATCTAAATCAAAATTATACACAACAATAATGGCAAAAGATATTAAATATAATGTAGAGGCGCGCGAGCTTCTCAAAGAGGGTGTTGATGCCCTATGCAATGCAGTAAAGGTAACTTTAGGCCCTAAAGGTCGTAACGTTATCATCGACAAGAAGTTTGGTGCTCCACACATCACTAAGGATGGTGTTTCGGTAGCTAAGGAGGTGGAGCTAGAGGATCCATTCGCAAATATGGGTGCGCAAATCGTTCGCGAGGTGGCATCTAAAACCAATGACGATGCAGGAGATGGCACAACTACAGCGACTGTATTGGCTCAATCTATCATCACCGTAGGTCTTAAGAATGTAACTGCTGGAGCTAATCCAATGGATCTTAAGAGAGGTATCGACAAGGCTGTAGCGACAGTTATCGGATCACTCCGCGACCAAAGCCAAGAGGTGGGTAGCGACTATGCTAAGATCGAGCAAGTAGCGACAATCTCAGCTAACAACGACAACGCAATCGGTAAACTCATCGCCGAGGCTATGGCGAAGGTCAACAAGGAGGGTGTAATCACCGTCGAGGAGGCTAAGGGTACCGAGACTCACGTAGATGTAGTGGAGGGTATGCAGTTCGATAGAGGCTATATTTCGGCATACTTCATCACCGATACCGAGAAGATGGAGGCGCAGTTGGAGAAGCCATTTATCCTTATTACAGATAAGAAGATCTCGACTATGAAGGAGCTTATGAGCATCCTAGAGCCTGTGGCTCAAAGTGGTCGTTCATTGCTTATCATCGCGGAGGATGTCGATGGAGAGGCTCTTTCGGCACTTGTTGTCAACAAGCTACGCGGTGCGTTGAAGGTTGCAGCATGTAAGGCTCCAGGATTTGGAGATCGTCGCAAGGAGATGTTGGAGGATATTGCAGCTCTTACAGGCGCAACAGTTATATCGGCTGAGAAGGGTATGAAGTTGGAGGATGCAACCCTTGAGTGGTTGGGTACAGCCGAGAAGGTGACCCTTAACAAGGAGAATACAACCGTAGTGGATGGCGCTGGAAACAAGGATGTTATCGCTAACCGTGTAGCTCAAATCAAGGTGGCTATCGAGGTTTCTACTTCGGACTACGACAAGGATAAGCTCCAAGAGCGCCTTGCTAAGTTGGCTGGTGGTGTTGCGGTGCTTTATGTAGGTGCTGCTACCGAGGTCGAGATGAAGGAGAAGAAGGATCGTGTAGATGACGCTTTGGCTGCAACGCGTGCCGCTGTAGAGGAGGGAATTGTCCCTGGAGGTGGTGTTGCTTACATCCGCGCGGTATCTGCTCTTGAGGGTCTTAAGGGCGATAATGAGGATCAAACTACTGGAGTTCAAATCGTTCGTCGTGCAATCGAGGAGCCTCTTCGCCAAATCGTTGCTAACGCTGGAGGCGAGGGTTCGGTTGTTGTGAACAAGGTACACGAGGGCGAGGGAGCATTTGGATATAATGCTCGCGACGATAAATATGAGGATATGATGTCGGCAGGAATCATCGACCCTACCAAGGTGTCACGTGTTGCGTTGGAGAATGCAGCATCTATCGCTTCGATGTTCCTCACTACAGAGTGTGTTCTTGCGGAGCAAAAGTCAGATGCTCCAGCGATGCCTCCAATGCCAGGTGGCGGAATGGGTGGCATGATGTAGAGACGTTTATCTACAGATAAAAAAGAGTTTGTGTTTGACATTGAGAGTTAATTCTCGGTGCCAAACACAACTTTTTTTTGACCATACCAAAAAGGAGATAAACCAACCATTCTCAATATCCACAATTAACAATTCGTAATTGATACTCTCCGCCGAAATATTCCACTATGGCGTATATAGATCGTGGAGTTGTGGGGATAAGTTCATCGGCATATATAACGTTGCGATTTACATTGAGGGTGATGGTGTTACCCGATAGATCGACTAAGGTGTGGGTTGTATTTTCGGTAAGTCCAGTCTCTGAATTTCGAGAGCAGAATGTTATGAGGCTATCATCATCATATCCACCCTCTACAACCACACTTAATGAGTGGATAACCACATATCTCAATATATAACTTTGATCTATATATGGGATCATTGCAGTTGCAGGGATAGGTGTCACCCCCTCATCGGTAGTTACCCGAGCACACCGCAACATAACCTCTTCGGATAGCTCCGACACAGCAACTTGGTCATATGGCGCATCTCCCAGTGCCAACACCCCCGACGACGACCCTAACCACATTCCACTACACGCTACGCGAACCGTAGCACCCACAATATAACCCGAAGTGGCGCAATCGAGATCACACATTATCTCGATTGCGCC